>JBOHGT010000331.1:0-22203 GCA_050700385.1 Pseudonocardiaceae bacterium | reverse complement strand
CCGGAACCCGGGCGCTGGCGGACACCACAACCCAGACCACCACATCAACGCCCACCGAGACAGGATCCACCCCAAGATCCCTCAAACACCCCTGAACTGGGAAAACGACTTTGCGCGTCACCCTGCCGTGACCGCAGCGAGCAGCCGCCGCTCGCGATCGGTCCTCTCTGACGCCAGTGCGTCGATCGGTCGGGTACTCACGATTCACCTCCACGAATCGCACGGATGATCGGTGAGGGATCGGTGTAGGACTTCCAGCGGACGATCTTGCCGTCCCGAATGGTCAGGCGCTGGATGAACTCGATCTCGAACCGCTGACCGGTTTCCCGGACCACGGAGACCTCGTGGATCACGCCCATGGCCTCCTGCCCGTCGACCACCAGCGCCACCAGTTCCTCGACCTGCACGTCGCAAGCGCCGACGAACACCTGGAAGCTGCCGAACGCCGCGTCCCGGCCGCGGTACGTGCCGATCCACGCCATGTCGTCATTGTAACCGGGCACCGGTGTGTAGTTGATGAACTCGACGTCCTCGTCGAGATATGCCAATGCCGTCTGGATGTCACCACCGGTAAGCGCGTCGAACCAGCCTTGCGCCACACGGCGCGTCCCGGCCTCGACATCGACTGCCTGACTCACTTCCTCGCACCTCCTCGATCTGAGATTCAAATCCCAGGCTCAGTCTGAGATTCAAGTCCCAACGTCGCCCGAGTGGCGCGGCGCGGCAATGGATACCGCACGAAGTGAGGGGTTAGCCCGATCAGTACTTCGTCACGGCTGGCGCTGCCGCACAGGGCTGGGGGCCGGATCGGCGGTCGACGACGCCTGTCGCCGACACCGTGAGCTTGCAGAATCCGAACGCGGCCACCACGGCACCGAGCAGCGAGATGGCACCGCCGACGGCGAACGCCCCGTGGTAACCGCTCATGACTGCTGCCGTGCCGGAACCCGTGGTCAGCGCCACACTCACTCCGGTCAGCACGGCCACGCCCACGCCGGCGCCGATCTGGGTCGATGCGGTGATCAGCCCCGAGGCGATTCCCTGTTCGCGGTCGGCCACCCCACTGACCCCGGCGATGTTCAGGGTCGGGAACACCAGCCCGTTGCCGATGCCGTGGAGCATGACAGCCGGGAACAACAGCGTGAGGTAGTCGGCGTCGATGCCGGCCAGGGAGAACAACAGGATTCCTGACGCCTGGATGACAAAGCCCACCGTGGCGACTGGGCGCAGGCCGAACTGGTCGATCAGCCTGCCCGTGACGAACTGCGCCACCAGCAGAACCATGACGCCCAGCGGGAGTATGGCAAGCGCTGTGGTCATCGCACCGTAGCCGAGCACCTGCTGCAAGTACAGCGTTGCGATGAACTGCCAGCCGATACTGGCCGCAAGGAAGATGACGCCCAGCGCATTGGCCGTGCTCAGTGTCCTCGACCGGAACAGCCGCAGCGGCACCGTGGGCTCGCGGTGGCGGTGTTCGATCAGCAGGAACGCGCCGATCAGCAGCACGGCAGCAACCAGGGGGCCCAGCACGCTGCGGCCTGCCCACCCGGCCTCGGGTGCCTGCACCAGTCCGTAGACCAAGAGCAACAACCCCGCGGTGATGGTGAGCCCTCCGCCGGCGTCGTAGCTGCGGCTGCGCCGGCCGGTTGTCGCGGACTCGTGCACGGCCAGCGGTGCGAGGACCAGCACCAGCACGGCGACCACGGTCGGCAGGAAGAAGATCAGCCGCCAGTGCACCTCGGTGAGCACACCCGAGAGCACCAGTCCCAGGCTGTACCCGGTCGCCGCGGTGGTGGAGTACACCACCAGCGCCCGGTTACGTTCCCGACCCTCGTGGAACGTGGTGGTGATGATCGAGAGCGCGGCCGGGGCGGTGAACGCGGCCGCGATCCCCTTCAGCACCCGCGACGCCACCAGCAACGGGCCGTCGTCGAGGAAACCGCCGCCCAGACTCGCGACGGCGAACAGTGCCATCGCGGCGAGGAACACGCGCCGGCGACCGAATATATCCGCGGTGCGCCCGCCGAGTAGGAGGAAACCACCGTAGGCAACGGTGTAGCCCGATACCAGCCACTGCAGCGTGCTCGGTGACAGGGACAGTTCCTGTTCAATACTCGGCAATGCCACCGCAATCAACGAGACGTCCAGCGAATCGAGGAACATCGCGGCACACAGCACGAGAAGAGCCAGGCGTTTGCGCCGGTCTGTCAGCGCGGCGCCGTCACTTCTCGCACCGGTGGATCGACCTTGCTGGACGTCAGTACCACCGGACATCTTTGTCTCCATCCAGGAACCTGCGTATCCCAGGTCCGGGATACGGGAACGTCGTTCGCGGTTTACCGCTCGGCGCTCAGGCGCTCGTCGTGACAACCTGGCGAGGGGCCGGGGCGAATGCCTCGAGCACTTCCTCTGCACGCGCCATCGATGTGGCGGGATCAGCGTCGGGCGCGCAGATCTGCTCGTCGAAGTTCAGGTCGCAGAACAGCTCCGTCACTCCCCGGGCGGCAAGCAAGGCGAAATCGGACCGGATCTCCTCCAGCGAGCCCGACAGCATGGTGCGGTCCTGACCACCGGGCGGGCGCACCATCACCGAACCGCGGCAGACGATGCGCACCGCATCGGGATCCTTGCCGACCTCCTCGGCGGTTTTGCGCACCGTGTCGATCGCCGTGCCCATCTGCTCGAGGTCGGCGAAGCTGGGGCTCACCCAACCGTCGGAGAGCCGCCCGGCACGGCGCAAGGCCTTGTCGGTGTTGCCGCCGAGCAGCACCGGAAGGTGCGGCTGGACCGGTCTCGGCAGGACCAGCGAGCGGGGTAGCTCGGTGAACTCCCCGGAGAACTCCGCCTCCTCGGCGCTCCAGATGGTCTGGATTGCCCGCAAGTATTCGGTGGTCCGCCCGATCCGTCGCTGCATCGGGATGCCGATCGCCCGATACTCGTCCTCCGACCACCCGGTGCCGGCACCGATGTCGATGCGTCCACCCGAGACGATGTCGAGCTGGATGAGCTGCTTGGCCAGCACCGCTGGCGGGTAGAACGGGATGTTCAGCACCGCGACGCCCAGCCGGATGTGCGACGTGTGGGCGGCCAGCGCGGCCAGCGTCACGATCGGCTCCGGCACCACCCGGTAGGGCAGCCGCCAGCGCGGGTCGTCGCTGTCCAGCGGATAGAGCAGCCGCGCGAAGGTCCACAGCGAGTGGTAACCTAGCGCCTCGGCCCGGGTCGCGATGCGGACCTGGTTCTCGAAGGTCGCCCATGGCCCGGAGAATGGGACACCGAACCCGAGCTTCATCGTTGCCGTGGTGGCACTCATCGGGACACCTCCGTGAGGTCTCGATCAGGTTCTGTCGTGGCAGGCTGGCCTGCCTGCCATGCTGGCCGGCGCAGGATCGTCACGCCGGCCAGCACGGTGGCCGCACCCCCGAGCGAGGCGATCGCGGCGATACCCACGGTCGCGGGCACGCCTATCGCGGCGACCAGCGTGCCGAACGCCAGCGGCGCGATGGCGGCACCGCTGAACAGGCCGATCTGCATCGCCGCGCCGGCGCGTGGCGCATCGTCGGGCAGCAGCCGCATGCTGGCGGCCAGCAGCAGGCCAGTCCAGCCCCATCCGCCCGCCACGGCCAGTACGGCGCCCAGCACGAAGCTGAGGGGGGTGGCCAGGGTCATCACCCCGAGTCCCACCGCCCCGCTGAGCATCATCAACGCCACCATCGCCGGGTTGCGCTTCGGCGCTCGGTCCGCGAGCGCCCCCACGACGATGCGCATGACGACCGCGATCACGGATGCCGCCGACAGCAGCGCACCCGCTACAGCGATGGACAGACCTGAGTGGGTGCCGATCTGCACGAAGTACGTCGCGGCCACGTTCACCCCGACGGTGCCCAGCAGCGCGGCCAGCGTCCAGCACCACAGCGTGGCGATCCGGGACCGCCCCGCTTGCGAGTCGGTGCGACCGGGTGCTACTGCGGTGGCCGCCGAGGAGGGCCGGGCGGCTGCCCGCCGGCCGCGCGCCCGGGCCAGTGGCGCGAGCAGTAGCGAGGCCAGCGCGACGATTCCGCCCACGGTCAGCGCGGCGCGCCAGCCCCGTGGCGCGGCCACCAGCGCAACCAACAGGCCCGGCACGAACGGCGCGGCGCCGAGCGCCGCACCCACCAGGCCGGTGGCCAGCGACAATCGCCCGCGCGGGATCTCGGTGGCGATGTACCGGCCGGCAGCCGGCTGCACCAGCGCGTTGCCGAGACCGGCAAGGACCATCAAAGCCGTCAGGAGTCCCGCGCCGTCGATGCGGGAGGTTGCCAGCAGCGCCACCGCGGAGAGGCCACTGACCCGGCGAGTACGACGGGCACCGGAAGCTTCGGCACGATCCGGCGGGTGAGCACCGAGGCCACTGCGGACACGGCAAAGAAGCAGGCCAGTGCCAGCCCGAACCGGGTGGACCCGATCCCGAGGTCCCGCTGCATCGGCACCGCAAGCGCTCCGACGGTGAACCCCGGCATGATGCCTGCGACCGCGACCAGCACGATGGCTCCGAGGCCCAGATAGGCGCCACGGGCCTGCGTGTCACTTGCGGTCCTCATGAGCGATTCCCTTTCGCACGAAGCCAGCGGCTCAGCCGGCACTGTCCAGGCTGAACGTCGACTCTCTGCCCGCTTCGGACATCGATCCGGTGAGCACCAGCGGGTTGAAGATCTCCCGGTAGTGCCGGATCTGCCCATCGAGCACGCGGAAGAGCCCGAAGTAGTGGTTGTCGTAGGTTGCCCCGCTGAACTGCTCGATCTTGCCGTCGAACTCCACCAGGACCCACTCGGGATCCGCGAAGGGGCGCACGCTGTGGACGGGAAAGTCCATCGACCGGTTTGCCTCCGGCAGCCCGCCGTAGAGCTTGCGCAGCGTCTCCCGCCCCTCGAGCCGGTTCGGGAAGTCCGGCGGAGCGAACGGCATCTCCTGCACAGCGTCCTCGGCGAAGCAGTCGGCAACGGTGTCGATGTCGGAACGCGACAACGCCTCCAGGAACCGCACCGCGACCGTGCCTGCCTCCGGTGTGGATGCTGCGCCGCCGAGGATCGCCTGGTTGCCGCTCGACCAGGCGACCGTCATCGTCAACGAGCGGATCTGCCACCCCTGGGTTGCGCGGGTGAGCGCGTAGCGGTAGTGCCCACCGAGGATCCAGCGGTCCTCGCCGTGTGGCACCTCGGCGATATGGGTGGCCTGGAACTGGGCGGTGCACTCCGCGGCATCCCCGTCCACCGTGACCAGATGGTTGCTGACCAGGTGCTGAGTGGCGGTCATCCCACCGAGCAGTTCGCGCCAGGAACCGACCAGCTCGTCGCGGCTGACCGATCCCGGAGCTCCGCCGGCCAGGCTGGTGTAGTCCACGGCGACCTCGTCGGTGAAGACCTCTGCGAGCCTGTCCCACTGCCTGCGGTCGGTGTACCAGGCCATCCGGGTGCAGACGTCCATCACGTCGAGTTGGTCCTGGAGCTGTTGCGACATGCCTTCTCCTGTTGCTCGCGATACTGCTGGGGCGGCTAGAGCGTCTCGCGGAAGTGCGCATCGACCGTCTGCAGAGCGCTGTTGACGGTCGGCTCGTCGTCGTAGAAGTCGAACTGGCTGCCGCTGGTCCAGTGCAGCCGGCCCGGACCGCGCAGCCCAGCGTCGAAGAGCCGCGCGCCGTCCGGGATCGCCCCGTCCTCGCTGTGCACCATGACGGTGGGCACCGTGACGCTTGGCGCGAACGAGATCGAATCGAACCGCAACCAGCCGGGCCAGGCCATCACGGCGAACCGGTTGCCCCAGGCCGGGATCGCGCCCCGGTTCTCGTCCAGGTAGTACTCGAACGGGCCGTACATCGCCGCGCGTGGGTCGGTGGTGCTCACCGCGGGCACGTAGTCGACCTCGCCGGTGTCCTGGTAGCGCTGCAGGGCCTGCTCGCCGGCGGTGATCCGCTCGTGCACGCCCTCGCTGCCGCCGTAGACCGTCTCGACCAGGGTGCTGTCGTGCAGCCAGGGGGCGACCAGCGCCAGCGAGCGCACCCGGTCGTCGTCGGCTGCATTGCCGACCGTGTAGCCGGAGCCTGCGCAGATCCCCAGCGCGCCGATCCGCTGCGGGTCGACACCGGGAACGGCTCGCAGGTAGCTCACCGCATGGTGGATGTCCACGATCTTCCGCTCCGGGGACTCCAGGTCCCTCGGCTGTCCTTCGGACTCGCCGTAGCCGCGGAAGTCGAAGGCGAGCGCGACGGAGCCCCGCTCGGCGAGCCCGCGTGCGTACCGTCCGGCCATCTGCTCCTTGACCGTGGACCACGAACCGGTCACCACCACCGCCCGCGCGCTCACCGGGACCGCGGATCCGGCCGGTCGGTACAGGTGACCGACCAGCGTGTTGCCCTCGCTGTCGAACGAGACCCGCTCGACGCTCGTCGTCGCTGCGCTCGTTGCTACAGACATCGCTGCTCCTCCGCCTCGGCGCTGTTTCTCAGGTAGCACTGTTTTCTCGGATGTGAAGCCATGGTGGAGGTCGCCGATCGCGGCCTACCAGAAGCAGCCTCTGGTAGCACTCCCGGTTCCACCCTGATGACCTCACGGCTAGGGACCTCACGCGTAGGGACGCAGCTGCCCGTACTCACGGGCACGTTCCTCCCGCAGGCGACACAGCAACCGGTACCCATGTGCCGCCGAGGCCAGCGTCACGTGGTGGTGCCAGCCCCGGTACGACCTGCCTTCGAAGTGCTGCAACCCGCTCTCGCCGCTGATCCGATCGAGCTCGTCGCGGGTTCGCTCCCGCAGCCTGCCCAGGTTGAGCAGCTCCACGGGGTTGGCGACGTTGAGGTTGGTCAGCCAGAGCGCATGCGGCCGGCCACGCCCGGATCGCCATTCCCCGACCACGCGCCGTACCCGTTGCCGGGGCTGTCCCGGCACGAGCCGGGCCGGTTGGGGGATGGGCACCGGGGCGAGCGCCACCTGCGCCTGCTTCGGACGGTGGGTCGCGGCGTCCGGGAAGGTCACCGTCGTGCGGCTACGCCGTGCGGCGGCGAGTGCCAGCTCCCCCACCGACGGGCAGCGTTCCGCGGACGCCTCGATCGCCGGGGTGTCCGGGGAAATCTGCACCAGGTAGGGCAGTCCCCGTGCCTCGAGGGCTCGCAGCAAGGGCTCCACGGTCGGCTCCGCCCGACCGTCAACGACCACCGGCGCAGCGGGTAGGTCCCACTGAGCGCTCATCTCGTCCACGCTCTCGAGCAGGTAGTGCCAGCGGGACCGGCACCGCTCGGCCTCCGGGACGTAACTTCGAGCGCGCCGCTGGTGGTCGTCGGCCCAGCCACGCGGCAGCATCAACCGCCAGTTCACCGGACAGCTGCCCTCCTCGGTCGCCAGGAACGTGGCCAAACCCAGTTGGCAGTTCAATGTCCGGCCGGCCGGGTGTGCGTACTGCCGTTCCACGGCAACCGAACTGGTTCCGTTCTTCGGGAACACCACCTCGTCGATGACCCAGGCTCTCGGGCGCAGCACGGCTGCGACTTCGCGGGCGAGGCTGGCCCGTACCGGACCCCACTGCCAGGGACTCTGGTTCACGAACTGCTGCAGGCATTGGTCGGCGCGCCGTCCCACGACCTGGTCGCAGATCCGGCGGATCGACTTTCGCCCCGGCACCGCGACCAGACCCCGGACGTAAGTCTCGGCCCAGTGCCGTTGGTCGGTTCGGGGAAGCGAGCCGAACAGCGTTTGACAGAATCGCGTGAGCTGCCCACCGGCGTGAGCCTCCCGGCGAGTGTCGAAATCGGGGTGAGCGGGCATCGTTACTCCTCACGAGCAAAAGTTGGTTCGCCTGCTGTCACGTCGTCGTAGAGCAGGTATGTCGCGATCGCGACTACGTACGGCGCATACTGGGTGCGCCACGATTGGAAGAAAGCTGCGGCGCGTGCCTCGTCGCGCTCCGGCGGCAGCCCGGCAGCTATCATGGTCTGCAGCGTGTCGTGGAAGTTGACCTCCTCCCGCCACTCGAAGCTGGCGACTGCAGACGGCCGGATGATGTCGATGTGCTCGGTCAGACCCTGCATGCAGTGCGTTCCGGTGTGCAGCAGGCTGCGGGCATGTGGCGAGGTTCGATCCGGCGCGATGGAATCCAGCAGCGCCGCGGCGTCGAGCATGATCATTGCTGCCTTGAGCCAGCACAGTTGCGCCGACGGCCGGCACAGCACCAGCGCGGGATAGGCGGTGTGCGTGGCATGCACGTCCGCCATCCAGCGCGCCCACCGGGCGAGCTGGCCGTCGAGATGGGCGCTCGCGCCGCTGCGCAGGTAGCTCGCCAGCAGCCACTCCGCGTCCGGTGGTCGCATCGCCTGCGCGGCGAGCGCGTTGACCAGCGCCTCCCGGCGGCTGTAGGCGCCGGTGAAGCGCACCAGGTGCGCCGTGAAGGTCAGCAGGACGGTCATCGTGGTCATCCATGCCGCCAGCGTCACCACACCGGCACGCCACCCGATGCCCGCGGTATCGGACGCCAGCAGAAAGCCGACGACCGCATCGGGCGTCGCTGGCACGCCGCCGAACGACATGCCGAGCAACGAGAACCCGACGAGCACCGACGCCAGCCAGCAGCCCAGCACCCAGAACGGCACCGAGGGCCCGATCAGGTCCAGCAGCCGGCGTCGCACACTGCCCCGCATGGTGCGCGCCAACGACAGGGCGACCGTCGCCACCGACCTCAGCACGGCGCGCATCAGCAGCGTCGGCTGCTGCCGGGGAGCCAGTACGGTGCGCAGCACGTCGTAGCCCACCGCTGCCAGGATCAGGCAACCAAGCAGGAACACTGATGTGTCGACTACCGCACGCACGCACGTCCTCCCAAGTCAATCTCCGACGTCGCTCCATCGTGCGAAGCATCGGACCGGCCGAGAAGCACGCAGTTGTGTTGGTAGTGCCGGTGCTAGCGTTCACCGGATCCTACGAGCGCGGCTACCATCACCGCTCGTGCCTGGCCTCGGTGGCGCCATGCCAAGCGCCGGGTGACCACGCCGCGGCCAACCGACTCATGAGGTGAGCCGCTCTTCCCGACTGATCAACTACTCACGGTGCCAGATTCCACGGACCGGTGACGGTGAGCTTAACGAGCCGCTAAGAAAACCCTAACCCACCGGGAAGGTGGCCTCACTAGCATCTGCCGCGGCTCGGACCCGCTCGACCTTCCAGGCGAGGGGTTTTCGTGGGGAACGCGTCGTCGAATGGTTCCCGACAAGATCCTCAGCCTGCGGGCAGCAGACGACGCGCGGTAGGTCGTGGAGACGCACCGGTGCTTCCACATGCATTCATTGAACCCGACATTCATGGCACCCGACGTAGAAGGGATGAAGTAAGTGGTGAGAGGAATCAGGACAAGAGGTAAGCTCGTGGCAGCCTTGGTCGCTCCGGCGGCGCTCATCGCCGGCTACCTTTTCGTAGCACCGGCGGCCCACTCGCAGCCGGCGTTCGATGTCCCCTGCAAAGATCCGCGCGGATGCCCCGACCTTGTCCTCAACCAGAAGAAGCTCGAGAAGACGAAACTGGAGACCACGACCTTCCCCGCCGAGGACTGTTCTGTTCAAGAGGGCCAGGTCGGCGGCACCGGACCACGCAGACTCTTGATCTTCCCCTACTCGACCCCGAATCTGGGCCCGGGCTCACTCATCATCGGGGACCCCCTGGCCAGCGAGAACAGCAACCTGTTCGAGTGGGGCGCATGCCACGGGCACTACCACTACCAGAAGTACGCCGCCTACCGCCTCTGGACGCCGGCGGACTACGCGAGGTTCCAGCAGCTCAAGGCGCAAAACCCGAACACGCTCTCCGGGGACATCATCTCCAGCAACGGCCTCAACCCGGTCGTCGGCACCAAGAGGGGTTTCTGCGTCATCGACACGGATAAGGCCAAGGAGTTCGAGGGACAACGCGATGACAAGACCTACACGGAGTGTGGGTACGGGACGACGATTCATGGAAATCAGGGCATCAGCGTCGGGTGGGCGGACACGTACGGCCGCAAGCTCCCGGGGCAGTGGATCGACGTCACGAACGTGCCGGCCGGCGACTACATCCTCGACGTCGAGACGAACCCGGAGCGCTCCTTCCAGGAGGCGCGTTACGACAACAACTCGGCGTCCAAGCCGGTCACTGTGACGCACTGACGCTCCGCCCACGCGAAATCCGACATCCACGCGAAATCCGACGAGGGGCCTGGCGCAGCCCAGGCCCCTCTCGCGCGATCACACACCCGAAGGGGGACAGCTTCCCCTCAAGGCTGCTGCTCGCCCACCGACGCCGTGAGCCGGGCGATCGCGGCGAGCGGGATCGGCAGCCAGGCTGGTCGGTGCCCGTGCTCGTAGCCGATCTCGTAGACGGCCTTGTCCAGCTCGAAGGCCCGTAGCAGCAGGCCGTGATCGCGGGGGTCGCCGCCCACCTCTGCGTACCCGTTGCAGAAGGCGTCACGGTTGCGCGCCGCCCACTCCAGCGCGGGGACGGCGTGCGGCGCGGGGTCGATCTCGCCGACCAGCATGTGGTGCGCGGCGTAGTCGAAGGAGCGCAGCATGCCCGCGACGTCGCGCAGCGGCGAGGACGGCGCGGCCCGCTCGGCCAGCGGCGCCGCAGGCTCACCCTCGAAGTCGATCAGGACCCAGCCCATGACGCTGCGCAGCACCTGCCCGAGATGCAGATCCCCGTGCACCCGTTGCAGCATGACCGCGCCTAGGGAGCGGACCCGGCCGAACGCGGCCCGCAGCGCCGGCTCGTAGCCGGCCAGCTCGGGAACCTTGGCGAGCACACCGTCGAGGCGACGGTGCATGCGGGCGGCGAGCTCCGCCAGCTGCCCCGGGTCGGCCTGCCGGCGGCCCAGCGAGCGGGCAAGGTCTGCGTGCACCGCGCCCACGGCGGCGCCCAGCCGGTGTGACTCGGAGGCGAAGTCGCCGCCCACCTCGTCCGGATGGGCGCCATCGGGCGTGGACAGTGCCTCGGCGAGCAGGTCACGGACACTGACGGTGGCCATCGCCCAGCCGTCCGCGGTGTTGGGCAGGAACTCGGTGAGCATGCCGAGGGTGACGGTGTCGCCGTCCAACTTACCCTCGATGGCCGCGAGGGGAGCGGCGATGTGCTTGCAGCCGACCTCGGCCAGCGCGCGGTGCAGCTCCAGGTCGGGGCTCAGGCCGGGCTGCAGCCGGCGGAACAGCTTGAGGATGTAGGTGTTCCCGAATACCACCGATGTGTTCGACTGCTCGGTCCCGATCGGCCGAGAGCGGTGGCTGGTGTCCAGCTCGACGCCGGGCTCGACGGAGCAGCGCACCCCGTCGAGCTGCGCGCCGTCGGACATGAGCTGCAGCAGCCGTGCGGTGAGCTCCGGGTCGTGGGCGGCGTCGTACACGGCCCGGGAGCCGCCGACCCAGGCGTGGCCGAGGTACTCGGGCAGCTCGCGACGCAGTCCGAGCAGCAGCTGGTAGTACTCGGGCTGCCGGCTGTCCTGGTCGACCGCGACGACGGCGTGTAGCAGTTGCGGGTCGTCGCCGCCGAGGTCGGTGGCCCGCACCACGGTGACGCCGCGCACCGGATGGTCCTTGCCGGCGAACCAGCGCTGCTCGGGCAGCCACTCACGCAGCGCCTCCGCCAGCTCCGCGACGACGGCGAGGTGCCCGCCCGGGTTCATACAGTCTCCCGCTCGTGCTCCGGTCGTGTTATCTGGAACCAGTAGAAGCCGTGGCCGGGCAGGGTGAGCAGGTAGGGGAGCTCGCCGATGGGCGGGAAGTGCACCCCGCCGGTGAGTTCCACCGGCACGCTGCCGGCGTGCTCGGAGAGGTCCAGCTCGACCGGTTGCGGGAACCGGGAGAGGTTGTTCACGCAGATGACCAAGTCTGGTTCCTCGCCGTCGAGCCGGTCCCGCTGCCGCAGGTAGGCCAGCACGCTGGGGTTCGACGAGCCGAGCTCGGCGAAGGTGCCGAGCCCGAAGGCGGGGTGCTCGTGGCGTACGTGGATCATCCGCCGGGTCCAGTTCAGCAGCGACTGGGCCGATTTCGACTGCGCCTCGACGTTGACGGACTGGTACCCGTACACCGGGTCCATGATCACGGGGAGGTAGATGCGGCCCGGATCGCAGCCGGAGAAGCCGGCGTTGCGGTCCGGCGTCCACTGCATCGGGGTGCGCACCGAGTCCCGGTCGCCGAGCCAGATGTTGTCCCCCATCCCGATCTCGTCGCCGTAGTAGAGCACGGGGGAGCCCGGCAGCGACAGCAGCAGCGTGGTGAACAGCTCGAGCTGGTTGCGGTCGTTGCCCAGCAGCGGCGCCAGCCGCCGCCGGATGCCGATGTTCGCCTTCATCCGCGGGTCGGAGGCGTACTCGGCGTACATGTAGTCACGCTCGTCGTCGGTGACCATCTCCAGGGTCAGCTCGTCGTGGTTGCGCAGGAAGATGCCCCACTGGGCACCCGAAGGGATCGCCGGTGTCTGGGCGAGGATCTCCGAGATCGGGAAGCGGGACTCGCGGCGGACCGCCATGAAGATCCGCGGCATCAGCGGGAAGTGGAACGCCATGTGGCACTCGTCGCCGCCCACCGCCGCGTTGCCGAAGTACTCCACCACGTCGGCCGGCCACTGGTTGGCCTCGGCCAGCAGCACGCGGTCGGGGTACTCGTCGTCGACGACCTTGCGGCAGCGCTTGAGGAACTCGTGTGTGCGCGCCAGGTTCTCGCAGTTGGTGCCCTCCTCCTCGAACAGGTAGGGCACGGCGTCGAGCCGGAAGCCGTCGATGCCGAGGTCCAGCCAGAACCGCAGCACGTCGATCATCGCCTCGCCGACGGCGGGGTTGTCGAAGTTGAGGTCGGGCTGGTGGGTGAAGAAGCGGTGCCAGTAGAACTGGCCGCGCACCGGGTCGTAGGTCCAGTTCGAGGCCTCGGTGTCGACGAAGATGACCCGCGCATCGGGGTAGCGCGAATCGTCGTCGCTCCAGACGAAGAAATCGCCGTAAGGCCCGTCGGGATCCCTGCGTGACTCCTGGAACCAGGGGTGCTGGTCGGACGTGTGGTTCATCACCAGGTCGGTGACCACCCGGATTCCGCGTCGGTGCGCCTCGTCGAGCAGCACCACGAAGTCCTCGACGGTGCCGAACTCCGGCAGCACGGCGCGGAAGTCGGCGATGTCGTAGCCGCCGTCGCGCAGCGGCGATGCGTAGAAGGGCGGTAGCCACAAGCAGTCGACGCCCAGCCACCGCAAGTAGTCGAGCTTGCTGGTCAGCCCCTTCAGATCGCCGGTGCCGTCGCCGTCGGAGTCGGCGAATGCGCGCACCAGCACCTCGTAGAACACCGCCCGCTTGAACCACTCGGGGTCGCTCGGGGCGGCCTTCGCGTGCCGGAAGTCGTCGGCCTGCGGTTCCACGAGGTGCCCGTACGAGGTGGTGGCCTCCCCGGTGTGGGGGACACCCTCGAGATCGGCCTGAACCTCGGAACGGTGGTCGATCGACATCAGCCAAGTGCTCCCGTGAGTGAGTAACAGTGTTCTGGCACCCAACGCCACTCACGAGCGCGGACGGCGGCGCACGGCGAGGATGTGCGCGGCTGCCCGCCAGGGCTCGAGCCGCACGTAGTTGTGCTCGCCCCAGTCGTAGGTTTCACCGCTGACCTCATCGTACGCGGCGAAACGGTCATGCCAGTCCATCCCCAGGGCGGGCAGGTCGAGCCGGACGGTGCCCTCCGCCGTCGTGTAGGAGTCCAGCGTCACGACGCAGATCACCGTGTCCCCGCCCGCCGGGTCGGTCTTGGAGTAGGCGAGCAGCACATCGGAGTCGGTGTCGTGGAAGCGCAGGGTGCGCAGCTGCTGCAGCGCCGGGTGCGCGCGGCGGATCGCGTTGAGCCGGGTGATCCAGGGCTGCAGCGAGCGCGCGTCGGCCAATGCGCCGGCGAAGTCGCGCGGCCGCAGCTGGTACTTCTCGCTGTTCAGGTACTCCTCGCTGCCCTCACGGATCGGCACGTGCTCGAAGAGCTCGAACCCGGAGTAGACACCCCAGGACGGGGAGAGTGTCGCGGCCAGCGCGGCGCGGATGGCGAACATGCCCGGCCCGCCGTGCTGCAGCGAGGCGTGCAGGATGTCCGGGGTGTTGACGAAGAAGTTGGGTTTCGCTTCGTCCACCCTGGACGCCAGCTCGGTGGCGTAGTCGGCCAGCTCCTGCTTGCCGGTCCGCCACGTGAAGTAGGTGTACATCTGGGTGAAACCCAGCCGGGAGAGCCCGTACATCCTCGCCGGATCGGTGAAGGACTCGGAGAGGAACAGCACGTCGGGGTGGCGATCCTTGACCTGCCAGATCAGCCAGTGCCAGAAGTTCGGCGGCTTGGTGTGCGGATTGTCCACCCGGAAGATCCGCACCCCGCGCTCGACCCAGAACAGCATCACGCGCAGCATCTCGTCGTAGCTGCCGCGCGGGTCGTTGTCGAGGTTGAGCGGGTAGATGTCCTGGTAGCGCTTGGGCGGGTTCTCCGCGTAGGCGATGGTGCCGTCGGGGCGGGTGGTGAACCACTCGGGATGCTTGGTGGCCCACGGGTGGTCCGGGGCGCACTGCAGCGCGTAGTCCAGCGCGACCTCCATGCCCAGCTCGCGGGTCCGGGAGACGAAGGCCTCGAAGTCGGCCACGGTGCCCAGCGCCGGGTGCACCGCGTCGTGCCCGCCCTCGACGGAGCCGATCGCCCACGGCGAGCCGACGTCGGTCGGGCTGGCTGACAGGATGTTGTTGGGGCCCTTGCGGTTCACTGCGCCGATCGGGTGGACCGGCGGTAGGTACACCACGTCGAACCCCATCGCGGCGATGCGGTCGAGCTCGCGGGTGGCGGTGCAGAAGGTGCCGTGCACCGGCATGCCGTGGTCGTCCCAGCCGCCGGTGGAGCGGGGGAAGAGCTCGTACCAGGAGCTGAACAGCGCGCGGGGGCGGTCCACCCACACCTTGTGCGCCCGCCCGCGGGTGATGAGGTCGCGGATCGGGTCGGTGTCGAGGATCCGGGTCACCGGTGCGGCGAGCGCGGGGCCGACCCGCTCGCCGAGCGTGCGGCCGGTGTCGCGCAGCGCCGTGATCGCGGTGGTGAGCGTGGGGCGGTCCAGGCGCCTGCCGGGGCGGTGGGCGACCCGCTCCAGCAGCAATGCCCCGGCCTCGAGGTCGTTGGTGAGTTCTGGCGCAGCCTGCCCGGCTCCGATCTTTACCTCGATGGCGTGCCGCCAGGTGGACCATGGATCGCTCCAGGCGTCCACCCGGAACGTCCAGCACCCCTCCCGGTCGGGGACGACAGTGGCGCGCCACTCGCTGAGACCGGGGTTGGTGCACTGCATCCGCACCTGTCGACCGAGCTGCTCCCCGGGCCCGCGCCACACCACGGTGGCGGCGAGGGCGTCGTGCCCCTCCCGCCACACCGTTGCGGTCACCGGGACGTGCTCGCCGACGACGGCCTTGGACGGGTAACGCCCGCAGGACACGACGGGGGAGACGTCCTCGATGCCGATCCGCCCTGTCACCGGCTGGCCCTCCGCGTGTCGTCTACGTGCCAGTGCGTCTACGTGCCAGTGCACAGTGTGCGGGGCCGGTGCTCGCGGTTCGCGGTGGGGTGCACGCGGGAGCTCCTGTACCCACTCGCCGGGTCCGGGTTGTAGAGGTTCTCCGGGATCTGGAGCGTTGTGGCAGTGGCTGATAGGTTGCACACTCACATCGCGCTGTGTGCCTGACACGAATACTGGGTGAGGCCGGGACCGACGGCCTGACCCTTGCACCTTCTCACCTCTCACAAGGGAAAGGTTGTCATGGTCAACAAGCTCGTCGGCATCATCTTGGGTGTGGTCTACGTTGTGGTCGGACTGCTCGGATTCACCGTCGCCGGGAACGGCGGCTTCGCCAGTACGGACGGTGGTCTGCTGCTCGGGATCTTCGAGATCAATCCGCTGCACAACGTCGTACACATCGCCGTCGGCGCCTTGCTGCTCATCGGCGGGCTCGCGGGGGTGAGGGCTGCGAAGGGCGTCAACACGCTCGTCGGCGTGGTGTACCTGCTCGTCGGCGTGGTGGGCCTGTTCCTGCTGGACTCAATGCTGAACATCCTGGCGCTGAACTCCGCGGACAACGTGCTGCACCTCGCCAGCGCGGTGCTGCTGCTGATCGTGGGACTCGCCGCCGACCGGTCCTCGGCTCGGGTTACAGCCTGATCATCAGACGGTCAGCTCCCCGCTCCAGCGGGGTGGTGGAGTCGCGCAGGTGATCGCCTTCGCCGGGTTGGCCTTCAGCCAGAACACGGTCAGCCGCTGGCCCGTCGCACTGCCGCGGCGGGCCAGCCGCTCGCCGCTGTAGCCGGCCTCGCGTAGCAACACGACCCGCACTGGGCGGGAGCCGAAACCGAACTGGCTTGCCGGCGTCCTCGGCACCCTCACCCAGAAACCGCAGGTTCTCGAAGTCGGCGGTGCCGGGCATCGGCTGGAACCGGCCCAGCGGGTCGGCTGCGCGGCGACCGGTGACCGGGGGTTGGCCATCGTTAGAGGCGCTCAGGACCCCGGTTGGTGGTACTTGAAGACACGCCCGACCCAGCAGGCGGATCCGGCACGGCCGGGTACGCGGAATGGAGTAGCTCCGCTACGCCGCGCCGCGCAGTGAGAGAGCCGGTCCTGGGCCGATGACGGCAGTAGGTCCCCGCGCCGACGCTGGACTCGGCACGACTCGAGGTGGGTGCACTGTCCTGGTGGACCACCTCGGAGTGATCCCGCAGGGTCGTTACCCGACAGGAGGAAGCAATGCCGATGATTACGTCGAATGCGCTGGCCTGGATCCTCGCCGACCCAGGGTGGCGGGACGCCGGGTGGGGCGACGGTGCCGGGCCGTGGCTGTTCGGGCCGGTGCTGGTGGCGCTCTGGCTGGGCATCATCGCCCTGGTCGTCTGGTTGGTGGTGCGCAACGTCAGGCCGCGCGAGCGCACCGGCCTGGACCGGGCCCGGGAGGTACTGGCCGAGCGCTACGCCCGTGGTGAGCTGTCCACCGAGGAGTACCAGGAACGCTTCGGGGCGCTGCGGCGGCGACCGCGCTGACCTCGCAGCAAACGCCGGTTACCGAGTGCTCGGTCCGGGTCACCGGTCGGTGATGATCAACCCTTCCGCGGCCGCGCCGCGTCGGTTGAGGACCTCGACGACCCGGTTGTAGGAGCTGGCGTCGGGGCGAGCGGCGGTGTTGACGACGGTCACCGCTTCGCTGCTCAGATCGATACGGGTCGGGATCGCCTCGGCCCGGGTGACGACGAACCGGCCGTCGTCACCTTCGGTGAAGGTGAAGCGGGCGATCACCGAGTCCTCGGTCTCCCCGGCGTCCTGCTCGGCGACGTGGTTGCCGAGACCATAGGCCACCCATTTGCCGTTGATCCGCTCGAAGGGCTGCACGACGTGAGCGTGGTGACCGAGCACCAGGTCGATGTCGGGTGACGTGAGCAACGCGGTGGCAAGCGCCAGCTGCGCCGGAGTTGGATCATGCACGTACTCCTCACAGCAGTGCACGCTCGCAACGACGACGTCGGCGCCCGCCTGACGAGCCCTGGCGGCGTCGGCGAGCAGGCCGGTGACGTCCAGGCCGGTCGGGTCGAACACGTTCACCGACCACGGACCGCCGTCCGGTAGGGGAATGCCGTTGAGCCCGTAGGTCCAGGCGATGTGCCCGACACGCACTCCCTGCACGTCGAGGATCCGCGGTGTTCGGCTCTCCTCGATGGTGCGGAAGGTGCCGGTGTGACCTACGCCCGTGGCGTCGAGGGTGTCGAGGGTGCGGACCAGCCCGTCGAATCCGGCGTCGAGGGCGTGGTTCGATGCGGTCGAGCAAGTGTCGTAGCCGGCGCCGGCGAGGGCATCGATGATCTGGGGCTGGACTTCGAAGAGCGGGTAACCGCGAAACGGGCCACCGATCTCGGCTACCGGAGTCTCCAGGTGGCAAATGGCCAGGTCCGCCCCTTCGATCAGGGGTGCGACCGGGGCGAAGACCCCGCTGAAGTCATAGCCGGTCCCGTTCGCTCGGCCAGTGGTGGCTGCACCGTTCACCAACGAGCTCTCTTGATGTATCAGCACATCACCGGTCGCGATAACGGTGAACGACGTCGGCGCCGCTGCCGGGGCCGTTCTCGGGCCGGGAATCGTGGCCGGCGTGAACGCTCCCGAGCCGGGCATCGTGGCCGGTGCGCCACCCGCGGCGGAACGACCACCGGACGGCTCTGTGCAGCCGGCGACCAGCAAAATGAACATTGCCACCAGCACGCGAGCACTACCTCTCGCGTTGTGACTCCCGACCATGAGAGGAGAGTAGCCGCGGACCGAAGCCGGTGGCGCGTCTCAGTGCGGCCCGGAGGGGGTGCTTCCGTAGGGTTTGTGGGCATCGGGTGGGGGCAGCTGGTCGATCTTCACCGTGTGCACGCCGGGCAGCGCAGCGGCCCGCTCGACGTGCTGCGTGGGTAGCGAGACCCGCAATCTGCCCTGCTCGCCGGTGGCCACGATGCCGCCCAGCCCCTCCAGCCCGGCGACCGCCTCGCCGGAGCGCCCAGCGGTAGGGGTCACCAGCAGGATGACCACCGGCTGCCGGAAGCGGCGGGCCTGGGCGAGCAGTGCGCGGGTCTCGCTGTCCAAGCTGACCTCCGCAGGTGGGGTGGCGGTGCCCCCGGTGCCGGGCGGCATCGGTGACGGTGCGGTAACGCTGCTGCCCGGCGCACCGGCGCCGGGATGGGCCTCGGGTGCCGGGCTGCAGGCGGCGAGCAGCACGGCGGTGCCCAGGACGGCGTGCGCAGCGAATCTCCGAGGCGTCATCGGTCATCCTCCGACCGCCAGACGCGCGGATCACCCGGATGGGTTGCACAGCACACTGGAGCGGGATCGTTCCAGCCCCGCTGTGCAGCCGGATAGGGTCCGCGTCCGTGAGAGCAATGCGCCGCTTCACCGTCCGAGCCCAGCTGCCCGGCAGCCTTGCGCCGCTGGAGACGCTGGCCACCAACCTGCGATGGACCTGGCACCCACCGACCCAGGACCTGTTCGCCGCGCTCGACGGGCAGGTCTGGCGCCGGGTGTCCGGCGATCCGGTACGGCTGCTCGGCGAGATCCCCACCGACCGGCTCACCGAGCTGGCCTCGGACGGGGACGTCGTCGCCCGCACCCGGGAGCTGGCCGAGGACCTGCGCGGCTACCTCGAGCAGCCGCGCTGGTACCAGCAGCGCCGGGAGTCCGACCACGCGCTCCCGGAGTCGATCGCCTACTTCTCCATGGAGTTCGGCGTCTCGGAGGTGCTGCCCAACTACTCCGGAGGTCTCGGGGTGCTCGCCGGTGACCACCTCAAGGCGGCCTCGGATCTCGGCGTGCCGCTGATCGGCGTCGGGCTGCTCTACCGCTCGGGGTACTTCCGCCAGTCGCTGTCGCTGGACGGCTGGCAGCAGGAGCACTACCCGGCGCTGGATCCACAGGGCCTGCCGTTGCAGCTCGTCGCCGACCGCTCGGGGGCGCCCGTGCTGGTGCACGTGGGCATGCCGGGCGGCCGCGTGCTGCGCGCCAGGATCTGGAAGGCCGACATCGGGCGGGTCCCGCTGCTGCTGCTCGACTCGGATATCGAGGACAACCCCGACGACCTGCGCGGTATCACCGACCGGCTCTACGGCGGCGACCAGGACCACCGGATCCGCCAGGAGATCCTCGCCGGTATCGGCGGCGTGCGCGCCGTGCGGGCTTTCTGCGAGCTGGCCGGCCTTCCCCGTCCCGAGGTATTCCACACGAACGAGGGCCACGCCGGGTTCCTCGGGCTGGAACGGATCCGCGAGATGATCGGCGGTGAGGGGCTGGAGTTCGACGAGGCCCTCGCGGCCGTCCGCGCGGGCACCGTGTTCACCACGCACACCCCGGTGCCCGCGGGCATCGATCGGTTCCCGGTGGATCTCATGCGTCACTACTTCGGCGGCTCCCCCGACGGTGCCGCGCTGCTGCCCGGCGTGGACGTCACTCGCGTGCTGGCGCTGGGCGCCGAGGAGAACCCCGGAATGTTCAACATGGCGCACATGGGGCTGCGGCTGGCCCAGCGCGCCAACGGGGTCTCGACGCTGCACGGCGCGGTGTCGCGGGGCATGTTCCGCGCGCTGTGGACGGAGTTCGACGTCGACGAGGTGCCGATCGGCTCGGTCACCAACGGGGTGCACGGGCCCACCTGGGCGGCGCGGGAGATCTCGGCACTGCTCGGCGAGCCCGACGTAGACCCTGGCCGGTTCGACGCGATCACCGACGCGGTGCTGTGGGAGCTGCGTTGCACGCTGCGCTCCCGCCTGGTCGACGAGGTCCGCCGCCGGGTGCGGGAGGCGTGGCTGGCCCGCGGCGCGTCGCAGCCCGAGCTGGGCTGGACGTCACAGGTGTTCGACCCCGAGGTGCTCACCATCGGGTTCGCCCGCCGGGTGCCCACCTACAAGCGGCTCACCCTGATGCTGCGCGACCCCGAACGGCTGCGCGCGCTGCTGCTCGACCCGCGGTGCCCGGTGCAGTTGGTGATCGCCGGCAAGTCGCATCCCGCCGACGACGGCGGCAAGGCGCTGATCCAGCAGATCGTCCGGTTCGGCGACGACCCGGCGGTGCGCCACCGCATCGTCTTCCTGCCCGACTACGACATGTCGATGGCCCGCTACCTGTATTGGGGCTGCGACGTGTGGCTGAACAACCCGCTGCGGCCGCTGGAGGCATGCGGCACGTCGGGCATGAAGTCCGCGCTCAACGGTGGCCTCAACCTGTCCATCCGGGATGGCTGGTGGGACGAGCTCTACGACGGGGAGAACGGCTGGGCGATCCCGACCGCGGACGGGGTGGAGGATCCGGAGCGCCGCGACACCCTCGAGGCCAACGCCCTCTACGAGCTCATCGGCTCGCAGGTGGCGCCGCGCTTCTATGACCGTGACGGCGCGGGCGTGCCGGCCGGCTGGGTGGCGATGGTGCGACACACGCTGGCGACGCTGCGACCGCAGGTGCAGGCATGCCGGATGGTGCGGGAGTACGTCGAGGGTCTCTACGCCCCCGCTGCCCGCTCCTCTGCGGCGGTGCTCGCCGGCCAGTTCCGCGGGGCGCGCGAGCTGGCCACCTACCGGTCGCGGGTGCGCAGCGCGTGGCCGTGGGTGCGGGTCGCCCACATCGACACCTCAGGGATGCCGGACTCGCCCGAGCTCGGCTCACCGATGACGGTGCGCGCCGCCGTGGAGCTGGCGGGCCTGGACCCCGCCGACGTGGACGTGCAGGCGGTGGTGGGTCGGGTCGACGACCGCGACGAGCTGCGGGACACCGTGGTCGTCGCGATGCAGCCGGTCGGTCCGGTGGACACCGACGGCGTCCGGTTCGAGGCGACCCTGCCGCTGCCGCATGCCGGGTTGCTCGGCTACACCGTCCGGGTGCTGCCCCGCCACGAGCTGATGGCCAGCCCGGCCGAGTTCGGCCTGATGGTGCTGCCGCACCCGTGAGTGGCGTAGGGGCCCAGCAGCACCACGGTGGCCTGCGTGCCGTCGACCAACGGTGCCCGTGAAGGGCACTTTCACCGCGTCCGACGCAGTGAAAGTGCCCTTCACCGCGTCAGTGGGCGGGGTCGGTGAGGCCGGACTGGACCGCGAAGACGACGAGCTGGGCACGGTCGCGGGCGTGCAGCTTGACCATGGCCCGGCTCACGTGGGTGCGCACCGTGGCAGGACTGAGGAAGAGTCGCTCGGCGATCTCGTCATTGGACAGCCCTTCGGCCACGAGCCCGGCCACCTCCGCCTCCCGCTCGGTCAGCGAGCGGATCTGCGGGTGCGGTCTGCCGCGGCGTCGCGGGCCGGTGGCGAACTCGCCGATCACCCGCCGGGTGACCGACGGGGACAGCAGCGACTCGCCCGCGGCCACCACCCGCACCGCGCGCAGCAGCTCGGCGGTGTCGCCGCCCTTGACCAGGAAACCACTGGCGCCGGCGGCGAGCGCATCGAAGACGTACTCGTCGAGCTCGAACGTGGTGAGCACGATCACGCGCGTGCCCGAGAGCGTCGGGTCGGCGGTCAGCCGCGCGGTCGCGCGCAGGCCGTCGGTGCGCGGCATCCGCACGTCCATCAGCACCACGTCCGGGCGGTGGGCGCGCGCGAGCTCCACCGCCTCCTCCCCGTCGGCGGCCTCGGCGACGACCTCGATGTCCGCCTCGCCGTCGAGCAGGGCGCGGAACCCCGCGCGCACC
>JBOHGT010000330.1:0-6088 GCA_050700385.1 Pseudonocardiaceae bacterium | reverse complement strand
CGCAGCCCGACATCAGGTTGGACGTGGCGCGGCTGTTCCGTCGGAGACCGGGCGGAGCCATAACAGCGCGCGGCGGTCCGGATCGATCCGATCCCGCAGTCGAATGATGTGGGCGCGACACGTCCGGTAGGGGCTGCGCCGACCGCCGACATGGACTGGGCCGCTCCCTCTTTGCCGGACCCAGAACCGCAGTGCCCGAAAGCACTCTCATGCCGCTGTCGGTGCGCGGGTGGCGACGCAGGCATGCCTGGTGGCCGACCAGATCTCTCTGAAGATCACAGCGCCTGCGCGGCTGGCGTGATATCACATGTGACGCGAACTCATGTCCACCGGAGACGCGGCGGTGACCCGGAACGATCCCCACAGACATGTGAAATCGCTGCTGGAAGCCGTGGTCGACGTGGGTTCGCGTTTTGTCAGCGGTAGGTCGTCGGTTCGAGTCCGACCACCGGCTCCACCCTCACCAGGGAGATCGCCTTGCCCTCGCAGCCGTTGACGACTCCGCGAACCACTCCCCACCGATCAGCACTGGGTCGGCGAGGCTGCGGCTGGTGACCCGGTCGGGGCCGTAGGCTGAGCCCGTGGACGGGCGGTCGCTGTGGGAGGGCAGGACATTGCGGGAGTGGCTGCCGGTTGCCGTCGAGGACGTGGTTCGGGTGGCGGCGCCGCGACGGATCGTGCTCTTCGGTTCGGTGGCTCGCGGCGATGAGGGTCCAGACAGCGACCTCGACCTGCTCGTGGTCTTCGACCGGATCGACCCGGTGGACCGAACGCGGCTGATCAGTTCGATCCGCCGGGCCATCAGCGCACGGGCGCCGATCGATGTCTTCGTGACCGATCTCACCGAGTACGAGTGCCGCAAGGACGTCATCGGATCGATGGTCTACTGGCCCGCCCGCGAGGGTGAAGTTGTGTATGAACGCGCCTCGTGAGGTCTCGGTCGCGGCGGTCCGGCGCGGCCGTGGCTGGTGCAGGCGGCCGAGGACCTCGCCACCGCGCGGCGCCTGGTCGATGACGGTGAATCACCGCCTCGGCTGGCGGTCTTTCTCGCGCACCTCGCGGCCGAGAAGGCGCTGAAGGGTGCGCTCATCGCACGCGGCATCGCGACCCGCAAGATTCACGACCTGGTCGAGTTGCAGTCGTCGCTTCTCTCGGACGACGCAGTGACCGTCTCCTCCGCGACATCGACATTCTCGGGCGAGCTGCAATCCGGATCGCGCCGATCCTCGCAAGCCGCGTGGGGCCTCCACCTCACAACGTCTTCGTCTCAACAACGCACTCTCATGCCGCTCCGCGCGCGGCGCCTGCTTTCAACTTCCGGCGTGGTGCGGCTGTCTGAGCGGAAGAACGCCCGACCTCACAGGCCGAGATACCGAGCGACAGCGTGCTCGACTGCGGCGAGCTCGTCGCGTTCGAGGTAGTGCACCGGGTCACCGATGAGGTAGTCCGTGTCGATGCTGCGGATTTGGTCGACGAGGACCCTGGTCTCCTGTCCGTTGATCTCCATTGAGGGGCGGAAGACGGCGGGCTGCGCAGTGGTCGAGGTGGGGACGATCGTGGCGACACTCCATGGCATGGAACTCGGGCTGAGCACCAGACCAAGGCGCCTGCCGCGCTGCTCGTGGCCGCGCTTGGCGTCACCCAGATCCACTCGGTAGACCGCGCCACGAATCACCACGCATCAGCCTCACCTGTCACGTCTTCCCTCGCGAGGCGCTCAGCGTCGGATCGGGCGTGGGAGAGCCAGACTTCGCGCTCAAGTAGCCGCAGCGCGCGGCGGATCACGTCACTGGTGCGCTCGTCAGGGCGCATCGCAGCCTTGATGATCCGCTCGTCCTCGTCGGTAGGCCGGAAGCCGATCGTGGTCGCCATGGTCTGAGAGTATCACCCGTGTTTGACAGGTGTCACGCAACTGTAGAACACCGTCACCGAAGCGCCCGACCCGGCGTGGAGCAGCGGGACGTCGGCGGCTCTCCTGCAGCGATTGCAGCGATCCACCAGCAACCGTACGCGTCTGACGCACATGGTTGACCTTCGATGACAAACAACCGGATCTGCCGCTCACCGGCGACGGATGACCAGGACAGCCGAGTCGACCTGTGGTGCTGCGCGAAAGGCGTGACGTAGCAGGGGTCGCCCGGCCTGCACGTCCCACCGCGGGTACGGCTGGCCTGCCCTGGCGCGCCACCGGCCGACGTGGCGACGAACCACAGACCGGCTGGAGCACCAGATCGGCGGCCACCAGCCCCGAACGCGACCCGAGCAGCACCCGCAGCAGTGCGCTGGAGATCGCATAGGGCGGGCTGGCGACCACCCGGAACGGGCGATGGGGCAACCTCAACGTGGGCGCCCTCCCGCTGATCGTCAAATGAACGCCGTCGATCTCGCGCCCGCGCAGCTCGACGCGATGCTGGCCGACACCGCCGCCTCCGTGCCGCGTTTGCCGGGACCGCGGACCGCGATTGGGAGGCCGCTACCGCCGCCACGGAGCTGACCGTACGGCTCGGCCACCTCGCACAGTGCGTGCGCCGCGACGATCTGAACGAGCCGGTGCCCGTCGACGAGCAGCGGCCTATCACCGACGCCGACGACGAACTCGCCGACGTCGTGCTTGCCGCGCTCAGCGTCTGGACGCTGTCCGCCGCGCCGCCACGTGACCCCCGAACTGCATCGAGCGCTACGAACCGTCGCCACCGGATCGCCGCCTGCCGACGGACCGGCCGCACTGCTGCGCCTGGTCAGCGCGTCCGGGGCGCTCGCCGAGATCGCGATGGTGGAGAACGGCCTCCGGCACCGTCCCGGCGGTGCCGTGCCACTTCTCCCCGATGCCGTCGCCGCCGTTCTCGCGACGTGCCTCACCCTCGCCTGCATCCGACATCTCGACCTCGCGACCTCGCCGGCGAGTTCGCGCGCATGGTGCGCGGCGCCGACGGATTCATCACCCGCGCGCAACCGGCCTCGGCCCAGCCGGGCGAGTTCAGCACTTACGAGCGAACCGGGTCGCAGGTCCGCAAGCACCTCGACGCCGACCACGTCACCGGCCGGGCACTACCTGTCCCGGCCGGGAGCGCCGGATCCGAACACCTGCTCCGCTACCTCGACACACTCCGGCACGCCGGTGTACGGCTGTCCGCCGACCTCGCCGTCGCACCCGGGACACCGCTCACCGTCACCTACACCTGGCTCGACGGACCGACCCTGGTCGAGGCCACGAGCGCCGCTCTGGCAACAGTCGTGACCTCCGTTCGGGAGATCATCAGCTGGGTCCGCACCCTCGGCGACACCAACGCGCGGATCGACACCAACCTCGCCAACTTCTGCCTCACCCAGGGTGCGCCGACGCTCGTCGACGTGCTGCCCCCGCTGATCGTGAGTAGGAGGCCAGCAGCCCGCAACCTGTTCGAGGAGCTGTTCGACAGCCTGTGCTTCGACACCGCGGTCACCCTCGACGCGCTGGCCGCCTACACGATGACCAGGCTGCTCACCGCGAGTCCCGCCGGATGGCCGGCTGCCGCAGCGCTCGCCGATGTGGTCGACGAGCTCCTGGCAACCCCACCACGCCCCGGGCTCGCCGCGTCGTGGTTTCGCGCCCGACTTGTCCTCGCCGCACGCTGCGCCGCAGGCCAGGCCGGTCTCACCCAGCTCCGCGCGCAGCTTCGACAGGCGCATGCCCGAAGAACACAACCGCATCCTCATCGACTACATCGCCGACCTCTGCTGCGCTCCCACCAGCCTCGCCGTCGCCCACCTGCGGCGCGAGGGCTGCCCGACCACCGAGTCGTGCTCACCGGCAACCCCGTCGTCGAAGCCGCCACCCGGGCACTGCCCCGCCCACACGCGCAGGATTGCCACCCTGCGCGAGATCGGCGTCCGCGACGACGCCTACATACTCGCCACCGTGCACAGACCCGAGAACGTCGACGACGACACCACCCTCGACGCCATCCTGCTCGCACTCACCCGCTCACCCCTGCCGGTCGTGCTCCCGGTCCACCCCCGCCTGCGAGCACGCCTCGCGCCGCACGTCGACGCTCTCCACGCCGCCCACATCCGGCTGACCGGACCCCCGGGAGTACCCACAGCTACTCGCGCTCGCCCAGCGCGCCCGCCTGATCGTCACCGACTCCGGCGGACTCCAGGAAGAGGCCACCGTCCTCAAGAAGCCGGTCATCGTCGTACGCCGCAGCAACGAACGCCCCGAGATCGAGGGCCTGTTCGGCTGCCGCGTCGAGCCCACAGCACTCCTGCCGACCCTGGCCGAGTGGCTCAACGATCGCCGCCGCGCGCTTGACCTGCACCGCATCCCATCCCCCTACGGTGACGGCACAGCAGCCGCACAAAACGCCCGGGAAGCGCGGCGCCGCCGGGCGACGATGAGCTCCGCCACGGCGTGACGCCCCGCATCAGCCAGCCGGGCCTCGATCCGCACCCGCATCCCCGCACCCGACGCGCTACCCACCGACGCCCGCCCGGTCCGCTGCACCTCCGCCGCCGTGGCCAGCACCCGGAAGTAGGCGCCCGGCTCACGCAGCTCCTGATAGGCGAACGCCCGCCACTTTCCAGCAGCTCGCCCACCCCCGCGAGGTCCTTGGAATGGGCCGATGCTCGACCCCGGGACCGGCGAGCGCACGGGGCGTAGTCGACTGGGTGGAGAAGACAGGTTATCCACCCTTCAGAGTGCTGACGCGCGGACGGGTCGCAGCACCTCACGATGCGTACGTGATACAGCGGGTCGTCACGTGCTCCGCCGTGGGTTCGGACCGAACCGGGCGCCGACTGGCCTGGGGGCTCCGGGTCGGTACGCTCCTCGGGTGGCCCAGCCCTCCGACGTCGAAGCCCGGCTCGCCGCGCTCGAAGCCCGCATGGACGTGGTCGCCGCCCTGGAGGCCCGCATGGACATCGTGGCCGCCGACGCCGCGGCCGCCCGGCACCTCGCCGCCGCCCGCGACCGCGACCTCGCCGACCTCGGCGTCAAGGTCGACGCCAACCGGGCGGCCATCAACGCCCTCGGCGAACAGACCGCCGCCGGTTTCGCCGAGATGCGCGGCAGGCTCGACGCAGCCGCCGCCGGCCAACAGCGGATCGTCGACCTGCTCACCGGCCTGATCTCCGGCCAAAGCGACCAGCAGTAGCCAGCTGGTTGTCGGTGCATGCCCGTAGCGTCCTCACCGTGGACGACGTCTCGCCCGGCACGCTCGCACCGACCAGCACGGCACCGAACGCGACCGCGCGGGAGCTGATCGGTGTGCTGCGGGGCCAGTGGCCGGCGAGCTGCTGGCCCACCTCGACGACGAGCACCCGGTCCTGTCCGCGCTGCCGGCGCGGGAACGGCTCCTCGCCGCCGCGTGGCTCGCCGGCTACCGCTCCGCCCGGACCCGGGATGCGCCGCCGCTGAGGTACGCGGCTGGCTACGTGCCGCCACGCGGCGGGCCGAGCCGCTGCGCGCCGCGGCCGCCCGTCAGCGCCTACGCCCGAGATCCGATGCTGGGCGCCATCCCGCGGCGGCACACCCCCGCTGGCCGACGCCGTAGAGGCGATGGGGCAACTCGGCGTACCGGGCAGGACTGCGGCCGGCGGCTGGCGAAACGTGCGTACGGACCCCGGACACCATGCACACCACGGCGCCGACATGCACGCCAACGACCCCGGTCGGCACAGCGTTGATGCTCACCCGAATGTCGCCTACATGGTCCTCCCAAGTGGCGGCAACAGCTGGTCGTCGAGATCGAGACCGGCACCCGGTACCGTGCCACCGGACGTGATCGTTCATGGCCGTCGAAGGTTCAGTTGCGAGGCCGCCTCATCGGGCTCGAGGAGCCCGCCGCCTGCAGCTGCGCGGAGAGCTCCTGACCCCCACCGCCACTGCCCGGTGTGAAACATGCCCTCGGTGCTGACTCGTCCGGAACTGCAGGATGGTGCTGGAGATCGGAGTCACTTCGATGAGCCTCGGTTCAGTAGGGATCGGATTGAGAGCAGCGGGTCTGGTCGGGGTCCAGCGCGACCTCGCTGGTGGAGCGGAAACAGCTGGACGTACGCGTCGCCACGTCCACATCCGTCTCGGGGTAGAGGTTGCCCAGGTGACCCTCAA
>JBOHGT010000329.1:0-1444 GCA_050700385.1 Pseudonocardiaceae bacterium | reverse complement strand
GGTCGGTGACCGCGCCGCAGGCACAGTGGTAGGTGCCGTCCAGCACCCCGCGTTCGCGGCGCAACTCCACGGTCTGCGGCCGGCAGGCATGCCAGCGATACGGGACCGGCGCGACATCCCACGACACACCACCGCGGTGCCGGACATCAGGCCTACCGGCCTCGCGCACCCAGGTCATCCGGTGTAACCGCATCGCTTCCTCCCCATGCCGGTGTCATCGCAAAGCCGTGGGAGGAAGCCAATCGCTCGCCGGAGCAGAGTGGTACCAGCCGGTGACCGTCCATAGTGCATCCACAGGTAGCCGAGCGATGACCGCACTGGGAGATCGCACTAGGCTGACGTCGGCTGATCCGCCGAACTGTGACTGGGGGCGATGTCTGATGAGCGCGGGTCCATGTCATCCTCCGAACCGCCAGCTGGCGTGGGAGCGGCTCGAGCGTGGCTGGAGTCACGATGAGTTGTGCAGGCAGATCAAGCGCAGCATGCGCGACGCCGGCGACGCCGATACCGGACTCACCGCCAACACCGTCCGTCGCTGGGAGACTGGCGAGCGGTGGCCCGAGCCCCGCTTCCGCAAGCACCTCGTCCACGTCTTCGGGATGCCGGCCAGTGAGCTGGGCTTGCTGACCCAGGATGAGCAGGGCATGCGGCCTGATCGACAGCCGAGCCTTGACGCGTTGGAGAGACTGCTGAGAATGGCCGGTGATCAGGCTGCGGGGTACGGCATCAGCCGGCAGCGCTTCCTCCACGCGTTGCTGGGGGCAGGGGCGATACCCGCGCTGGCTCCCTGGGGGGCCGCCGAGTTCGAGCCCCTGGACCGGGCGAAGCGGCGCGCCCGCCTCGATCCGCGCATGGTCGACTCCTACCAGACGATCACCGGACAGCATCGCGAGCTGTACTGGACGGCGCCGGCGGCGGCGCTGCTGCCTACGGCCCTCAGCCATAGCCAGCTCGGTGTCGAACTTCTCTCCGGCGGTGACGGGCAGCACCGTCACGTACTCGCGGGCGCGGTCGCGGAGTCAGCGCTGCTCGGCGCGCGACTGGCGTTCTTCGACCTGCAGCAGCCGTCCCTCGCCGAGCGTTGCTTCGAGATCGCGACCATCGCCGTGCGGGAGTCGGGTGATCACGCGCTCGCCGTGGCGGTGACCGCGCACCGCAGCTTCGTACCCGGTTTCGCCGGGGATCGAACCGCCGCGCGGCCGCTGCTGGACGCCGCACGCGCACACGCCCGCTACGCGGAAGGCCCGCTGCTGCGGTCGTGGCTGCACTGCGTGCAGGCCGAGGTCAGTGCCCGGACCGGCGATGCCGAGCAGAGCCTGCGCCACGCCCGCCAGGCCGAGGACTCGCTGACCACCGCGGGCGCCGACCCCGACTGGCTGGACTTCTTCGACCCGGCGCGGCTGGCCGGTTTCTCGGGCTACAGCCAGCTCGTGGCCGGCCGCGC
>JBOHGT010000328.1:0-16892 GCA_050700385.1 Pseudonocardiaceae bacterium | reverse complement strand
CGGTCGGGGTGGTCGGGTCAGGTCAGGCCGTGGGGACACGAGTTTCGGATCAGTTCCGGATCAGTCCCCCCGGTTCCCACGCTCGCGCGATCGCCGGCAAACGCGGAGCCGGCGACCAGCGGCGACTCCGTCCCGGCGGAGAGCACCGAGACACTCGCCCCCACGTCCCGCACACTTGCCCCCGAGGACGAAGCGCTCGCCCAGCTCGAAACCCTGCGGCAGTGGGACGTGGCCAGTGTGCGATTCGACGGGCAATGGGTTGCCCAACTGGCCTCGAAGAAGGTCGGCACGGTCGACCTGCTGCAGGTGGCGAGCAACGGCTCGCACACCTTCTACGCTCAGGACATCCTCGCCGAGCACCTGGATCACCGTCACGGCGACAATCTCGGTGCTGACGTGATACTTCTCCTGACCACCGACTACGGGACGACGTACCAGGAAGAGCCCCTCTGGGTCACGTTCGCGCTCGGGCCTTTCGGATCCTCCGACGACGTTCGGGCATGGTGTTCGTCGCGGTTCCCGGAGCTGAGCGGCGATGTGCTGACGAACGCCTGCGTACCCCGGCAGCTGGAGCCACCTCGATGAGCAACGACCCCCCGCCGTGGGCAGACAACACAGCCTCCCGACCGACGTGCTCGACCTGCGGCGTCCCGGTCGATGAAGGGCAGACCAGGTGCCCGGAGTGCCGCCGTGCGCCGCACGAGGCCCCGGGGACGAGCGGTGCGGCGCCGGCCGGTAGCGAGGCGTTACCTGACCCGCCGTCAGAGGCTGCCGCCGCTCCGCTGTTCCCTGGGACAGGCGAGCGATCCCTGCTCTTTCCCCCGACGGCGCAGATCAGGCGAGCAAGCCCAGCCGAGGGCGCTCCTACGACGCCCCGGACCGGTGGGCCTCGGCGTCTCGTCGAGTCCGCAGTGGACGCCGGCAGTGCGGGGGATACGACCGATCCGCCCTGGGGAGGGGCGAAACCGGTGTCCCCGCCCGCGTCGGCACCGCGTGGCGCACCGCCTCCAGGGGCGGCCCCACCGCCGCTGCATCCGCCGGCACCCTCGGCTCAGCAGACCGCAGATCATGGCCTCATCGTCGGTGTGGTGAACGGTTCGGTCTCTATGGACTCCCTGCACCATCGATTCTGGGGCGTCAAGGCCCTGGTGGCGTTGGCGTTGGTCGGCCTGTTCCTGGTGCTGGCCGGTGGCCTGGACGACGGTGCTCGAGCGGGCGCCTCCCTGCTCTCGGTCCTTGTTGCCCCGCTCCTGCTGCTCGTCTGCTTCGGACTGATCTTCAGCGTGGTGCTCGGCATCGGCGCGGGTCGCTACTTCGGCGGGCTCCGGCGCGCTTGCGGTGCCGTGGTGCGGACGGTGACGCGCACCCTCACCCGCGGTATCTCGGCCGGTGCCCGAGGGAGCGTGGGCGCCCTGCGGTCAGCGCCGACCTCCGAGCACGCCGTGACGGTGCGCCGTTTCCGCGTGCAATCCATCACAGGCCAGATCGTCGCCTGCGTACTCGTCGGAGAACTGGTAGGCGACGAGGTCCGCCACGGCGACGTCGTCCGGTTCACGGCTCGGAGCACCCGCCACGGGCACTATGAGCCCCGGCGGATCGACGTGCTTAGTTCCCCCGTAGGGCCGATCGTCTCCACGGTGACGGTGCGGCCGTCCACCCGGTTCCTCATCGCGCTGTGGGGTGATCGGGTGGCCAAGGTACTGGCGGCGATCATCGCACTCGGCGTCGTGGTGTCCGTGTGGCAGGCGCTGATGTGACGGTGCCCGGATGTGAAGGTGCTCGCACCCGGGTGGGCTTCAGTCGCCCATCACGAGCACGCGCCGACCCGAGCCCGTGGCGCCTGGAGTGCGGGAGAAGCCAGTCCGTCCAGCGGGGACCGCGCGCTCGCGCCCCCATGCGCGGATGTCCTCGATCTGCTCGGGATTCGTGCGGCTGAACGGAATCGTGTTGGAGAAGGAGTCGATGACGAAGGAGGGCTGCAAGTGCTCCACACCCCCGTTGAGCAGGACCTCCGCGCCCACCTCGTGCAGGGCGGATTCGATGTCGGAGCCGGCGAACCCGTCCGACAGCTCCACCAACTTGCCGACGAGTTCGGAGGTGGCCTCGGCCTTGACGTACCGGCGGTAGTACAGCTCGATGATCTCCTCGCGATCGTCGGCGTCCGGGAGGTCCACGAAGAACAGCTCGTTGAAGCGGCCCTTGCGCAGCAGCTCGGGAGGCAGGCTGCGGACGTCGTTGGCCGTGGCGACGACGAAGACCCGGGAATCGGACTCCTGCAACCAGAAGAGGAACTGGCCGACGAGGCGCCGACCAACGCCCGTGCTGTCGTTCTGCCCGGCCAATCCCTTCTCGATCTCGTCGATCCACAGCACGCAGGGTGCCACCCGGTCAGCGGTGTCGAGTGCCTCCCGCAGCCGATTTTCGGACTGGCCCACGTATTGCCCGAGGATGCTGGCCAGATCCAGCCGGTACAGGGGCAGCTTCCACGCCGCGGAGGTGGCCTTGGCCGAGAGTGACTTGCCGCAGCCCGGGACACCGACGAGCAGCACCCCCCGAGGAGGGCGCAGGTCCGTGCCACGCAGGTCAGCGATCATGATTTGGTGCTTGCGGCGCAGCCATTCGCGCAGGTTGGTGAGGCCGCCGACGGCGTAGTCGCTGTCCTTGAGCTGCACGCGCTCGAGCCCCGCGAGGTCGCCAAAGATCCGGTCCTTGAACCTGGCGAGCTGCAGGACGTCGTCCTCCTCGACGGAACCCTTCGCCACGATGGTGGCCATGAGATTGACGGCCTCGCCCTCGGTGACCCCGACGAGGAACTCCGCGGCCCGCCGGGCGTGCTGCTCCGTCCAGGCGATGGGCACCACGCCGTGGTGGTCACGCAGGACGCCCACGATGACGTCGTACATCTCGTCCGCGTCGGGAAGGTCGATCATGAGGCTCATGCCGAGGCGTTGCAGGCCGCTCCAGATCGGCGTGTCGGTGATGAGGATGAGGCTGCCGGAGTTGGCGTCGGCGAGGCGGGCCAGCTCCGCGATGTGCCGGGTGAACGGCGTGTCCTCGGCGAGGTTGTCAGGATCGACGAACACGACGGTAGCCTGGGCCCGGCTCGTGAACTGGGCCGCGGCGAAGTCGATGGCGCCGGTCAACGAGCGGTCGTCCTGGACCGTTGCATTGGTACGCAGGTCCCGAATTCCGGTCGCCCGGGTGTAGATCCAGAACGGCAGGTTCGCGCGTCGGGGGCTAGTCGCCACCTCCTTGACCAGACGCAGGGCCCGCGGCTGCTCTATCGTGCGCACCCCGATGAGCGGGACACGCGCCGCGACGTAGCCGTCGAGGTCCCGCCGGGCGTCGCCGAAGTTCGACATGGAATGCCCTTCCGTCAAGTCGTGTGGTCGCGTCGACGAGATCGACAGGCCAGGAGGGTCAGTCGAGGATCACGCGCCGCCGGCCGGTGCCCGCAGGGTCGACGAACCAGTCGCCCGTGGTGGGCGCCGGGCTCGTCGCCTGCTGGGTCGCCGCGACCGCCGTCAACGGGTTGTCCCTGATGGTGCGGCGCCTGGCCTCGACGAGCTGTGCGTCGACGCCATTGCTCCGCATCCGGTCCACCTGCTCCTCGAGCGACTGCTGCGCGGAGTCGACCTGCCGATCGACCAGGTCGACCAACCGGTCCCGGAGATCCTGGGGCAGGCCGGGGTGCTGGGCGAGGTCGCGTACCGCGCGCAGGCCCGAACGCGCCTGGCTGAGCGCGCGGCCGACCGTGAACTCGTCCGTGGACTCGGCCATCGCCCGGGTGAGCGCGTCCGCCCACGACCGGAGGCGGCGGGAGATCGCGTCGGTGAGCCTGAGCACCAGGCGCTCCCAGGTGTCGCCGGTGAAGTCGGCTGGCTCGAGCGGGGGAAGGTGCGTGCTGTCCGTCGCCTCACCGGCCCCCCACCGCTCGAGAAATGTCGCCCAGCCGTTGTACGTACCGCCGCCGGACCACATGGTGATCAGATCGCACCGGGTCGGCGTACCATGATCTCACCAGGTGGCGTGGGGTCCCACGAGGGAAGGCCCTGCACGACGCGGCGGACCCGGGCCGTCACCCGTTCCTGGGTCGCCGCGCTCTGCCGACCCCACGGCACGGCGGCCGCGCCGGGCGGGTTCGCCGCGCTGAACGGTGGGACGTTGTTGCTGGTCGGTTCCGCCGGAGTCATCACCGGCTCCTCTCGACATGGACGGAACGCTGGTCGAACGGTGTGGCGGTGTGTCCGGCCATGGCGAAGGAGCCAATCATCGCGTGAACCGCCGGCTCCACGGCATCTGCCTGCTTGAAGCGGCTCGTCCAGTCCGTCAGTTCGGCCCCGGCGGCCCGCAGCTTGGTCAGCGAGTCCTGCTTCTGCTTCTGCAGCATCTCCGCTGCGGAGGCCTTCGCCGCGAGCCCGGCCTGATAGCGGCTGTGGAGGACCATGCCCCAGATACCGCCGACCAGAGCGGTCACGATCAACCCGAAGGCCGGGTTGATGGCCATCGCGAAGATGAACACGAGGGTGACGACGATGGCCGGCGCGATCACGGCCTTCTTCACGTCGTAGCCGAGCGAGTCGACGAACGGCCGGGTGTGCTGGTCCCAGTGGTCGCCGAGTGACCTCTCGAGTTCCTCCATCGGCGCGGTGAACGATCCGCTCCATCTGGGCAGCGCGAAGACCTGAGCACCGATGTTGTGTGAGGTGTCGAAGACGGCCCCGACGTCGGCCGGTAGCTGGGCCCGGTAACTCACGCCGAAGCCGCTGTGCGCTTCGGCGAACCAGGGGTGACACGCGGCGACGGCGACCCGCTGCGTCGCGCGGGAGACGCCGATGGCCGACGGGTTGAGCGCGGACGTGGTCTGGATCGTGAGGTAGTCCAGTGTCTCTTCCAATGACGCCGAGTCCGAGTCCACGGCTCGCTGGGCGGCGGCGAGATCACCGTTGTGGTTGACGACGGCCGTGTTGTACGCGAGCTCCCGCCGCAGCGGCAGTTCCTCGTTGTCGTACTCCGAGACGAGGCGGTCGAGGATGTCGTCGACGGCGTCCTCGAGCCGATCCGAGGGCGTCATCTCTTCGGACATCAGCGCACTGTAATGGTCCAGAATCGGCTGGTGGGCTTCGGCGCCGCTCAGCGCGGCCGCCAAGCCGGACCACTGGGGGGATACCCCGGCCAGGTGCGGGAAGTCGGAGCCCGCGGGCGGCGGCCGGTACGATTCGATCTCTGCGCGCCAGCGCTGTACCTGCGCCGATTGCGCCGCGCTGTCGTTGCTCAGCACCTCGCGCCACTGGCCCAGGGTCTCCTGGACGGCCTCCCGGCCGAGCGGGCCGAAGGCGCCCTGCGAGATCGATTCAAGGATGACGGCGAAGTCACGCCCCAGTGATCTGGGGTCCTGGGCGTTGAGGTAGTGGCGTAGCCATCGCACTGCGGTCTGCTGCCGGTCCTGGCGACGCAACACCAGGGCGAAGAAGAGCGATGTCCGGCTGGGAGAGCGGCGGAACGCCTCCTCCACCGCCCGCTCACACAAGGACTGATCGTCGGCCGACCACGCAGCCAGCGCCACGAGGGCGGGGGCCAGCCAGTAGCGTGGAGTCTGGATCATCAGCTCCTCGGCCACGGCGTGCACCGTCTCCTCGGACACCAGCCCGACGTCGAACGCCTGCAATATCCCCACCGCAGTGCGGCGAACTACCTTGTGGTGGCCGAACTCGTGCTCCACCTTGTCCTGGACGACCCCGATCCTGGTCTCGGCCCGCTGGATATTGCTGGTTCGCTGCGCCTCACCGGCAAAGGCCAGGAACTCGTCCCGGAGCTGGGCAAGCTCGCTGCGGGTTTCCTGCTGCGCGGTGCGGACGTCCACGACCTGATGCGCTACCGCACCCATCTTGCCGTCGAGTTGCACCACGAGGCGGCTGACCTCATCCACCTGGCGGCGCAGCTGGTAGTCGACGTCGGCCATGTGATCTCCAGTCAGGAGCCGACGACGGAACCGTCGGCGCGAACAGGGACGAGCTGGCCGCTCGCGTACACCTCGACGAATTCATACGCTCCGGTGCGGGCCAGCATTCGGGCTTGCGCGAAGGGTTCGGGCATCGAATCGCCAGGCCCGTAGTGCTCCACGATCGAGTGCACGAGGTCCAGTCGATGGTCGACGTACGGTGGGCCCAGGTGGCAGATGGCGACAAAACCCACAGGAATATCTCCGTATTCCACGGAGTACTGGTCGCGAATCCAGCTCGCCAGTTCCTCGCGGGACGCGCGGTCGAGCTGCGCGTCGAGCCGGTGCACCGCTTCGAACAGGCCTGCGTGCCGGGGCCGTCGAAGGTCTCGGAGGGCCTGGGGGGCAGTGTTTCGTGACACGGCTGAATTGCCGAGGGCGACGTTTCGACGCCCCCGCTGCTTGAAGGTCAAGACTCGCTCCCTGTCCCCGCTTCTACACGAGCTTTCATTGCAGGGATCGCTGCAGCTGCCCGAGTCGTTACGAGGATGGGTTACCGATCTTGGTGGCGGCGGACCACAGGTCGCCGCGATCTGGCGCAACGGTCGGTCAAAGCCCGTGACGTCAACCGCCGCATGGTCGATGCTCTTGCGTGTCGGTCAGGGTTGTGTCCTTGCCAGCCCAGCTTTTGAGCGGGTGACGCGACCCACCGTGCAGGAGGGTCGGAGTGCGCCGGCCCGCGGTTCGGCGACCCTCGGGTCATGGCCCGGCGCTCTGTGCGCGTGCGGGCGCCGGTCGGGCACACTGGATACCGTGAACACACCGTCGGAGCGGATCTTCGTGCAGCGAGACGACAGGGACGTTCATCCCAGCCCGCCACTCGGCGACACCGCGCGCCGCCGGCTGACCTTGGCCGCTACCGCTGACAGGGTCCTCGCCGGAACACCGCTGCGTGCCGCTGTCGCCGACTTCGTCGACGATCTGCGCTGGGCCCGCGACGACGTCGACGTCGTTTACCGCATCCACGAACGCCCCCCGAATGTCGACGAGCACACCGACGCGTACCTTGGCGCGCTCGCCGAGCACGTCAGCGCCACCCATGGCCTCTCGGTTCCCCTCTGGGCGAGCGAGGAGGAGCGGTTCCTGGACCGGATCTGGTGGCCCGACAGGGTCGGGCTGTGGGCCCGCGCCGTCGTGGAGACCCCGGCTGCGTTCCGCCGGCGGGCCATCTTCCGCGGCGCGGGCGCGCTGCGCAGGGTCTGACCGGTGGACCGCGAGGAGATCCTGTCAGCGCTGTCAGCGGTCGGGGCCGATCTGAGCGGGCGAGGTCTCGTCGCCGACGTGTACGTGGTCGGCGGCGCGGCGATCGCACTGGCCTACGACGAACGTCGGGCGACCCGCGACATCGACGCCGTCTTCGCACCCAAGAACGAGGTCTACGCGGCCGCAGCGCGGGTGGCCGAGGATCTGGACCTGCCCGACGGGTGGCTGAACGACGCGGTCAAGGGTTTCCTGCTCGGTCCGGACCGATTCCCGACAGAGATCATCGATTTGCCGGGCTTGCGTTGTGAGGTGGCCAGCGCCGAGACGGTCCTCGTGCTCAAGTGCCTGGCACATCGCATTGGTGAGGACGACGACGACATCGAGTTGCTCGCCGGTCGGCTCGGGCTCACCCACCCCGAGCAGGTGCTCGACCTCGTCGAGCGGGTTGCCGACCGGCGTCTCCTCACACCCCAGGTCGAACTGTTCGTCCGCTCGGTGCTCGACAGCAGTGATTGGTAACCAACACTGCTCCGCTCAGCACCCGGAGTGTCTGGTCATAGCTGCGAGCGATCACGTATCGGGTCAGGTCGGCGAACGGCTCAGCTACGTAGGGTGCGGGACCCGGTGCTCGACTGGATCATTGTGTACTTGGGGTCGTGGTGGACCGTCACGCCCGCTCAAGCCATCCCTGGTGGGTCCGGCGATGCCGTGCTGGGCTGCCGGCTCGATCCCGACGCCCACCGGCAGGCCCGGGCTGCGCGAGCTCATCTGGGTGCAGCTCGAAGCCGCGGGATGGGTGATCCTGCACGCCAGCGGTGCCGTCCGCGGCGGCCAGGCGATCCTGGCGCTGGGCGGCAAGGGCGCGGGCAAGACCACCACGGCGCTGCTGCTGGCCGCCGAGGGGCTCACGTTGCTGGCCAACGACCGGGTCTTCCTGCACCCCGACACCCTCGCGCTGCTGCCCTGGCCGTCGGCGGCAGCGCTGGGGTTGGGCCTGCTGCGCGGTCACGGGCTGCTCGACGGCGTGCGGGCCCGGCTGGTCGCGGGCGAGCAGCTGCACCCGACCGTCGACCCGAGGGTCACCGCCGCGATCCGGCACGGACACGACACTCCCCTGGTCGACGACCGCGGCAAGGAACTCAAACCGCAGTTCTTCCCCCACCAGCTCGTCGACTGGCTCGGTCTGCGCCTGGCCCGCTGCGCCGTCGCCGGCCGGCTGCTGTTCCCCCGCGTCTCGCCCACGACGCAGCCGGCGCTTCGCCCCACCGAGCGGACCCTGGCCGCCACGTTGCCGCGCAGCTCGGTGGCGCTCAACCACGACACCGGCGCGGCCCGGCGCCTGCTGACCCCGCTCCTCAACCGCTGACCCATTGCACGAGTCGCTGAGCTCACACGCCGATAATCCACGGAGCGTGATGCCGTGTGTACGACTCGGAGTGTCGACGCCTTGCCAGGATGGCGGCATGGCATTCTTACGGCTGGTAGTGGTCACCCGAGGGTGAGGAGTCCGGGCATGGACGAGCGGACCGAGCGCATCGGTTACCGGGTGGCGTCGCTGCGCAAGCTGGCGGGGATGACCCAGGCGAAGCTGGCGAGCACCGCCCACGTCAGCGTGAGCCTGGTCCGGCAGGTGGAGCGGGGCAAGGTACCGGCCAGCGGCGCGTTCACCGCGGCGGTGGCGCGGGCGTTGGGGCTGGATGTGACCACGCTGACCTGCCAGCCCTACGACGACCTGGTCTCCGCTCCGCGCTCGGAGGCTGCGGGTATTCCGGCGCTGCGCCAGGTGCTGTCCGAGCACGACAACCCGGCGCCGGTCGTCGAGCTGTTGAGCATCGAGGAACTACGTGCCCGGTTGGATGCCGGGAACCGGCTTTGCGTCCGCGCTCGCTACGCCGAGCTGGCCCGCCGGCTACCCGAGGTGCTGGGCAGCCTGTACGCCCACCAGGCGCAGCCCCCACGCGGCGAGCGGGCCAACGAGCAGCTCGCGGAGCTGCTCGACGATGCCTACGCGCTCGCGGCCGCGGCGGCCCACCGGTTCGGGTACCTGGATCTGGCCGCGCAGGTCGACGATCGGCGCCCGCTGACCGCTGCTGCCACCGGTGACCCGCTGCGGGTGGCCGGCGAGGCCTTCGTGCGGACTTGGGTCCCGCTGCACCGCGGCGACTACGACGGCTGTACCCGGCTGGTCGAGCGCGCCTGGCGCGCGATCGGCGACCGCTCCGATCCCACCGCGCTGGCGGTGCGCGGGCAGCTGCACCTGCAGTCGGCCAGCATCGCCGCGCGCGCCGCACGGGGTCAGGACGCCGATGCCCACCTGGCCGAGGCCCGCGACATCATCGCCTCCGGGGTGCCGTCCCACCCCTACATCGACATCGACTGCTCGGCGTTCAACGCCGATGCTCACTTCGTGGCCATCCCCGTCGAGCTGCTGGACGGCGCCACGGCCGTCGCCCGCGCGCAGTCGGTGCACGTCGCCGACGATGGCGAGCCGCGCCGTGTCGGCGCCTACTGGGTCAAGGTGGCCCGTGGCTGGGTGCTGCATGGTGACCGGGCCAAGGCGCTGGAGTCGTTGAACAAGGCCCGCGCCGTCAGCCCGCAGCAGACCCGCTACCACCATGGGGTGCGGGAGATGGTGCGCCTCATGGCCGAGACCGACCGGCGGATGACGGACTCGCTGGCCGGCTTCGCCCGCTGGGTGGGCATCACCATCTAGCAGTGCGGGGGCTGCGGCCCCGTCCGACGACGTGTGCTGTGTCTGGCATCGGGCCAACTCCACGACGAGCGTGACGCTTCCCGCACAGTCCGGACCACCAGCGCACTACCAGGCCCGCGGCATGGCACCCTCGGGGGTGGCGGTGGTGACCCGAGGTGAGGAGTCCCCTGGGATGGCGCAGGAGGCGACTGGGGGGATCGGCGATCGGGTGGCGTCGTTGCGTGGGCTGGCGGGGATGACCGAGCAGCAGCTGGCGGCCAGCGCCGGCGTCGAGGTGGGGCTGTTGCGGGCGGTGGAGCACAGCCAGGCGCCGGCGGGTGCGGCGTTGACTGCGGCGGTGGCCCGGGCGCTGGAGGTGGAGGTGACCGCGCTGACCTGCCAGCCCTATGAGGATCTGGTGGGTGACCCGCGCACGCGGGGCGCCGGTGTCCCGGCGCTGCGGCAGGCGCTGTCCGAGCACGACCACCCCGGACCGGTCGATGAGCTGCTTAGCGTCGAGGAGCTGCGCGCCCGGCTGGACGCTGCCGCGCGGCTGCGGTACCTGGCGCGCACCACTGAGCTGTGCCACCGGCTGCCCGAGCTGCTGCGCAGCCTGTACGTGCACGGCGAGCGGCCCCCGCGCGGCCAGCGTGCCGGCGAGGTGCTCGCGGCGCTGCTGGATGATGCGTACTGCCTGGCGCAGGTGGTGACCTACGCCTTCGGGTATGTCGACTTGACGGGGATGCTGGGCGATCGGCGGGGCGTGACGGCGGCCGCCAGCGGTGACCCGCTGCGCCTCGCTGCCGCCGACTTCGCCCGCACCGACCTGGAGCTTCACCGCGGTGACTACGACGGCTGTGACCGGCGGCTGACCCGCGCGCTGGACTCCCTCGCCGACCAGCCCGGCGACACCGCCCGCGCGGTGGCCGGGCAGCTGCACCTGCGGGCCGCGGTGGTGGCCGCCCGGGCCGGGCGACCCGGCGACGCCGACGCCCACCTGGCCGAGGCCCGCGACATCATCGCCTCCGGGGTGCCCGCACACCCGTATCTGGACATCAACTGCTCGCAGGTCAACGCCGATGTGCACGCCGTGGCGATCCCGGTCGAGTTGGGCGACGCCGCCACCGCCGTCGCCCGCGCCCAGGCGGTGCGCCTGCCCGAGGACGACGACACCGAGTGCTACCGCGTCGGCCGCTGCTGGATCGACATCGCCCGCGCATGGCTGCTGCACGGCGACCACGCCAAGGCCCTGGACGCACTGAACAAAGCCCGCGACATCAGCCCGGAGCAGACCCGCTACCACCCCTGGGTCCGCGAAACTGTGCACATCATCACCGAGGCCGACCGCCGCGCCACCGACTCGCTGACCGGCTTCGCCCACTGGGCAGGCATCACGATCTAGGCCCCGCGGTGGCGGCACGACGACGTGGCAACAAGGGCCATGTCGTGCTGCCACTGCACTGTTAGTCCACAGTGTAGGCAAGCTGTCACGCTACGTGGCATGCCAGCGACGGATCCTCCCAGCCCAGCCCGCGCGCCCGGTACGCGCCCGGCTGACGTCCTACCCTGTGGGGCGGTGTGCGTGCCGTGCGCGTTGATGATCATCCCTGAGCTGGGCGGCCGCAGCTCGCGGTGACGAGTCCCTCGGACGGTGGACGGATGTCGACCGCATCCTGAACTCGCAGCGTCGATCACTTATAGTAACCGACCTTGAACTGTTCCTCGCCGAAGTTGGCGACGATCTCGAGGAAACCGCCGAGAGCGGCGACGTAGCGGTCGAGCACGTCGATTCCGGCGAGTTCGACGAGTTCGACGAGTTCGCCGTTCTCGATCTGGCTGATCCGCCCGACGGTGATGCCCATCTGCTGGGCGACTTGTCGCTGGGTCAGGCCCGCCGCTTACGGATGTCCGCCAACCGGTGTGCCCGCACCCGAGCCAGCAGTCGCGCTTTGCCATGCTCGACGTCCTCGGAGCCGGCTGCGTGTCAACGACGATGCCGTCGGCCGCTACCGACGTCTGATCAGCGCCGAACACGCCACGTCGGGCTGCGGGCGTCGGGGGTTCGTTCGCGGTTGGGTTGGCGATCCTCACCGGGGACGGTCTTGAAGCTCGTCGATCAGTCTGGCTGCCTCTCGTGTCGCGGGCTCCAGCATCGGGCCGGAGTACCCGGTAGCGTCGCCGACGATCTTCGTGCAGAAGAATAGTGCCATCAGCTTCCCGGAACTGCTGTGCAGGTCGGCTCGTCGTTCTCGGCGAACGCGGTCGGCCATCGCCGGTACCAAAAGCGAGTTACCCCACAGGGTGGACGAGTCCAGTCCCTTGGGAGCAAGACCCCAATCTTCCCAATCGAGGACATATAATTCTGGTCCGGTGAGGTTGGCCCAGTTGAAGTCGGCGTGCGCGGGAGACCACTCGTCGATGACCGTGTCGACGCGGTCGGGGAAGACCCGGTTGATTTCCGCGGTCAGGCGGGCTTGCGTGATCGGAACGGTGTCGGGTGTGGCGATGCGAGTTGTGTGCTGCTCGGCCAGCGCAGTGAGCGAAGCATTCAACGTCGACCACCACGATGCTGGCAGCTGCGGATCGTCGGTGAGAGTTCCGCCCGGGGTGATCGGGGCTGCGGTGATCAGTTCGGTTTCATCGGCTCGCCACATCACGTCGCTTGCCGTGTCGCGCCAAGACATACCAGCATACCATTCGGGCTTCGCGATGCCGTCCAGAGTGCCGCGCACTCGCTGCCGTTCCAACCTTGGCCATCGATCTTGTCGAGGCGACGCCTCTCGATCCGAACCCAGGTGTTGCGGTTGGTACGCGCTCCAACTGAACGACGTTTTCGCACCATGGCGTCCCGATCGAGTCGCATCTGCAGGGACCGCTCGACACGGTCCAGCACGTCATCGACCGGCTCAACCCGTAGATCAAAGTCCGTGGTCGAAGCCGAGGCGGTGACGGACCGCAGGGTGCGCGACATGCAAGAACTCCTTTCCAGTACTACAGCCGCACCTTCTCACCATGTGAGACTGATGGCTGTCTCGGCGATCATGAGCAGTAGTTGAACCACGAAAATCGGACATACCACCCTCAGGCTATGTCACTGTAGGTGCTTGGTAGTCACTCAATGTAAAGGGTGCGGCTGTAATACTACCGGGGTTTCGCCCCAGCCCGACGAGGCATGCCCTCGTCGACGTCCGGTTTTCGAGCTAGCTCACGCAAGGACCCGCGGTCAGGCTGGCCGACCGCAGCCACCCGCTACGCCTAGATGTGTTGACCATGACGCAAAGTGCGTATGTGCAGGTCAGGCATCATGAGCATCCGGTCAAGCCCATCCAGCACCACAGCTGCCGCAACGCGCTGTAGCCGCACAACGTGATGCTCGAACCGCCGGCGAGCAGGTGTCTCCACATCGACGAGCACCAAGCGGACCTAGCGGTCGTTCGTACACAGTGCGCTCGCCAAACGTAGCCCAACGCAGGTGTGTAGCCCGCTCGCCGTCCACCTCTACGACGCTACCTCGACCTCAGATGGGTCGCGCATCTGCGGCTAGATGCCTCGCAAGCCCCAGCGACGGCTCTACCAGCGCCTTCGATGCCGCCCACGCCACGGCCCGGTGATCCAGAAGCGCGAAGCGTGACAGCATCTTCACGCATGTCGGTTAACGACATTACCTTGATCAGCGATTAGCCTATAAGGCTACACCGACCGGCGTCGGCTGGGCGAGGGCGGTACCTGGGAGGTCGGGCGCTGCCCTGATCGTTCCGGTCGCATGCCCTAGAGGTTGGTGGGCAGGCAGGGCTAAATGATGCGGAGGCGGACATGCAGAGTCCTAGCTCAGTCCAATTTGCGCAGAAGGCGGCGATCGTACAGGGGTCTAGGATACTCATGGTCCGAAAGAGCAGCGACGATCCTCACAATCCAGACTTGTGGGAGTTGCCGGGTGGCCGAATGAATTTCGGCGAGGATATAGAGCAGCATCTCTCGCGCGAAGTCAAGGAAGAGGTCGGATTAGTGGTGCAACCGGGGCGGCCGTTGCATATCTGGTCGTGGGTGATGCAGCGCGAGGGTGAAGCACCGGTGCAGGTTGTTGCTGTTGTGAGGATGTGCACCGTAACGAGCGGTGAAGTTTCATGCAAGAACCAAGACAGCTCGGATTACATCAGCTCGATACAGTGGCACGACTTCGAAACTCTTGACAGATTGCAGGTGATAGCAAGTCAACGAGATGCCATCAATCTAGCCATCAAAGAGACTATGGTGCCGCAGTTGGCTTCCGATTTGTCGTGTCCAGTTCCATCTTGACGTTCTATAGAACAATTCTCGTCTCCGGACTAACAGCGGCTGGGAAAACCACCCATAGTAAGCTGTTAGCGGAAGATCTGGGATGGTCCTATGTGGACATGGCATCGGTACGTAAGGAAATTCTCGGGGAACAATTAGTCTTTTCAGAGCGCGACCGCGAGTGGACTCCCTCGCACGATCAGCTACGCGCCGCGGACATCAATATAGATTTGGAGGCCGATCAGCGCATGGCAGCGATCGTCGCCGACCGGTCCAATATCGTAGTTGACGCATGGCTCCAACCGTGGCTTTATCAAGCGGGTGACGCGCTGCGGATATGGATTGAATCATCGGTCGAGACCCGTATTATGAAGACTGCCGTGGCTACCATGCGACGCGGTGAAGTTCCATCTTCTCGTATCGCCGACGTACTCGCTGCGAAAGATGAATTTTCGCGCGCGCACTTCCAACGTCTGTACTCCATCGACCTGTACGGCGATCCAGCGATATTCACTATGATGCTAAACAACTCCAGATTCATCGACGAGCCCTCGATCGACAAGTCGGACGCTGGTATCGCCGCCTTCCGGCCGGTCCTGCGGCGACAGGTTCAACTCGTTTTACAACGTACTGGGCGGCCGGATGGAAACTGACTCGGAGTGCTTTCTTTGCGTAGAAGAGCGAGATCCGGAGCTCACGCGGTGGACTGACCGTGCGCTGCGTCACGACCGAGGCGTCGGTTCACTAATCGCAGGTGTGGGAGCGCAACGCACCGGTTACTGTCTGATTTCGCCCACTCAGCACGTGCAAAGTACGTGTTCGTTGACGGATGAATCGTTAAGGTTGTTCGCCGAGTTTTTCGCAACTCAAGCGCGTCTGTTGGTGAACGGGTTTGGCTCTCTCACCTACTGGGAACACGGCGGAAATGACCGCGATGAACGCACCTCAGCCTGCATTGAACATGCGCATGTGCACGTCTTGCCCGGAACTGTACCACTCACCATAGCGGCGACCGGTCTTGTGAGGTATGGCGACGTGGACTCCTGGTGGTACGACGCGGAACGCTGGCGCGGGCGCCCGTACGTGATGTACGCGTACAGCGATGGGTCCTGCGTCGTAGGCCAAGATCCGGGAATCCCTCAATATTTTAGGCGCCAGGTCGCGTACTTCATCAGGCGTGACGACGAGTGGGACTACGCTGCTTGTCCCAACTATGGCGTTGTCGCACAGACTATTGACGCGGTTCGGAGGCTGCCTGCATGACACAGTTCGCGTTGTCGACCAAGCGGACCTACACGTGTGTCGACACGGCAGTGCTAGATAGAGGTATCGAATCCGTCAAGACTAAATTTCGTACGCTACTTCAAGCGGGTGCGCAATCGGATGGTCTTCCGGCGGACATGAAGGCCGCGGGCCAGTACCTTAACAACTACGGATTCGACCAACGGGGGTTGTTTGGTACGGCGGCCGCCATCCGGAGCATCTCGGCCGATCCTCTACATTCTTCGGACGTCGTAACTGTCGAGTCTCTTGTCCGTTACGTCGCTTCACGAGATAACGTCGAATTGTCGGCTCGCGCGGACGCGCAAGAAGTGGTTCGATCACGGTTAGCGGTCGAGAAGTCGGACGTCTTCAAGACTGCGGATGTCGTGTATTCTCTCACAGTGTGCCCCAGCGCGGTAAGCGGTCGAGAGGCTATTCTTACCTCGCTGCTCGGCAGGCTGACGAGCACGCGACGTCCAAGTGGTGGTTGGGCGGTCGACCTTGATCCTGCCGGTGAATGCGACTTGCTGGCGACGGCGCACGTTACCAGAGCGCTTCATTTCGCTGGCGTCCAAATAGACTCGGTCGATTTGCGTATGTTGGGCAATCACTGTTTCGACGATCAGGCTACTGGTGGACAGATTTATGTCCAGTGCTTCGCCCTGCTGGTCTTGCTGCAGGTTGACGCACGCCGCGTGCGACGTGAAGCTCGCCGAGCGTTCCGTCGGATGCTGTTGACGCTTGGCAGGGCTCTAGACGTACAGTCAGAGGCGAATTATGAGTACACGATTGGCAGCCGACAATACTACGTGAGAGTACCGTGGCAGTTGTACTTAATCGAGGCATGTGCACGTTTGTATCCATGGAGCCGCTTCTTATCGTGGAAGTGGCAACAGAGAGTGCTACGCATTCTTCAGCAACTAGATTCGCCGGATGGCTTCGTTTATGAGTCCTCTGGTAGGTTTGAGTCCACACGTACCCATGCCATCTTGTCCGACACGTTATTTGGCCTGCGCAATCAATACTCGCGGTCTCAGTATCTAAGCGTTGCAAGCTCGGTGATCAACGTCACCTCGCGCTTATCTACTTCGCGTCCTGTGATGGTGACGGTAGGAGGTGCCGCAGTTGGCCTAGCGGGATATTCAACATATGAATGGCTCGGTACGAATGGCGGCTCATTCGCCGACGTGGCACCGAATTTTGTAGCGAGTGCTGTTGCACTAGTGTTGCAATATGTCTTCTCAAAGCTGCGGCGCTAGGACGTCGAGTTTTACGGTGCTCGCGTCGCCTGAGTCCGCCTAGGCCGCTAGGGCCGACGAAGTCGGTTTGAGCGAGTCAAGTTCGGTGTTCATGCGGCGAGTCCGGCCTCCTGGGTGAGCTGGTCGAGGGCGTTTTGGTAGTTGCGGGCGGCGGTGCGTAGTCGGCTGGGTAGGGGTGGGGCGGGGTCGGTGAGGTGGG
>JBOHGT010000327.1:0-7394 GCA_050700385.1 Pseudonocardiaceae bacterium | reverse complement strand
ACACGAGGGCTACGCGGCGCAGCAGGACGCGCTGCGGCTGGTGCGCGCGTGTTACGAGTTGGGGGCGTGGTTCCACCGGCTCGTCACGGATTCCCGGGAGACGCCGCCGTTCGTCCCACCGCAGCCGTCCACTCCCCAGCCGCCCGCCGGGCCCGCGGAGGCGCAGGCACTGGCCGAACTCCAGGAGCAGCTGCGCGGGTACGGCGAGGAGCTGGTCGAGATGCGGACCAGCCTCGACGAGCAGCGGAGCACGGCCGCCGCGCAAGCCGATGCCCGCCGCCGGGCGGAAGCGGAGATCCTGGACGCCGTCGGCTCCCAGGGCGATCTCCGCCGGCTGATCGAGCAGCTCGCGGGCAAGGTCGACGGCCTGCAGCGCGACCTCGAGCAGCGCGCCGAGCAGCCGGAAACGCTCAGCGCAGTGCGCCGGGACGTGTTGGTGGAGCGGGCGCAGCGGGCCAGCCGGCCACCGCTGTCCGAGGCCGAGGTGCGCCGCAGCATCGACCGGATGCTCGGCGCGGCCGGGTGGGCGGTGCACGACGAGCACGAGCTGGACGTGCACGCCGCGCAGGGGGTGGCGGTCCGCGAGGTCACCACGGCGGCCGGGCGCAGCGACTACCTGCTCTACGTCGAGGGCAGCCTCGTCGGGGTGATCGAGGCCAAGCGGGAGGGCGTGAGCCTTACCGGTGTCGAGCAGCAGTCGCAGCGCTACGCCGCCGGTCTGACCGCCGGCCAGCAGCTCGCGGCGTGGCGCACCCCGCTGCCGTTCCGGTACGAGTCCACCGCGGTGGAGACGCACTTCACCAATGGGCTCGACCCCAAGCCCCGGGCTCGCCGGGTGTTCTCCTTCCATCAGCCCCGGACCCTGGCCCGCTGGATGCGTGAGGCGGACGCGCGGCCGCAGGCACCGACGCTGCGCGCCCGGCTGTGCCAGCTGCCCGAGCTGGACACCGCGGGGCTGCGGCCGGCGCAGATCGAGGCGATCACCGGGCTGGAGGCTTCGCTGGCTGCTGACCGCCCGCGCGCGCTGATCCAGATGGCCACCGGCGCAGGCAAGACCTACGCCGTGGTCACCGAGACCTACCGGCTGCTGCGCTACGCCGGGGCGAGGCGGGTGCTGTTCCTGGTGGACCGCAACAACCTGGGCAGGCAGGCCCGCAGCGAGTTCGGCAACTACGTCACCCCGGCAGAGCACAGCAGGTTCACCGAGCTGTACAACGTGCAGCGGCTGACCTCCGACGTGGTGCTCGACTCGGCCAACGTGGTGGTGTCGACGGTGCAGCGGCTGTACTCGATGCTGCGCGGCGAACCGGTGCCCGACTCCGACGATCCCGCGCTGGACGACTACGGCGTCGAGGACGCCGTGGAGCTGGACTACAACGCCGCGATCCCGCCGGAAACCTTCGACCTGGTGGTGGTGGACGAGTGTCACCGGTCGATCTACGGCACGTGGCGCGCCGTGCTGGACTACTTCGACGCGCACCTGGTCGGGCTCACCGCGACCCCGGTGGCGCAGACTCTCGGCTTCTTCGGCGGCAACCTGGTCAGCGAGTACCCCTACCGCCAGGCGGTGGTGGACGGGGTGAACGTCGACTTCCAGGTGATGCGGATCCGTACCCGGGTCGGCGAGCACGGCGGGGCGATCCCGGCGCACACCCCCGTGCGGATCATGGACACGCGCACCCGCAGGCAACGCTACGAGAGCCTGGACACCGAGCTGGACTACCGGGCAGACCAGATCGGCCGGTCGGTGATGAACCCGAGCCAGATCCGTACCGCGCTGCAGACCTTCGCCGACGGCTGGCGGGAGTACTTCCCCCGGCGAGCCACGGTGCCCAAGACGTTGATCTTCGCCACGACCGACGCGCACGCCGAGGAGATCGTGCAGGCCGCGCGCGAGGTGTTCGGTGAGGGCAACGAGTTCTGCCAGAAGATCACCTACCGCGCGGACGATCCCGAGCAGCTGCTACGGGACTTCCGGACCAGCGCGTCGTTGCGTATCGCGGTGACCGTGGACATGATCGCCACGGGTACGGACGTGCGCCCGCTGGAGTGCGTGTTCTTCCTGCGTGGGGTGTCCAGCGCGACCTACTTCGAGCAGATGAAGGGCCGCGGGGCTCGGACGATCGACGCCGCCGAGTTCCAGACCGTGACGCCCGACCCCGGAGCGCGCAAGGACAAGTTCCTGCTGGTGGACGCCGTCGGGGTGACCGACTCGCCCTTGGTGGACGCGCGGCCGCTACAGCCGGTGAGCATGCGCAGGGAGAGCCTGGAGAAGCTGCTGGGCAAGGCGGCGAGCCAGGGCATCTCCGTCGACGAGGCCGACGCGCTGGCGAGCCGGCTCTCGGCCTTGAACTCCCAGATCACCGATGCCGAGCGCGCCGAGCTGGCCGAGCTGGGCGGAGCACCGCTGGCCGGCATCGCCCGCGGTCTGGCGCAGGCCAGCGACCCGGACGCCCAGGAGGCCGCCCGCGAGCGTGGTGGGCCGGCGGCCGCGCGGGAGCTGGTGCGCGAGGCCACCCGGCCGCTGGCGAACCCCGAGCTGCGCAAGCGCATCCTGACCATCCGGCGCAGCTACGACCTGCCCTACGACGAGCACACCCCGGACGTGCTGATCGGTGTCGAGGCGCGGGACATGTCGGTCGACGCGGCACAGTCGACCGTGACGAGCTGGCGGCAGTACCTGGCGGACCACCGGGACGAGATCGACGCGATGCGGGTGGCGTTCGGGGACCTGCGGCGCGACCCGGCCGCGGTGTACGCGCAGCTGGCGGACCTGGCGCGGCAGATCGAGCGGCCCCCGCACCGGTGGACCCCGGCCGTACTGTGGGAGGCCTACCGCAAGCTCGGGATCGCCCGGGGCAACGGCGGCCGCAAGGGTGTGCCGGAGCTGGTGAGCATCCTGCGCTTCGAGCTGGGGTTGGAGACCGAGCTGGTGGCCTACCGCAGCCAGGTGGAGGCCAACCTGACGAACTGGCTGGCCCGGCAGGAGCAGGCAGGGGTGCGGCTCACCGTCGACCAGCGCTGGTTCGTGGACAGGATAGCCTCGGCGGTCGCCAGCAGGCTGTACGTCACGGAGGACACCTTGGACGACATGCCGTTCACCGAGAACGGGGGCACGGCCGGGTTCTGCGCCGCCTTCGGCGACGACCGCGCCGCGGACCTGCTGGACGAACTCAACCGCGAGCTCCCAGCATGACGGGCTGGGAATGGGCACGGTGAGGAATCGAAGGAGGCGCTCGTGGCATCCCGCCCAGCCCGGCACCGCTACTGCCGCTGCGGCACACGTCTGGCCGTGGACAACACCGAACGTCAGTGCGCCCGCTGCCAGCGAGCCTCACGCGACAAGCTCATCGCCCCACCGGAGGTGCCCACCGAGTTCTGGCAGACCGAGCAGTTCCGGGACGCCTTCGCCGCTCAGCATATCGGTTGGGTGACCCGTACCTACCGCACGCACCCATATCACCAGGCAACCTACGGACCTGGCGGCATCTCGCAAACGCTGCTCGGCCAATGGCTGGGCCTACGGCAACCTCAAGTCAGCCGGACAGAGAATGGCGTGCCGATTCGCGATTTGGATACTTTGGTGTATTGGGCGCGTATACTGCGGATACCAGCTGAGCTGCTGTGGTTCGACATGCCAGATCAACCGAGAAGAGTTGTGGTGGCCGATGCCATCTCGTTGCACGCTGTACCGAGCCAAGACCTGGCGCACGTCGAGCGGCTCCGCCACCACTTGACCGACACGCTCAGCAGCGGCTCTATGACTGAGGCCAGCCTCGACGACTGGGAGCAGACCGCCCTGCGCCACGGGCAGCTGACGCGAGATCGGCCGCCCGGCCTGCTACTCAGCGATCTCGGGACCGATCTGGCCGAACTGCCGGCTGCCCTAGGCCGCTGTCGGACGTCATCGGCACTGCGGCGGTTGACGCGCGTGACGGCGCAGCTGGCCGGTCTGATGTGCCTGACGGTCATCAAGCTGGATGAGCGGCGGGCCTTCCGCGGCTGGGCCCGCACGGCCCGCCTGGCTGCTGATGAGGTCGGTGATCCGTTGACGTGCGCATGGGTGCGCGCCCAAGAGGCTTACGGTCACTTTTACAGCGGGGACCTTGCAGCGGCCGTGGACGTCGCCCAGCACGCCCAGACGCTCGCCGGCTCGGCGCCCAGCGTCGGCGCTGTCTTGGCGGCCGCCCTCGAGGCCCGGGCGCAGGCGGCACTCGGACGCGAGCACGAGACCCGGGCGGCGATTGCCCGGGCGGAGACGATGCTGTCGCGTCTCGACGACACCTCGACGGGCACGTCGGCCTTCGACTACAACGAGGCCCAGCTGCGCTTCCACGAGGGCAATGCGCTGACGCACCTGCACGACACGGCGACCGCCTGGCAGGCACAACAGCGGGCGCTGGACCTGTGCCCAGCAAGCGACTACATGGACCGCACGCTGACGTGGCTCGATCGTGCCAGCTGCCTGGCTCATGACGGTGATGTCGACGGCGCCGTGACCGTCACTACCGATGCCCTCGTCGGGCTCACCGCTGACCAGCGCCAGGGCATCATCTCGGCCCGGGCGCGGGCGACGATCACGGTCTTGCCCGCCAATCAGCAGTCACGGCCCGCCGTCCGTGACCTACACGATCTGCTGGTGTTTACACCCACGAGCAGAGAGGCCTAACCGACTCGTGACTGTTGTGAAACCCGCCAGACCAGACGATGCCGAGGCTATCGCCGTCCTGATGGACGAGCTGGACCGCTTCTATGGCGCCGACGAAGTCGAGCCGGTCGAGCAACGCGCCAAGCAGATCCGAGCGACGGTGTTTGTCTCACCGCCACCGGCCCACGTCCTGCTCGCCTGGGAAGGCAGCGAGCCTGTTGGCCTGGCAACGTACTCCTTCCTGTGGCCGGCAGCGGGCATCACACAGGCGCTCTACCTCAAGGAACTCTATGTGGCTGCGGATCACCGGCGGCGGGGTATTGGCGAGCTGCTCATGCAGCACGTGTGCCAGATCGCCCTCGACCACGACTGCAGCCGGGTGGAGTGGACGACCGACGTCGGCAACGGCCACGCCCAAGCGTTCTACTACGAGCTTGGCGTGCCGAAGAACCAGACGAAGATCTTCTACCAGATCGAAGGCGGTGAGCTTGACCGAGTCGCTGCCAGCACCGAGCCTGCCCACGATCAATGATGTCGACCAGCGGTGGTTCCTGGACAGGATCGCCTCGGCGGTCGCCAGCAGGCTCTACGTCACGGAGGACACCTTGGACGACATACCGTTCACCGAGAACGGCGGCGTCGGCCGCTCCGTTGCCGCCTTCGGCGACGACCGCGCCGCGGAGCTGCTGGACGAGCTCAACCGGGAGCTCCCAGAATGACAGGTTTGCCGAACGGTTGGACGTGGGCCAATCTGTCTGACATTGTCGACATTCAGGGCGGAATTCAGAAGCAGGCCAAGAGGCGGCCGATTGTAAACAAGTATCCGTTCCTGCGCGTCGCCAACGTGCCGAGAAGTCAACTTGATCTCAGAGAAGTTCATCAGGTCGAACTATTCGACGGTGAGCTTCCAAAGTATCAGTTGCGGTATGGCGACCTTCTGGTTGTCGAGGGAAACGGCAGCTTGGAACAGGTGGGCCGAGCGGCGATGTGGCGTGATCAGATTCCTGATTGTGTGCATCAGAATCACCTGATCCGTGTGCGTCCGACCGCGGCGCTCAACCCGAACTTTCTTGCGCTTCTCTGGGATTCTGCGATCGTTCGGAGCCAGCTGGAGAAGCTTGCTTCTTCGACCTCAGGCCTGCATACGTTGAGTGTGTCTAAATTACGACCCTTGAGATTGCCGCTCCCGTCACTTGCCGAGCAGCGCCGCATTGTCGCCAGTCTCGAAGACCACCTCTCCCGCCTTGATGCCGCGTCCCGGTGTCTTGGCAATATTGAAGCTGAGCTAGCAGGGTACGAACTGTCCACCTACTGGGCGCTCACACACACTCCCTCGTCAGCCACGAAAACGGTCAGGCTTGATCAGATTGCCGAAGTGAGGCTCGGGAGACAGCGGTCTCCGAAAAATCATACTGGTGAGTCCATGCGCCCGTATCTAAGGGCCGCAAATGTGGGTTGGTCCGGACTGCTTCTCAATGATATCAAGCAAATGAATTTCTCCGAGAAAGAGGCTATCACGTATGAGCTCGCATACGGCGATATCGTAATGAGCGAAGCATCCGGCAGTCCCCGAGAGGTTGGCAAACCCGCTATGTGGCGCGGCGAGGTCGACGGTTGCTGCTTTCAGAATACGCTGATCCGGGTTCGGCCTACAGGAGTCGATCCGGAATTCATCCTTCATTATATTCGCGCAGATGCTCTTAAGGGTAGCTTTTCGCCGGAATCGCGTGGCGTGGGTATCAATCATCTCGGGATGACCCGGATGGCTTCGTGGCCGGTGGCGCTTCCATCACATGAGGAGCAACGCCAGGCCGTGGCTGCTATAGAAGAGATACGATCTCAACATCGTCGAATGATCAATAGTCTCGATGTGAACACGGTTCGGTCGCAACTTCTGCGTAAATCGCTTCTTGCAGAGGCCTGCGCCGGGCGGCTCGTGCCGCAGGATCCGGACGACGAGCCAGCGTTCGTGCTTCTCGAACGCATCAGGGCCGAGCGTGCCGCTAAACCGAAACCCAAGCACACCCGCCGCGCCACGCAACCTACCCAGGAGCCGCTACTGTGACCGCTCCGACGACCTCGGCTGATGCCCAGCAGTTGGTCAACAAGCTGTGGAGCTACTGCCACGTGCTCCGCCACGACGGCGTCTCCACGATCGACTACGTCGACCAGCTGACCTTGCTGCTGTTCCTCAAGATGGCCGACGAGCGCGCAAGGAACAAGCTCCGCAAGGAGGTCATCGTCCCGCCCGAGCTCGGCTGGCAGGCGCTCATGGACGCCGACGCGAAGCAGCTCAAGGAGGTCTACGACGAGATCCTCGACGAGCTCGGCGCCCGCACCGGTGCGCTCGGGCGCATCTTCCACAACGCGCAGAACAAGATTCGCAACGCCGCGACCCTCAAGCGACTGATCGTCGACCTGATCGACAAGCAGGACTGGTCGTCCACCAAGGTCGACATCAAGGGCGACGCCTACGAGGCGCTGCTGGAGCGCGGCGCGGAGGACACCAAGTCCGGCGCCGGACAGTACTTCACGCCGCGCGCGTTGATCGACGTCATGGTGCGCTGCATGCGGCCCACGCCGAAGGACACCATCATCGACCCGGCCTGCGGGACCGGTGGCTTCCTGCTCGCCGCGCACGAGTACATCCAGGATCACCACGGCAACGAGCTCTCCGCCGAGGACGCGCAGCACCTGCGTACCGGCGGTATCCGCGGCATCGAGCTGGTGGAGGACACCGCACGGC
>JBOHGT010000326.1:0-9006 GCA_050700385.1 Pseudonocardiaceae bacterium | reverse complement strand
GGCGGCGTCGAGCTCGACGCGGTTCGCGAGGTCGACGCGCCGACCGGGATCGCGCTGATCGAGGTCGATGACGCCGGCGAGACGACGATCGTGGTGGTGCCCGGTGCGAACGCAGCGCTGCAGGTGGACGGCTCCGACGTGGCCGGGGCGGGTGCCGTGCTCACGGTCCTGGAGGTGCCCGATACCGCCGTGCGGGCCGCCGCCGAGCACGCCACCGGCCTGTTCGCCCTCAACGCCGCCCCGGCGCGCCCGTACCCGGTGACGCTGGTGTCGATCGGTCCGCTGACCAACATCGCGCGGCTGCTCGCCGCGCACCTGAGGTGAAGCCGCGCGCCGCGGTGCCGGGGTCCTCGCGACCACACACGTACGGGCGCCCAATGCTCACGGCCCGATGTCGTACACCGCGGCCCCCGCCGCGATCAGCGCCGTTGCGAGAGCCGGCCCGAGCAGCAGCACGGCCACCGCGAGGAGCAGGCCGATCTGCGAGACCGCCGTCCAGGCGCGGCCGGGCGGGACGAGCAGGCGCTCGACCACCCTGACGGCGCTCGCGTCGCCCAGCGGGCAACGCACCCCGCCGGGTCGCCCTGGTGAGCACGGGAGGCGCGATGACCGCGGCGGTGAGGCCGTAGAGCAGCAGGCAGACGGCGAGGCTCACCGGCGGCGCCGTCCCGCTCGCCCGTCGAGGAGTTCCCGCAGCCACCGCGACTCGTCGTCGGTCATCTGCCCCACGAAATGGGTCAGCCCCGCTGCCAAGTCGTCCCCGCTGTCGAGCGCCTGACGAATCAGGCCCGCGCTGTACTCCGCGTGGCTGGCGGTTGTCCAGTAGCGGTAGGCCCGGCCCTCGCGCACCCAGCCAGGCCCTTACGGAAGAGGTTGTCCATGGTGCTCAGCACGGTCGTGTAGACGATCTCGCGCTCGGCACGGAGCTGCTCGAAGACCTCGCGGACCGTGCCCGTCCCTCCGGCAGCCCACAGCCGGGCCATCACCGCAGTCTCCAGCTCGCCGAAACCCGCGCACCGCCACCTCCGGCGTCTCACCATCTTCCGGCCAGGGTACGGCGGCCCCAGCACCCAGCTCCTCTACTATCTCCGTACGGAGATAGTAGAGGAGCAGTCGGCGGATGCGAGAGACCATATGGAACTGCTCTGGAGCCTCGCCCTCCTGGCCTGCTCGGCCAGCATGGGCGTGATGATGTGGATGATGATGCGAAGCTCCCACTCGGCGGCCTCGCGGGCCCCCGCCGAGCCCGCCACCAGCGAGGAGCTGGCCCCGCTGCGGCGCGAGGTGCAGCAGCTGCGGGCGGACCGCAACGGCGACGTCCGTGCCGGCTCGCGTAAGACCTCGGCATGAGCCTTCACCGGCGCCAGGCGAAGGAGGTCACGACATGATGCACGGGATGATGGTGGGCATGGGCCTGTGGGCCGTGCTGCTGATCGTCACGCTGCTCGCGATCCTGGTGCTCGCCGTCCTCGGCAGCGTCTGGCTGTTCCGCATCCTCCGGCAGGGCGGGCCCGATCGCGACGACACGTCCTGTGACGAGGCCGCTCAGGAGCTGCTGCGCCGCCGGTACGCGGCGGGTGAGATCGACGACGAGGAGTACGAGCGCCGCCTGCACGGTCTGACCTGGCGTTGACGCCCGGGCTGCCGGTCGGCGATGCCGGGCAACTGACAGGGCGGCACCACGATAGCCGACAGTTCGAACCCGAACTCGACCTACTTCCCCGAGGATCCGACATGGCCCCGCCCTCCCGCTCCCCGTCGGGAACGCGGAAGTCCCCCCGCTCCCCGTCGCGCGCCCGCCCGACCCCTGGCGTCCGCCGGCCCCGGGCGGGCCGCTCGCCCTCGCCCAAGGCCTCCCGCTGGGCACTCCTGGGCGGGCTGGTGGCTGCGGTCGCCGTGCTCGCCGGCGTCGTCCTCGTCGCCGGTCGCGGTGGCGACGGCGCCTTGGCCGGAGGCGGCGCAGTGGAGCTTGCCCATCTCGCCAGCGCCGCACCGCTGCTGCAGCTCGTCACCTGGCCGGACACCGGACGCCTGGTCGGCGTCGCCCCCGACGGCACCGTGCACGCTAGCGCCGACGGCGGGACGACCTGGGAGCAGCGCGGCTCCGTGGATGGTGCGCCGGAGGCACTGACCGCCGACGGCGATGAGATTTACGTGGCCATCGAGGGCAGCATAGTCCGCAGCACCGACGCGGGCCGTGCCTTCCGGACGTGGTAGGAGGCAAGCTGACGGGACGCTGGCCAGGGGTCGGGATGAGGCGCCTCGTCGGGGTGGTCGCCGGCGTGCTGGCCCTGGTGCTCGCCGCGGCGCCGCCGGCTGCCGCGCACCCCACGCTGCTGTTCACCACGCCCACCGCGGACACGGCGGTGGCCGAGCCGCCGACGTCGATCACATTACTGTTCAGCGAGCCGGTCACGACGGGCGACGACGACGTCGCCGTGTCCGACGCCACCGGTGCCGAGCAGCCCGTGGGCCGGGTGTCCCCCGGACGTGGCGGGGCCGCCGTGGTCGCCGAACTGCCGCGCGCGCCGTCGGCGGGCACCTACACCGTCCGCTGGCGGGTCACCGGCGCGGACGGCGACATCGTCGAGGACGAGTTCCGGTTCGCGGTCGGTGCGGCGCTGAGCGGGAGCGGGGAAGACGGCAGCGGTGCGGGGGTGTCCTGGGCGGCTGCAGCCCTGCGCTGGGTGCTCTTCGCCGGCCTGGCACTCGCGCTGGGCGGGCTGGCGGCCGGGCGGGTGGTCGCCACCGCGCGGGCGGAGAACCCGGCGCTGCCGCCGGTGCGCTCCTGGTCGGCCTTCGGTGCGGTGGCCGCACTCGCCGCCACCACGGGGTTGGCCGCACTGCTCATCGGCGATGCCGGGACGGCCGCGGTGATGTGGGAGGACCGGCCCGGTCAGTTGCTCGCCGCCGAGGCCGCCGGGCTCACCGCGGCACTGGCGCTCCTTGCAGTGCGGCACGGTGACTGGGCGGTGCTACCGCTACTGACGGTGACCGCGGCGGAGGGGCTGCGCTCGCACGCCGGTGTGGCGGAGCCAGGCTGGGGCGCGCTGCTGACGGCGGTGCACCTGGCCGTGGCCGCAGTCTGGGTTGGGGCACTGGTGCACACCGTCCGGGCCGCCGTCCGGTGGCGGACCTGGCACGCGGCGGTGCGGTGGACCGTCTCGGAGTACGCGCGGGTGGCGCTGTGGCTGTTCCTCGCCGTGGTGGCCACCGGAACCGTGACCGCGCTGATCCTGGTGCCGGCGCCCGCGCTGACCACCACGACCTACGGCGTGGTGCTGCTGGTCAAGCTGGCCCTGGTGGCGGTGGCGGCGGGGCTGGCACTGGCCGCGCGACTCTCCCTCCGCCGGCGGCTCGCCCGCGTGCGGTGGCTCGCCCGCGCCGAGAGCACCGTCCTGGTCGGGGTGCTCGCGGTCGCAGCGACGCTGGTGTCCGCGCCGCTACCCCGCGACGCGGCGGCGCCCGCGACACCGCCGCCCGAACCGGTGGGCGCCGTGCTCCCGCTGGGGGCGCGCGCCGGTCAGGTCGGGGTCAGCATGGCCGCGAGCGACGGCCAGCTGGTCGTGCGGCTCGCCACGCCGCGGCGCGGCGACTACTACGAGCAGGCCCAGCCGCAGGACTACCGGCTCTCCGGGCGGCTCGACCCGCCCAGCGGGCGCGGGCAGATCCTCCGGTTCCGCCCCTGCGGCGAGGGCTGCTTCGTCGCCGCGGCGCCGTGGGGCGCGGGCGACAACGCGCTCACCCTGCTCGTATCGGCTGTAGGGTGGCGCGGCGGAACCGTCGGTGCCCTGATTCCCTGGCCGGTGCAGCCCGCCGCCGACCTGCTCGCCCGGACCGTCGAGACAATGCGCTCGGTGGAGGTCTTCACGCTCTACGAAACGGTCACCAGCGACACCACGATGGCGGTGCCCGACCCACGCCCGCTGGCGCTCACCGCCGGCACCTTCCTGGACAGCGTGCCCTACGGCTCCGGCGTCGCCCCGGAGGCGGCGCAACTCTTCCGCACCGGTGAGCCGGTCCGCCTCTGGGTCGCGTTCCCCGCCGCCGGGCAGGCCGCCCGCCTAGTGCTCGACGACCGGGGCCGGATCGCGGAGGAGACACTCACCACCGAAAAGCACCTCGTCCGCCACCGGTTCGTGTACCAGGACAGCAGCTGAGCACCTTACGGAACCGGCCAACCCTGCATCAGTAGCTCGGCATGCATCTGCTGGCGGACCACGTCCACCGTCGGGACATCGAGCACCCGGAGCCCCAGCGCCGCCACGCCGATGACGACCGCGAGCGCGAGCAGCGGCAGCACCGCCGCGGCCTCGCTGCCCCGCAGGTCGGCGAACCCGCGGGCGGCGCCCGGCGCGTCCGGGATCCGCAGCGGCCCGAGGAACACCCGGTGCAGCGCCCGCAGGAACAGCCCGGCGGTGAGGAGGATGCCGAGCAGCGCGAGGGCCGTCGCCACCGTCGCCGAGGCCAGCGCACCGGTGAAGATCTGGAACTCGGCGATGAAACCGGAGAAGCCGGGCAGCCCGAGCGAGGCGAACGCGGCGACCGCCGTCGCGCCCGCGAACACCGGCGCGGGGCCGGCGAGGCCCGAGTAGGCGCCCATGTCGTAGCTGGCGCGCCGGTCCCACAGCACCCCGGCGAGCAGGAACAGCGCCGCGGTGATCAGGCCGTGGCTCACCATCTGCGTGACCGCGCCGGTGACGGCCAGCGAGCGGGCCTGCGCGTCACTGCCGGCGAGGATCCCGGCGGCGCCGACGGCCAGGATGATGTAGCCCATGTGGTTGACGGAGGTGTAGGCGACCATGCGCTTGAAGTCCTCCTGGGCGAGCGCCACCAGCGCGCCGTAGAGGACCGAGACCACCCCGACGACCACCACCACCGGGGCGTAGGCACGCCAGGTGTCGGGCAGCAGCGGCATCGCGATCCGGACGAAGCCGTAGGTGCCCATCTTCAGCAGCACCCCGGCGAGGATGGCCGACCCGGCGGCCGGCGCTTCGGTGTGCGCGGGTGGCAGCCAGGTGTGGAAGGGCACGGTCGGGGTCTTCACCGCGAGCCCGATCCCCACGGCCAACAGCACGAGCGCGCCGTAGGCGCCGCTGCCGGCGAGCGGGTTCACCCGCGCCAGCTCGACGATGTCGAAGGTGTGTGGGTCGGCGGCGAGGTACAGGCCGATGAAGCCGAGCAGCAGCACCAGGGACCCGGCGAAGGTGTAGAGGAAGAACGTCAGCGCGGCCCGCCGGGCCTGCCCGTGCCCCCACCCGGCGATCACGAAGTACATGCCCACGATGGACAGGTCGAAGTAGACGAAGAACAGGATCAGGTCCAGTGCGGTGAACAGGCCGAGACTCACGGTCTGCAGGAACAGGAACAGCAGCACGAAGCTCTTGACCCGGTGGGTCTGCCGCAACGAGTAGATCGCGCAGGCCAGGAACAGCCCGGCCGTCATCGCGACCAGCGGTAGCGACAGCCCGTCGACTCCGACGTGATAGCCGACCCCTGCGCTGGGGATCCAGCGCAGGTGCTCCTCGTAGGCCAGGCCACCCTCGTACCCGATCCACGCCGCGACGACCAGGGCGAGGTCGGCTGCGGCGACGGCGATCCAGCTCCGGACGAACACGCGGGGCGCCGCGGTGCCCGGCACCGCGGCGAGGATCGCGGCGACGGCCAGGGGCAGGAAGACGATCAGTGAGAGCACGGCTACCTCACGAAGACGACGAGCAGGGCCAGCACGACGAGCGCCACGGCGGCCTGGGCGTAGTACTGGTGCAGCTGGCCGGTCTGCGGCCGACGGGCGAGCGCCGCGAGCCGGCGGACAGTCCTGACGATCGCACCGACAGCGTTGTCCATGGACAGCTCGGCGCGGCGCTCGCTGAGCCGGGCAAGCCACAGGCCCGCGGCCGGCACGGCCAGCACGGTCCGGTGCAGCGCCCGGTCGTCGAACGCGGCCAGCACGCGGGCGAGCGCCATCGTCGGCCGGACGGCGAGCAGGTCGGCGGCCCGCTCCAGGCGCAACCATTCCCCCAGCGCCCGGCGGACGGGCGCCGGCACGGGTACCGGCCGCCCGCCCCACCACCAGGCTGCGGACGCGGCAGCGAGGGCGAGCACCGCGGATGCCACCAGCTCCCACGCCGCCGGCGACGCCTCACCCGTCGCGCCCACGAGTTCCTTGATCGCCTCCACCAGCGGTGGCAGGCCCAGCAGGCCGAGCAGGGCGGCGGCGGCGGCCAGCGCGACCAACGCCGGGCGGGCCGGGGCGGCCACCTCCCGGGTGCCGGGCTGCTCGACGTCCCAGCCGGCCTGGGCACCGGCCGGCTCCGGCTGCCAGACAAACCACACCGCCTTCACGCTGTAGACCCCGGAGATCACCGCGGCGGCGAGCCCCGCCGCGTAGAGCGCAGGGCTGCGCTCCAGCGCGGCGGCCAGCACCTCGTCCTTCGCGACCCACAACGACAGCGGCGGCAGGCCGGCAAGGGATGCGGCGGCGACGGTGAAGGTGATGCCGACCAGCGGGTGGCGACGGGCGGCGCCGCGCAGCGCGGGCAGCGCCTTCGTGCCGAGCGCGGTGAGCCACGCCCCGGCCGCCAGGAACAGCGCCGACTTGGTGGCGGCGTGCGCGACCAGCTGCATCGTGCCACCGGCCACGCCGCCGGCGCCCGCCGCGAGCACCATGAAGGAGAACGGCAGCTGCGCGGACTTGCCCACGGCGGCGAGCACGATCCCCGCGGTGAGCAGCGCGAGCCAGGGCGGCGCGGCGGCCGGGAGCTCGGCCAGTTCCAGCGAGCCGGCGCCCCCCGCGAGCGCCGCGCCGGCGGTGAGGTACAGCCCGAGGTCGGCACCGCGGGTGGTGAGGAACGCGACGTTCGCGGCCCGCACCCGCCGCGGCTCACGCCACCAGAACCCGATGAGCGCCCAGCTGGTCGCGCCCATCACCTCCCAGCCCATGAGCAGCAGCACCAGCCCGGTGGCGATGACGGTGACGAGCATGGCGCCGGCGAACAGCAACATCAGCCCGGCGAAGCGCGATCCCAGGCCGGGCTCCCCCGCGGCGAACAGCAGCACGGCCAGCGTGACCGCCGCGACGGTGACGACGAGGATCGCCGAGAGCCCGTCGACGGCGACGCTGGCATCGATCCCCGCCAGCAGCGGCGCGGTCGCAGCGGGTCGCAGCCCGGCCGCGAAGATCGCCAGCACGAGGGTGACCGCCGCGGCCACGATGCCCGTGGCGGGCGCCACCCGGTCGCCACGCCGCCCGGTGCAGGCGAGCACCGCCCCGGTGCCCAGCGGCACCGCGACCAGCAGCCACGCGAGGGCGCCCACCCAGCTACTCCTTGAGGTCCGCGGCCATGTCGGTCATATCGACATCGCGGGCCCGGAAGATCGCCGTGACGACAGCGAAGCCGACCGCCATCTCCAGCGCCATCGCGGTGATCACGACGACGATGAGCACCTGGCCGTCGGCGGTCGCGGGTGCGACGTAGTACCAGAACGCGGCGGCCGCGACGATGATCCCGTTGAGCATCAGCTCGAGGCCCATCATCAACATCACGATCGACTGCTGGGACAGCGCGCCGTACAGGCCGATGGCGAGCAGGCCCGCAGCCAGGAGCAGGAACAGCTCGAGGCTCACCGCCCGACACCTCCTTCCACCGGGTCGTCGGCGCGCTCCGCACGCAGGTCGTCGCCGAACCGGTCGTAGCGGCCCCGGGAGGTGGCCAGCAGCACGGTCGCGACGATCGTCGCGAAGATCGCGAGCCCGAGGGTCATCATCGTGAGCATCTGTGGGCCCATCAGCGACTCGCCGAGCGCGAAGGTGGGATCGGCGGGTGGCCGCCCGGCCCGCTCCGGCCAGTCCACGAGGAAGATCCCGGCGGCGAGCACGACGAACGTGCCGACGGCGATCGACATCGAGCCGGTCTTGTTGTGGTACATGGCCATCGGCATGAGCCCGGCGGGGTTCATCATGTACATGATCATGAACACCGCCATGATCACCATCTCCATGACCATCATGAGGACGATCACGACGCCGAGGTAGCCCAGGCCGAGCAACAGCACCTCGGCGGCAACGAAGAGGAACGAGGCCAGCAACGCGAAGGTCACCCGGGCCATTGAGTTCAGCCGGAACACCAGAACCCGGTGACCACGGCGCCCATCGCGAGGACCCAGAACAGCACGGCGCTCACGATCTCCTCCTCATCGGTCTCATCGGGCCAGCGCCACCAGGGCGACCACCAGCGCCTGCAGGATGGTCAGCGGGATCAGCACCACCCAGGCGACCTCGACGAACCGCTCCATCCGCGCCGTCGGGAACCGGCGGCGCAGCCACACGATCGCCCCCAGCACGACGGCCGTCTTGAGCAGCGTCCACAGCCACGCGGGCAGCAGCGGGCCGTGCCCCCCACCGAGGAACAACGGCACCGCCATCGCGGCGGCGACCACGAGCAGGAGCCAGCGCCCACCGAGGAACACCAGCCGGTCCACACCGGACAGCTCGCCCGCGACGCCACCGGCGAGGTCTCGGCCGGCCGGCGCGTCGAACGGCCCCCAGAACGCCATCGCCGCCGCACTGAGCAGGTACACGATGAACGCGACGGGCATCCACACCACGAACCACGTCCCGGACTGCGCCTCGACGATGGCGCCCACCTGCAGGGTGCCCGACGCGGTGGCGGCGGTGATGAGCGCGAACATGTGCGGCAGCTCGTAGGCCAGCCCCTGGGCGACGAAGCGGTAGCCCCCGACGAGGGAGAAGGCCGCGTTCGGCCCCCACCCGGCCATCCACACCGCGGCCCAGGCGAGGATCTCCATCGCGTTGAACCACACGACGCCGACGGCGAGGTCGGCCACGCTGGTGAAGCCGAGCGGGAGCACGAGCGCCGCGAGCAGCGCGGCGACCGGCAGGGTGATCACACCGGCCCGCCAGAGCACGCCGTCGGCGGCCGCGGTGGTGCGGCGCTGGCCGACGAGCAGCCGCGCGGCCTCGCGCAGCGGCACGCCGGCCGACGC
>JBOHGT010000325.1:0-23332 GCA_050700385.1 Pseudonocardiaceae bacterium | reverse complement strand
CTGGACCAGTGGGGCAAGCGGCGAAAGCACCTGGAGGACCTGCGCAAGTCGCTGGTGTACGAGCGGGTCACCGATGACGCGTGGCACGGTCCGCTCATGATCAGCGCGGAGAACGCCCGGTCGCTGGCCGACAGCAGGGACAGCGCGCCCTTCGTCGTCGCCAACTCGATGCGCGAGGTGCAACCGGAAATCAATCTGCTAGTCAGCCCCATCAAGGAGAACCTCGTCTACATTGCGCCGCCGGGCGCACCGGAATGGAAACTGCCCGAGGAGCCGTCATGACCGCTGATCCGGTCACCGATGCGCGGTTCGTCTACGACGCCGCCACCGCCGTGGATCCGCTGGGTGATGCGGAGAAGGAAGCCGACAAGGGCACCAAGCACAACCGCGCCAAGGTCGGATCGGGTCGCCCCTCGTCGCTGCTCTACACCTACGGTCCCGGCGCGATCATGGATCTGCCTCAGTTCACGATCATGCCGGCAGGACTCGACGACTGGGACCGGATCTGGCGACGGCGCGACGGCATTCCGCACATCCGTGCACCGAGATTGCGTGAAGTCGTGCGCATGATGCTGCGCTCCCCTGACGTGCAGCTGCGCCCACATCCGTGGCAGCCGAAGAAGATGAATTTTTCCAGTGAGGGCAACGACCTCGGGGTGCCAGCGCGTGTGTTCCCGCAATGGCTGCGCTGCACCGGGTGCGATATGCTCGGCATGGTTTCGCAGTTCGATTACCGTAATACCCATCCCTTCCGCACCGACCTGGCCTGCTTCGAACACGCTAAATGCACCGGCCGGACGGGAGACAAGACCCGCAAGGCGGCTCGCCGCACCGCGGTCCCCGCCCGCTATCTGCTCGCCTGCGTCGACGGACATCTCGACGAGTTCCCCTACGAACTGTGGGTCCACCACGGGAAACAATGCGCGCAGGCACAGTTCCCGGCGTTGAAGATGATCGACCGAACTGCCGGGAAGGGCGCGTCGGCAGTCATCCACTGCGAGTCGTGCACCCAGCGCAGGCCGATGAACGAGGCACAGGGCGAGGCGGGGAAGGTCAAGCTGCCCCGGTGCCGGGGCCGCCACCCGCACTTGGACGCATTCGAACCCGGGGGTTGCCGGAACGAGACCCGGCTGATTCTCGTCGGCGCGTCGAACCTGTGGTTCCCGGCGACGCAATCGATCATTGTGATGCCGGAGTCGCAGCAGGAACAGGAAAGCGATCTCGCGGATCAGATCCGGATCGCCCTTGGCGAGAAGCTGGCCAAGTACCGCCACAATCTCGATATGCTTCGAGACCTTCTCGAAAGCAGTAAGGTCGATGTCGCCGCGCTGTCCGATGACGAGCTGAATCGAGCTGTCGCCACCGCGTCGGCACCGCCGGTCACCATGGCGGAGCAGGAAGAGAAGCTTCGCACGTGGAATCCGGTCGACCTGCTCGTACCCGAATGGCGATACCTGCTGAAAGACCCACTCGGCGCCCGGCACGAGGACGGGGCAAGCGGTCTGACTCTGTCCACCCGCGACCACGATCCCAACCTGCGGCGAGAGATCACCAGAGTGTTGGCAGTTGAGCGGCTACGCAAGGTCAACGCCCTCGTCGGCTACACGCGTATCGACGACATGGATCGGGTCGGCGACCTGCCGCAACGGCTTGCACCGCTGACCAGAACCCCCCGGCCGGCCTGGACAGTCGCGACCGAGGACCGGGGCGAGGGCATCTTCCTCCAACTCGACGAGCGGGCAGTCGCGTCCTGGGAACAACGAGTGCACGAGACGGACCTGTGGCGCGCACACCGTGCTGCGCATCGCCGCAACTTCTCCCGCCGGTTCTCCGACACCGCCAAGATCGTCGATCCCGACTCCCGGCTCAAGCCCCCGCGCTACTGGCTCGTCCACACCTTCGCCCACGTGCTGATCCGCGAGATGGCCATGACGTGTGGCTACTCCGCAGCGAGCCTGAGCGAGCGGCTCTACGCATGGCCCGAGGTCGGCGGGAGGTCCGCGGCGGCGGGGCTACTCATCTGCACCACCGCGTCCGACAGCGACGGAACCCTCGGCGGACTCGTCCAACTGAGCGAACCCGCTCGCCTGGAACGAGTTGTTTCCGCCGCCCTCTACCGGGCAACTCGATGCTCGTCAGACCCGATCTGCGCGATGCGCACGCCACAGAACCCCGAGGACTTCTTGCACGGGGCCGCCTGCCACTGCTGCGTGATGGCGTCAGAGACCTCCTGTGAACGAGCCAACCGGTTTCTGGACCGGCGGTTCCTCGTCGATCTGCCCGGGAGCGGTATTGGCTTCTTCGGACGCATCGATTGACGCCAGGGCGGCGAGGCAACTCGGGGAACTCCTCACCGGAACGGAAGCCAAGGAGATCGCCGACAGGCTGGTCGACGGCGACACGCTGACGACCGCGCTGAAAGCTGTCTCCGCCGCACGCCGCGGGCCGATCAGGTCGCTCGTGGAAGCCGGCGGCGGCTCCAGGTTCCCTCTCATCGCCGTGCTCAGGGCCGTGGAAGGAGCACGATCGACACCCACGGCCCGTGACCCACTCTGGACCATGCCCGGCCACCTCGCCCAAGGTGGCCGACTCACCAGCTCGGTGCCCCACCTCGTGGATAACGCCCGACAGTCCGTCACCTGCTCGACATTCAACTTCCAGCGCTCGTCAGGGCCCTGGACGGCGCTGCGCAAGCAGCGCAGCGCCCCGAGATCAGTCTGCGCGTGTATCTCGACACCGCCGCTGCGGACCAGCGGCCCACACCCTGGTCGCCCACTACGTTCGAGGTAGCCGCGCGACTGCGGCCCGGGATCGTCCTGCGGACGAAGGAGTTCGATGGTCGCAGTGTCCGCAACCACGCGAAGTTCCTTGCGATCGATCACCGATTCCTCCTGGTGACCAGCGCGAACTTCTCCTGGAGCGCGGAACATGGCAACGTCGAGTTCGGAGTGCTCATCGACAACCGGAATCTCACCGAGGCCGTCGAGCGCGAGATGCTGCAGGCCGAGGACCTGCTCTACGAACGTGTTCCCCTGAGTCGCCAGGCAAGGACGGTTGATCTCTAAGATCTATGCGATGAGCCCCATAAAACCGGGCAGCGCTGGAGGCATTGGTCGCCGAGGCCACCGTCGACTGCTGCAACGACAGCGAGTGCGTACCGGTTTCTACACGATGCTTGAGGACAATTTCGCCGTGCCGTTCCAGACCGTGGTGCTTGAGTTCGACGTCACGGTGGCCGGCGTCGACCTGACCGAGGACGATGAGATCACGGCAGTCTGTACGCGCGGCCGGTCGACGCAGCGCATCCCGATCCTGTACCTGCCGTTGCCCACACCGCCGCTCGATGGCTCGGAGTGGATCGAGGCCTACCGCCGCTGGGTGAATACTGTAAGTGACGACCAGCCGAGGGGTGCCGGGAGTGTGGGCGGGTGTTGGCCCCGCTGCTGGTCACGCTGGGGTTGTCGGGGAAGCGGTGCACCGACCGGGGTGACGGTGGGACCTGGCCGGGCTGGGAACACAGGTCAGCGTCGCCCGCACCGGGCAGCTGTCCCGACAGCTGCCCGGCACCGGCGCCACCGGTGGGCAGGCCCACAACGCGGTGGCCGACATGGCCGCGTTGCTGGCCAGCGAGGGCGGCATCCTCGGGCCGGGGCATCCCGGTCCCGGACGTGGTGGCCTTCGATGGCACCGGGGTCCGCGCCGGGGAGAACCGCAACGGGGTCGGTGTGCACCTGGCGCTCGGGCTGACCGGCCGCTGCGGGCCGGTGGCTGTAGCACTCTGAACTGGCCCCACGGTTCTACTCGGTTCTGGCCCCACCTGAGGCTAGGCTGGTGTCGGTGCGGGTGTAGCACTCGGATTTGGCCCCCACCCGGTGGAGTTGCCGCCGCGACACGCCGTCGGGTTGCGTGGTGGATGGGGCGTCTGGACAGTACTTTCGTCATGAATACGCTGTTGGGGTCTTCCTTGTAGTCCGCGAAGGATTCGCAGCACTCGAAGCCGTGCTTCGCGTACAGTCCGCGCGCCGGGGCGAAGAAGTCGATCGAACCGGTTTCCAGGCTCAGTCGCGAATATCCCATCCGCTTCGCCTCGGAGATCATGTGCTGCAGCAGCATGGACGCCACACCGCACTTCTTGTAGGACGGCGCGGTACGCATCGACTTGACCTCCGCGTGGTCGGCGTCCAACGGTTGCTGGGTGTCGAGCACGCGGTGATCGAGTCGGTGGACCTGGAGCCCGACGGCCGTAGCGGCGAGCAGCTCGTCGCCCGGGTCCGGGCCAGGGGTGGGGCCGGGTCCCGGTGCTCGCGCTGCGGGCGGCGCTGTGCTGGCTATGACCTCGGCAAGGAGCCGCGCCGCTGGCGTGGTCTGGATCTGGGTACGACCCGCGTGTACTTGCAGGCCACGACGCGGCGGGTGTCGTGCCCGACGCACGGGCTGGTGGTCGCCGCGGTGCCCTGGGCGAGGCCGGGATCACGGTTCACGACCGCGTTCGAGGACACCGCCGCCTGGCTGGTCTGCCACGCCACCCGGTCGGTCGTGGCGGTGTTGCTGCGCATCGCGTGGCGGTCGGTGTCGGGCATCGTGGGCCGGGTGGTCACCGAGCGGGCCGGTGCGGTGGACCGGCTGGCGGGGTTGCGTCGGATCGGGATCGACGAGATCTCCTACCGCAAGGGCCAGCGGTACCTGCTGGGTCGTCACGTGCCACGACACCGGCAGGCTGGTGTGGGCCGGGAAGGACCGCACGAAAGCAGACGCTGGGTCGGTTCTTCGACGACCTCGGCGCCGAGCGCGCCGCCGCGCTGACCCACGTCTGCGCGGACGGCGCGGAGTTCATCCACACCGTGGTCGCGGCGCGGGCACCGCGTGCGGTGCTGTGCCTGGACCCCTTCCAGGTCGTCGCGTGGGCGACCAAGGCCCACGGGCGAGGTCCGCCGACACCTGGCTGGCGAGCTGCGTCGCGGCGGGCGCGCCGACGAAGCCTCCACGATCAACAACACCCGCTGGGCGTTGTTGAACAACCCGCAGTCGCTCAGTACCGACCAGCGCAGCACCCTGGCCGGTATCCAGGCCACCAACGGCCCGCTCTACCGCACCTACCTGCTCAAAGAGCAGCTCCGGGCGGTCTTCCAGACCCGCCGAGGCGTGTGAGCACTCGACCCGACCAATCCCGGTGCCTGAGTAGTGGGCAGAGGAACTCCATCACGTGTGGTTCCTGCCAACCGAAGCGCTGGAGCCGCGATCACGCCGTGGCCACGTCTCGGCGTAACGGATACCTCGGATGACTCGATAGCCATACGTACGCCGCTCCTCGGACCAAGGACGACAAAGATCACGTGAATCGACAGACGTCGCGCTCGCGTCAAGAGCTCCGCAATCGGCGCGTGAACCTGGCTAAAGCATGTGTGCTCGGTGTCGGAGCTATTGGTTCTGCCATCGCGATAATTTTCGGCCTACTGTCTGACATCAAGCAAGCTGTATCGGGTATCGGATGGCCGGGTGTCTTGGTCATATTTGAAACCGTGCTTGCGTTCGGTGCCTTGGTTCTAGTCGCGAACCGATCGGCCGAAAAATACCGGCAGGGAGGCCTGAGGGGTGTCAAGCGCTGGGTCGTAGTGCTTGTTCTAATAGCAGTGATTGCGCTCGTTTCGTTAGGGCTTTCCGCTCCAATCGTAGCAAACTATTTAACTGGCAGCGGAAACGATCGAAAATCGACGAATGGCACAGCCGCGCCATTGGATCCCGATCGATCGCGACCTATGCCGACAGCAACATCGACGAGCAACGAACCGGTGTGCTCCTATCTCGACAAAGTGGACGTACCGATTTCAACTGAAGATGTTAATATCAATATAGAAACTGGCGGGTTCGTACGTCAGACATTCTATGCAAACAGCGACCAGGTGGGTGCAGTCGCTGTCATTATTGCTCGCCAGTTTCGCGGCGAGTCGTTCTCGACCGAGGAGATCGGTCTAGTCCGTCTCGCTCTCTCAAGGATCGATAAAGACGGTGTCGTGGTAGAAGGGGTGCCGCTTGCGCTCGTCGGCTCTGATCAATCTCCCAGTCTTAGCGGGGTTACCCAGCAAGCTGGGCCCAATAACAAGGATACGATATTTGAGCTAGTGCCTGTCCAAGTCCAAAATGGAGCTCGGTATGCCATCACAGTATACAACGACGAGCCAGACGTCGTCTTGTCGTTCTCGATTCGGCCTCAGGGCAATGGCAACCCAGTGACCTGGAGGGGAGAGATAGGGGACACGATGGACGAAACCCGCAGTGATCGAGCGCTTGCCGGTTACGTGTGCCGTATGGTTCCCCCATGATACACCAAGGCGTAGCTGCTGTGAGTTGATAAAGAATTAGGCGGCGGCTCATCGCGTAGATCGGGTAGGTTTTGACGTGCATATGGCGCAGCTACACTGATGCCCGGCCATCTCGGAACGTCTGCGCCGAATACATGCCGAAGTCGAGCTGGGGCGCGGGGCGCTGGGCACGACGCACGGCTTTGTGGCGGGTCCCCGGTGTCGCGGCAGCGTTGGTGGCTGCAGGCCCGGCGCAACAGCACCAGTTTCATCCAGTCACATATGTACAACGCTGAGTCACCGCAAACCTCGGTCTGGCGCTGGTATCCCTGGCTGATAACGTCCCAGACGTATCAGCGGTGGGTGGTCCCTCCTCCTTACCTATGGCGCCGGTCTGCACGGCGCATTCTCGGAGGAGGGGGAAGCCTGGTGTTGGATTCGATCTTGTACTGGAACGAGGTCGCCACGGAGGCCGACCGCACGACGCATACCACGGTCGCGCCAAGCGAGGTCGGCGTGCAAGGCCCGGCCGGCAGCTCGCGGGCCCTCGCGATCGTGCACCTGGCGATGCACGACGCCTACTTCAGCATCAACCCCAAGCCGCACGGCGTCTACCTGGACCCGGCGGACCTGCCAGCGGTTCCGCCAGGCGCCGACGTCAACTCGGCGATCGCAGCTGCGGCGCACGCCACGATGAGCGCGCTCTACCCGACGCAGAAGGCGTTCTTCGACGCCCGGCATGCTGCGGCAGGCCTGCCCGGGGGTCAATCTGGCGCGGACGGTCATGCCTTCGGTCTGGCGATCGCGGCGAAGATCCTGGCCGCCCGCAAGGACGATCCCGGTCTGGGCGACGACGGCTACGCCTCCTCGATCGCTCGTCGGCACCACCGGCAGGACCCGGACAATCCAGACCAGGGCTTCTACGCACCGTTCTACGGTTCCCGGTCCCGCTGCTTCGCCGTTACCGAGCGCCATCATCTCCTTGACGCCCCGCAACTCGGTAGCGCGGAGTACACCCAGGCCGTCCGGCAGGTCCGTAGCAAGGGCATCGCCCCGCAACTCATTGGGACGCTGCCGGCTGGCCTCCTGCCCTCCCGCACCCCCACCGAGACTCTCATCGGAGTGTTCTGGGGCTACGACAACGCCAAGGGTCTCGGCACGCCGCCGCGGCACTACAACCAGATCGTTCGCCAGATCGCCGAAGCGCAGGCCAACGACATCGCCGACAACGCCCGGCTGTTCGCGCTGGTCAATGCGGCGATGGGTGATGCGGGCATCCTGGCCTGGGACGACAAGTACTTCTACGACGTGTGGCGCCCGGTGCTGGGGATTCGGGAGCACGACCCCTCCGCGGGTCCGACCGGAGTGGGCGGCAACGTCCTGGACGACGACGCCGATCCCGGCTGGCTCCCGCTGGGTGCACCGAAGACGAACGACGTGGGCCAGAAGAACTTCACACCGAACTTCCCGGCCTACCCGTCGGGTCACGCGACGCTCGGCGCGGCGGTCTTCCAGTCCGTCCGGCAGTTCTACTGCCAAGGCGAGTACGGCCCGGATGACCTCGTGGAGGACCTCGAGTTCGTCTCCGACGAGTTCAACGGGATCAGCGTCGACAACGCCGGAACAGTCCGGCCGCGTCACACCCGGAACTTCCCGGACGGCCTGTGGCAGATGATCGAGGAAAACGGTCGCAGCCGGGTCTTCCTCGGTGTGCACTGGGTGTTCGATGCCTTCGCCGTCAACGAGGCCGACGAGATCGACCTCACGCAGAACATCGGCGGGGTCCGGCTCGGTCTCGACATCGCCAATGACATCGCCACCAACGGGCTGGCGGCGGCCGCCGCCGCAGGGCCCCGTCTGCCCTGAACCATCCGATCCGCGGCCCCGGCCAGGGTGGTGCAACCCGGCCGGCGACCATTGCGGCCCAGCTCGTGCGGCGGTAGCCGCGATGATCGACGGGACCAGTAGCGGGTCCGGCGTATTCTGCAAAACAAATAGTGGGGGTAATCATGCGCAAGAAGCGCCCGGCACAGAGACAAGTTGCGCGCGGCCGTGGCGCCATCCAGAAGACCACGCGATCGGTTCTGGGGGCCGTCGGCGACTGGTTGGCCCACCATAGCATCACCCTGTTGCAGGTCAGCATGGGGGTAATAATCTTGGGGTACGGCCTCCTGAAATACTTCCCAGGTGTCAGCCCGGCCGAGAATCTCGTCGGGACGACCATGCATTTGCTGACCTTTGGTCTCGTACCGCACAGAGTGGCACTTGTGCTGGTCGCCACGCTGGAGTGCGCGATCGGGCTATCGCTGATCATTGGGCGGGTGCGCACCGGACCGGTCTCCGTGCGCAACCGGTTGCGAGTGACAATCGGTCTCCTGGTGCTCTGGCTCATGGGAGTCCTCTCCCCGGTCGTGTTGCTTCCGACGCGATTGTTCAGCGGCCCGGACCACGCCCCGACACTGGAGGGCCAATACGTCCTCAAAGACATCGTCTTCTTGACCGCCAGCCTGGTGCTCGCCACCACATTGCGCCGCCCCCAGCACGGCGCAGAATCTCGGTTCAGTGATGACGGAGATCAATGAAAGTCAGAACCACGCGTCCGAGACCGCGCATCGACACCTTCGGAGAAGATGAAAATCACCTGTTCGTGCAAACCAACACTCCGTAGGAAACCAGGTCCTGATCTATGATAGCAGGGGTCGTGGCCGACGGTGCGGGGCAAGGTCAGCTGGCTGCCGGGTGTCGAGTACGTCGCGGTGACCAGCGGCGGGTTCGATTTCGTACTGCTGGTCCAGGTGCCCGACATTGCGGCGCTCCGCGACGTCGTCCTTACCAGCTCCAGGGGATGCCTGAGGTCCGGTCCACCCACACGATCTTCGTCCTGGACGAGGACCGCCATCCCATGGGTCGGCGCACCACCTCGAGCCTGTCAGACCCGAGGCACCCCCTCGTCGCCGAGTACCCCAGGGATGATCACCGTTTGAGTGCCTTCGACGACATTCTTTGTCGTCCCCAGCACACGAACGGTGATCACGGTGTGGCTGCGTCGGCAAGTGCCGTCTCGCGCTGCACGCGACCCCGGTGGATGCGACCCTGCTCGCGGTCCAGCGTAGGCGCGGGCGCTGATCGAGACACGAACGAGCGGATCAGCCGGTCCAGCACGCTTGGTGCGACCAGCGCTTCGCCGGCCGCGACCACCCGGACCGCGCGGACCAGCTCGTCCGGATCGGCGTCTTTGAGCAGGAAACCACTTGCACCGGCGCGTAGCGCGTCCGCGATATAGTCATCGAAGTCGAAAGGTCGTGAGGATGAGCACCCGGACGGCGTGCAGCGCGGGATCGGCCGTGATCTCCCGCAGCGCGGCGATGCCCCGCGTGACGTTCTCCTCCCTATCGGGCAGACGATCATCGAAACGCCGATGGTGCTCCGTTCCCGGTATTTCGAGCCGCTGGCCTATCGCGACATTCTCCTGGAGTATTTCGAAAGCGGTGCCAACTGGATATCCGCACCGAAACCGAGGCTGACCGACGACACCTACAACGTCCGTCCCGAGACAGGTTCGATCCTGAACGACCTGGAACCGATCTTCGATGCGGCGAACGTGATCCGGATCGGCCGGGATATCAGCGGCAACCAGAGCGGTCTGCGCTGGCTGCGACGCGTTCTCGGTGACGACTACCGGGTCCATCCGGTGGCCGACGTGTACGAAGGAACGCACCTCGACACGACCATCACACCGGTGCGGCCGGGGCTGGTGGTCCTCAACCCGTTGCGGATGCGCGAGGACCAGGTCCCGTCCGTCTTCGGGACATGGGACATCATCTGGTGCCCGGAGATCGTCGAGACGGGCTGGGCCGGACCGTATCCCCGTGGCTCCCTCTCGATGGGAATGAACTTCTTCATGGTCAGCCCTGACCTCGCGGTCGTCAGCGACATTCAGCTCCCGCTCATCCGGGAGCTAGAGCGGCACGGCGTGACGGTCACCCCGGTCCCGATGCGGCACGCCCGCACACTGAGCGGTGGTATTCACTGCGTCACGGTCGACATCCGGCGGCATGGCTCGCTAGAGGACCACCGCTGAGCCATGGAGTACCTCTCCCTGATTCTGTTCACGATCACGACCTGCGGCACCCCTGGCCCGAACAACACGATGATCACGGCCTCGGGCGTGAACTACGGCGCTCGCCGCAGCGTGCCGCACGTGGTCGGCATCAACATCGGTTTCCCGGTGATGGTGATGGCCGTGGGCCTCGGGTTCGGCGGGTCCTGCACAGCTGGCTGGTCGTCCTGGACATCCTCCGGCCGGTCGGAGTGGCGTATCTGCTGTACCTCGCGTACCGGGTCGCCACCGCACCGGTCGACACGGACAGCTCGTCACAGGGCAAGCCGTTGACGTTCCCCCAGAGTGCGCTGTTCCAGTGGGTGAAACCCGAAGACTTGGATGATGGCCGTAGGTGCCGTGGCCACGTATGCCACGGCACCGGGTAACTACCTGCTCAACCTCGTACAAGTCGCGATTACCATGCTGATATTCGGTACGCCGTGTACGGTCGCCTGGCTGGCAGCAGGCGTCACCATGAAAAAGGCGATCACGAAACCGCTCCACTTCCGTGTGTTCAACGTCATGATGGCGTGCCTGCTCGCCCTGTCGCTCATTACCGTCTTCGAGGAGATGTTCGACTGAACGTTGTTCACATCGCCATCCGGACGACCGACGGGAGGCAGGCGTCGACGACAACGGAGAGGCGCTCGACCATCTCCTCGAGATGGGACTCGGTGACGATGAACGGCGGTGCCAGCAGCAGGTGGTTTCCCCGCAAACCGTCGATCGTGCCGTACCCGGGATAGAGCAAGAGACCGTCGGCGAGGCCTTGCTTCTTCATCGCGGCGGCGACGGCGGCTCCATCGGGCAGCGGCTCTCTGGTCGACCGGTCGGCGACGAACTCGATACCGCAGAAGAGCCCACGCCCTCGTACGTCGTCGACGAACTCGTTGTCGGCGAACCGCTCGCCGAGAAGGGCACGGAGCTGTTCCCCTCGTACGCGCACGTTGGCCAGCAGGTCCTCCTCGGCGATGGTCCGTTGCACCTCGAGCGCGATGGCGCAGGCGAGCGGATGGTTGACGTGAGTCTGGCCGTTCTGCAGCACGCCGGTGCCGTCGGCAAGCGCGTCATGGATGTGCGGGGCCACCAGAACGGCGGAGATCGGCTGGTAGCCGGCCGCCAGGCCCTTGCCGACCGCCGCGATGTCCGGGAGGACGCCGTCGTCTAGGTAGGCGAATTCCCGGCCGGTACGGCCCATGCCCGCCATCACCTCGTCCAGGATCAGCAGGACCCCGCGGCGCCGGCACACCTCGGCGATGTGCTGGAAGTAGCCGGGCACCGGAGGGACGGCACCGCTCGTGGAACCGACGACGGTCTCCGCGACGAACCCGGCAACGTTCTCGGGCCCGATCCGCAGGATCGCCTCCTCAAGCTCCGCCGCCAGCCGCCGTCCGTACTCGTCGTCGCTCTCCCCGGCTTCCTGGTCCCGGTAGGCGTAACAGGGCGAGACGAACTCCACGGGCGGCAGCAGCGGCTCGAACACCGAACGGCGCTGCCGGTTCCCACTGATCGCGAGCATGCTCAACGTGCTGCCATGGTAGTTCTGCCTGCGTGCGACGAACGCCTGTTTTCCAGGATTTCCGGACTCACAATGGTACTGGTACGCGATCTTCAACGCCAGTTCCATCGCCTCGGAGCCGCCGGAGAGGCACTGCACGCGGGTCAGGCCACCCGACCAGCCGGCCAGCAGCCCGGCCAGTTCCTCCGCCGCCGCGGTCGTGAAGCTTCCCGCGTGTACCCAGGCGAGATCCCGGGCCGACCGCTCGATGGCCGCGCCGACACGAGGGTGACGGTGACCGAGGCTGGAGACCGCGACCCCACCACAGGTGTCCAGAAACCTGTTTCCAGAGGTGTCCTCCAGCCACACACCACCGCCTCCGACGGCCAGGATCGGTGTGGAGTTGACGTTCTTGTAGATCACGCTCGACATGCCAGCTCCTCCAGAGGGATTCAGACGATCAGGTTCACGGTAACCATGTATCCGGCCAGGCCCAGTCCGATGGACAACAACGAATTCCTGGTTGCCCAGTAGAGCGAACCGGCGACCAACAGGGCACCGAACGGCGGCAGGCCGTACGGATAGGTCGTCAGGTCCAGGTCCTTCAGCGTGTACGCCACCAGCAGCAGCATCACGCCGGTCGGCATCTTCTCGCCGAGAAAACGGAGGTACTCGTTGGACGAGAGTCTCTCGCCCGCGAGGAACGGCAACGCCCGCAGCAGGATCGTCACCACGGAGATCGTGATGACGACCGCGAACACGGCGGAGTCGGCGATCATGTCGTACCCTCCTTCGCGGAGACGTCTTGTCGTGCGTAGCCGACAGTGACCAAGGCCAGGTAGACGAGCAGGCCGACGACCAGGAACGAACCGGAGTAGACGAACTTGTCGGAAACGTAGGCACAAGCGCAGGCCAGCGCCGCATGGCCCACGAGACCGAAGTCCTTGCTCGCGCGGATCGCGTCGACGGCCAGCGTGAGGAACATCGCGGTCAGGGCGAACTCGAACCCTTCTAGCTGTGGGGGAATCACCTGCCCGACCACGGCACCGAGCAGAGCTCCGCCGGACCACCAGAGGTGGCTGACGACCTGCAGCACGGTGATCTGGAAGCCGTTCAGCCGCGTGCCGGCACCACCGGCCGACGTGATGCCATACGTCTCGTCGGTGAGGGCGAACACGCCGTACAGCCTCTGCGGTCGGGAACGGAGCCGCGAGATCGGAAAGGACAGCCCGTAGAACACGTGCCGGAAGTTCACCAGCAGAGCCGTGAGCGCGACCTGGGGTATCGCGACCCCTTGCACGACGAGGCTGACGGCGAGGAACTCGATCGAACCCGCGAAGATCAGCAGCGCGGAGAGCGGAGGCCAATACCACGCGATCCCGCTGGTGACGGCGAGCACGCCGAAGGCGATGCCCAGAGGCACATAGGCCATTGCCACCGGAACGCTGAGCCGGATGGCCTGACCGGCCTGCCGCGCACGACTCAGCAGTGTGGTATCCTCCAGTAACTCTCGGCGCCGGGGCTTATCCGCCTTGCCAACGGATCGTGGACCAGCCTTTTGATCAGGCCGATCGGCGTGACGACGACGTAGTAGACGATGGCCAGGGGAACGAACCACATTGTCTCCTGCTCCTTCGGGGTCGGCGGACTCGAGGGTCCCCGGTGGGCTTGGTGGACTCGCGGGACTTGGTGGAACGGACGCCGACGCGAGCAAAGAACTCAGTCCAACGGAATCGCCCCACGCCAGTCACCTTCCTCACGAAACAGCGGTTGATCGTCCTTGAAGAGCAGGAAGTTACCAATGGCCAGGACGTCGATATCCGTCCGCATGAAGCAGGCGTAGGCGTCCTGGGGGGTGTTGACGATCGGCTCGCCCCTGACGTTGAACGAGGTGTTGACTAGTACCGAACATCCGGTCACTTCCTTGAACGCGGACAGCAGCCGGTGGTACGCCGGGTTCTGATGCGCGCCGACCGTCTGGATCCGGGCGGAGTAGTCCACGTGCGTGACCGCCGGAATCGTCGAACGCGGGATCTTCAGGAGCTCGAGCCCGGTGGCGCGGAACGCCTCTTGCCCGGGCTCGACCTGCTGCGCGTTCGCGACCGGTGCGACGAGCAGCATGTACGGACTCTCCTGCATCAGGTCGAAGTAGCCCTTGGCATCGGCGTCGAGCACCGAGGGTGCGAACGGCCGGAAGGACTCCCGGAACTTAATCTTGAGGTTCATCGCCGACTGCATCCGGGGATCGCGTGGATCACCGAGGATCGATCGGGCACCCAGCGCGCGAGGCCCGTACTCCATCCGGCCCTGGAACCAGCCAACGATCTTCCCGTCGGCGAGCTCACGGGCCACCCGGTGGGCCATCTCGTCGTCGTCCAGGCGGACGTGAGGCAGATCACGTTCCGCCAGGAAAGCGCGGAGTACGTCCTCGGAATAGGCTGGGCCGAGCAGCGCACCGGACATCGCGTCCCGGCCGGAGTTCCCGCTGCCTCGTGGCCCGCTATCCAGGTGCTGTCGCGGCGCCCCGGACTCCGCCGCGACCGCGAGAGCGGCACCGATCGCGCCTCCGGCGTCGCCCGCGGCGGGCTGAACCCACACGCTGTCGAACATCCCGGTGTCGACGACCTTGCCGTTGGCCACGCAGTTCAACGCCACGCCGCCGGCAAGGCAAAGGTTCGATTCGCCGGTGCGTTCCTTCACGTTCGCTGCCAGCGCGAGTACGGCCTCCTCGGTGACCACCTGCACGGACGCGGCCAGGTCGAACTCCCGCTCGGTCAAGGGTGCCTCGCGGAGCCGCCGCGGGCCGTCGAAGAGGCGCTCGAACGCGCCGCCGGTCATTACCTCACCGCGCAGGTACGCGAAGTTCCGCATGTCGAGCCGGAACGAGCCGTCCGGCTTCAGATCGATCAACTCGTCGCGGATCACGTCGGCGTACCGCGGCTGGCCGTACGGTGCCAGGCCCATCAGCTTGTACTCGCCGGAGTCCACCTTGAAACCGCAGAAGTACGTAAACGCGGAGTAGAGCATCCCCAGCGAATGCGGGAAACGGATCTCGGCAAGCGGAGTTAGCGCCGTACCCCGGCCATGCCAGAGCGTCGTGGTGGCCCACTCGCCGACACCGTCGATACACAGGACCGCGGCCGACTCGTACGGGCTTGGGAGGAACGCCGACGCCGCGTGCGACTCGTGGTGCCGTCGCACCCGGATCGGAGGCACGGGTCCGGCCGACAGTCTCGCGAGCTCGCGGCGGACCACCTCCACCGTACGCAGCTTCCAGGACAGCCAGGACGGAACGATGTGCCGGAACGCGCGCAAGCCGAACGGCGCGGCGCCGGTCACCGACGCCAAGACCCGTCGGAACTTGAGCACCGGATCCTCGTAGTAGGCGATCGTCGACACGTCCTTGAGCGTGGCCCCGGCCTCCTCCAGGCAGTACCGCACCGCGTCCGAAGGAAAGCCCGGATCGTGGCGACGGCGGCTGAACCGTTCCTGCTGCGCCGCCGCGATGGGTACTCCGCCGGACACCAGGGCGGCCGCGCTGTCGTGGTAGTAGGCGGAGATGCCGAGGACCAGTTCGCCGTTCACCGCATCACTCCTTCCAGCACCGGCTGTCGGCTCGCCCGCCGCGTTGCCCGCCGTGCGGCCGCGCGTGCGCGCCGGGCCGACGAGGGATTCAGCGACCGATAACCGATACGGACCCGTTCCCACGCCGTGTCGAGTGCTTCGGACCCCTGTGAGGCCAGCACTCCCGCGAGGTACGTATCGACCGCGTCCGCCGCCCATGCCGAGTGGCCGCTGGCCACGTTGTCGATCGTGTTGTGGATGTCCACGAAACGCGCACTGAAGCCGTGCGCCTTCAGCGCGATGTGCGCCCGCCGGTACGTGCCACCCACCCCGGACAGCTCCATCGCCAGGTTGAGGCCGAGAACCTCCGGCATGAACGTCTGCGGGAAACGGCCGATGGCGAGCCAGTACACCGGCAGCTCGAACGAGACGTCCCGGAATCTCTGCCACCGCGCGAACTCCCGGGACGCCGTGGGCGGTGGGTCGGCCGCCATCTCGGCCAGCATCTCCCGGTAGATGAGCGGATGGTTCAGCCGCTCCTCACCGTTGCCGAGTTCGTCCCAGTACGTCTCGAACAACGAGTGCCCGATCTCGGAGGACGCGTGCTCGTAGTCGCTGAAGCCCGCGATCCAGCTGCCGTCGATCAACGTCAGCGGCGCCAGCTGCACGGTCGAGTCGATCAGCGCGTCCCGCGATGGCGTAGGTGCGGTGTCGTGTTCGAAGCCCTCGTTGTGCCGGTCGTGCATGTCTCCGAGCCAGGGCCGCAAGCCTTCGGGTGTCCAACACCGCGGCAGCGGGAACTCGGCGCCCTCGACGTCGTGCCGGGTGCGGGCCAGCCAGCCGTACACGTAGGCGCGTGCCCAGTGCCGCAGCGCGCGAGTGTCCGTCCGGTTCACGAGCTGGTGGTACGCCTCTCGGACGTCGGCCGGCGGGATACCGGTCTCCGGTGCGGTATCCAGCGCGGGCACGTACGCCGGTGCGGCGGGAGGGCTCGGCACCTCTCCGGCGCCGTGTCCGTCCTCGGGTAGCGCGGCGATCCATCGCCGGATCACGGCCAGGTCCTCGGACGTGAAGACGCGGAACATCCGTCCGCCCTCACCCACCAGGCTGTTGACCAGCGGGCTGCGATCCGGCCGTCCGGGCTTCACCAGGCGACTGGTCGCGAGTGCCGCCATCAGCGGCGCCGGTTCCGTACGTGCCTCCTGCAGCCAGTGCGCCAACGGCCAGCCGTCCCCCAGCGTGTAGTCCTGGTGATAGACCGCGCCTTCACGCGCACGCATCCGCAACAGCTCGGCGAACTCGTACCCGGGATCACGCGCCGCCTTGAGATCGGCCAGGACGTCGCCGCTCCATCGGCGGAGGGCGGCCAGCGCCCACTGGAAACCGGCCATGATCCGCCCGGCACCGTTGTCCGCGTTGTTGCCGCCGCTACCGTTAGCGGCGTTGTCGGCGCCGTCGGCCAGGATCGCCTCGAGTGCGCGACGGCACTGCTCGATACCGGCCGGCTGGTCCGGGCGCCGGGCGCCCGCAGGATCGAGCGACGTCCAGTCCGCGGCGGCCGGCCGGTGCTCCTTCACCATCCGGAGCGGCGGCAGCAGCCCCACGGTACGCAGGCACAGGTCGGCGCCGACGATCTCGTCCCGCATGTCGTCGGGCAGCCGGCTCATCGCCAGCAATATCGCCGGCAGGTAGAAGGAGCCGTCCCCGATCCGCGGGTCGCGCGACAGCCGGGCGGCCGGCACCGCGTTGTCCGACAGCTTCATCTCCCGCAGCAGAGCGAGGTACGCACTTCCCCTGGACGCACGTGGATAGCCGACGTCCACATCGGACGCGTACAACGTCAGGATCGTCAGCGCCACCGCCCCGTCGGCGTTACCGGGTGCGCTGAGCCACTGCAGCCAGGCACCGGACAACAGCGCCAGCGGAGCACAGTGCAGTGCGGCCCGCCGGACCAGCACGGACACCGTGTCCTCGCCCGCCTCCGCGATCAGGTCCCGGAACCGTTCGGACTCGGCTCGTGACCACTCCGTCGCCTGCCGCTGCAGTTCTGTCAGATCACCCTCAGTGCCGGTCTGGCCCAACTCGGTACGGATGGTCTCCACCGAACCCCGTGACAGCAACGCCTCGGGATCGGCTGCCCTAGTGTACAACGCTCGCCACGAACCGTTCCCCGCCATTCCAGATTCCCCTTGTTTCATCCAGATTCCCCTTGGTTCCTAGAACATCGGGTAGATCGACGCGTCGTCGTCACGTTTCTTCCCGCGACGGAACAACTTCGCGAACAGCCTCTTCAGGAATCGCATGACATCCTCCCTGGGTTGTCACTGGCCTGTTACTGGACGGCGAGCTCATCGGCCAGGAGCCGTGCCACCAGGTCGTGACCCTCGTCGTTGAAATGGATACGGTCGACGAACAACCAGTCCTCGGGACCGACGGCGTTGGCCAGCACGGTGTTGAAGTCCAGGAACAGCACCTCGAGGCGCTTGCACCCGTTCCGCAGTTGCTCGGCATATTCCGCCCCTGCTTCCATCTCGGCGATGTCGCCGTACGCCCGGCCGAAGTCCCCGATTTCGTCGAGCTCGGCGAACAACCGCTGCTCCTCCGGCGCGGGCTCCTCCCGGATCCACGTCGCGAGCGGCTGCAGCACGAACCTAAGGCGCGCGCCCATACCCTGTGCCAGCAGGTGCCAGGTTTCGAGGTGCCGCAATGTGAGGTCGGCGCCCCTGCTGATCTGGGTTTCCAGCGTCGGCGGTTCCTCCGACTCTCCGTCCGGGCGCCGACGCCGACGGCGGGTGTTCCCGTGCCGGAGCTCGTCCATCTTCTCGAAGAACTCGACACAGTTGAAGAAAGCTCCCGCGTCGCCCTGCATCCAGGTCGGCAGCCTTGCCAGTCCCAGGGCGTTGAAGCCCGACAGGATCACGATCTCGTCGACCTCGGGAAGCAGGTGGCGATGGAGCACGAAGAGCAGCAGCTCCTGTGTCGGATTGTGGCTACGTCCGCCGAAGTTCAGCCACGGCCTGCTGGGCGCGTGGCTGGTCCAGAGCCGCGACGGCAACGTGGCCGCGTCATTGCTCGCACCAATACCGAACACCGTCGAACTGCCGGCCAGCAGCCGGACCGGACCGTCGGGAAGCTTGCCTCCGACCGACGCGGTCTCGTCTGCATTGTGGGAAATCCGAAACCCCAGACGGTCGGTATTAACGACGTCGCTACGGTGATCCGTCGGATGGAAGTACATCAAGTACGGCATCCATCGGATATCACCACGGTCATCAAATTTTTTTGCGTACTGCAGCATCTGCGGCGTGAGTTCCGATCGAGCCGACGTCGGCACCATGGTTTGCGGACCTCCCTGATCGATATGGATCGTGCTCACGACACATGATTCCCGGCGCCGTACCCCAGAGTACCCACCCTGGCGGACAATCACAGGCTCACATCGTTGTCAAAAACAAGAAATCTACATCAACCATCCGAACACCAATAGTGTACGGCGATGTCTCTGACGTTCCGCACTTCTGGGACGCGTTTTGGCCCCCACTGGGGTGCACTGGGTGCTCTTCGTTTGAATGCTCTTGGGAGCCTCCGTCGTGTCGGGCTTGCGCAGGAGGGTCTTCTGCGGTGGCTGAGATCTCCTCCATCTGAGTGATGATTTCCCTTGAGGCGGCATCGGTTGACGCTCCAAGTCACGGTAGGCGGGCGGCTCCATAGCGACGCTACACAGTCCGTCAAGCGCCCGAGGGTGCCCAGAGGGTGTCCACCTAAATTTTGGATGAACAGCCCGTGAAGCAACTCCCCGCTCTTTCCACTGAGCGCGGTCCTGGTCAGGATATATGAGTCACTCACATGTTCCACTGAGGCGGGGAGAGTTGCACGGAGCGTGACGGCACTACTTCATATGTATGAATCGTGTATATTCATGTCAGATCCTCTGACCTGCTGCTATCCAGGGCGCACGGCTTGCATCCTGGTCGGCAGGCGGGTACGACGGACTGTTGAGGGGCGGTGCTGCGACCAAGCCACGCACGAGGCTCACTCGGCACCTCGGGACCACATCAGCAACGTCATCCTCGCGCCATCTTTTCGTCCAAGGAGCGTAGCTGCACTGTCATCCGAAGAGAGGAGTGCCGACTAGCTGCTGACGTGGTACTTCGTGAGTGGGAGTAATGGGGACGTCGCACGGGAGGAGTCTGGAGGCGTGGGAGTCGTCGCATCAGGTGAGGCTGTCGGTGAACGATCCGAGCAGACCTACAAAAAGGGGTATTCAGCTCCGTCGCAGCTGCGTGACAATATCAAACACGCGCACCAGACCCGGCTGGCTGTGACGGTGACATCCGCGGTTGTCGATATCGCCACCGTTGGGGGGGTCGGGCTCGTGGCGGGTGTCGCCGTCACGCGCCTGCCGTGGTGGGCCGCCGGGTTTGTCGTGCTTGCCGGCGCTATGGTGATCGGGCGGCAGTTGCGGGGGCTGGAAAATCTGGTTCACGAGGGGTCGCACTATAACTGGAGCCGTCACCACCGTCGGCTCAACGACGCCCTGACGGTGGGCCTGGCGGCGGCGCCGGTGGGCGCGAAGGTTCAGGACTACCGGGCAGGACACCTGCGCCACCACGGTCGTTTCGGGACCGATCACGACCCTGACCTGCAGCGTTACCGGGAGCTCGACCTTGAGGCCATGGACCGCAACAGCCGCGGCACGTTCACTCTATCGATCTTGCGCCGCTTCCCGAGCTACCAGCGTGGGTGGCTGCGCGAAGTCGGAGCCGACTCGTTGTGGTCGCTCGTTCCATTCCTGTGGGCCGGACTCATCGTGGTGGCGCCGGCCATCGCACTCGCCGGGACCTCAGCGGCTCGGGGTGCCGGGGCAGCCTGGGTGCTAGGGTATCTCGCAGCACTCCCGCTGCTGCGGCTGGTCGCCGAAGCAAGCGAACACGTCTACACGGACTCGTCCACCATGTTCGACGCCACAATCAGTAATCTCGGATGGGTTCAGCGCTACATACTGCATCCTCACAACGACGGGTACCACACCATTCACCACATGTGGCCAGGTATCCCGCACCACCAACTCGCACGTGTGCATCGCACGCTGATGCTGCACGATCCCGACGGATATGGTGCACGACTGCGCTACCGAGCAACCATCCGGCAGCGGCCGATACGCTCCGGCCAAGCCGTGGCGCGGTGAACCCGTCCCCACCCGGTCAACCGAGACGCCCGGTAAGGAAGAGGCAGCGCAATTGAGCACGACCGTCTACGTCAGCGACGAGGTCCTCGAGAGCTTTCCCGACCTGCGGATAGTGCTCATCGTCGCCGCGAGCCTGGACAACGCCGCTGGATGGCCCGACGCTGACGCTGCGATCGATGCGCTGGAGGCCGACGCTGCCGTGGGCGATCTTCCGTGTGCGGGTGAGCACGACCCGGCCATCGCCTCTTGGCATGGGGCGTATCGGTCGTTCGGCACGAACCCCCGACGGATCAGGCCGAGCGTGGACGCACTGCAGCGGCGGCTGGGCCGGCACGGACAGTTGCCGCGTATCAACGGCGCGGTCAACGCATACAACGCGACATCTGCGCGCTTCTGCGTCCCAGCGGGTGCATTCGATATCGACCAGCTTGCCGCCCGAGTCGTCATTCGGTTCGCTACCGCGCAGGACCGCTTCACACCACTCGGGCAGCCCGAGCGGGTCGAGACACCCAATGTCGGCGAAGTCGTCTATGCTCAAGGCACCGACGTACTGACCCGGCACTGGAACCATCGCGACTCCCACCACACCCGCGTTCACGAGGCGACTCGATCCGCCGTCTTTCTACTCGAACGCGTCAGTCCTGTGATCTCCCCCGAGCGCCTCCTGGAGGCCAGAGACCACCTCGTATGCCTGCTTACCCCACACGCGGCGAACCTGGCGACCGCGACGTTGTCCGCCGAGGCCACGTGCGTAACGCTCACAGACCCCGACCACGTCGCATCGAGGCCATGATCACCTTCGGCGGTGGACTCTTGCTCGGCTTGGCGCTGATCATACCGATCGGAGCCCAGAACGTCTTCGTGATCAACCAGTCCATCACCGTCGGCATGCCCCGCGCCCTGGCCGCGGTCGCCGCCGCCGGAGTCTGCGACTCGATCCTCATCGTCGCCGGCGCCGCTGGCGTCTCAGCCATCCTTTTCGGCGTCCCGGGCCTGCGCCCGGTCCTGCTGCTGGCCGGGGCGCTGTTCCTGCTCTACCTCGGCGTGCGCTCCCTGCGTGCCAGCGCGCCCGACGACGACACCAAAGCCCACGAGTCACTGTCGCTCCGCGCGGTCGCGACCCGTACCGCGAGTGTGTCCCTGCTCAACCCACACGCCATCCTCGACACCGTCGGCGTTCTCGGCGCTGCCATCGCCGCCCAAGAATCCACCCAACGCGCCTTGTTCGCCACAGGAACCCTCACCGCTTCTTGGGTGTGGTTCCTCGCCCTCGCCATCGGCGCCTCCGCAGCCCGCCGATTCCTCACCGCTCAAGGGAGGATGTGGGTCGACCGCATCTCCGGACTGATCTTGCTGGTCTTCGCCATGTTCCTCGCGATCGAGTGCGCCCACACGGTGCTCTGAGCTTGGATCACCGAACGGATTGGCTGAACCGCCCCGGGTTCGATGGAGGCTCTGTCCTGTGAAGGGGATGGAGCATGGCCCGATCTTCGAGGCACCTCGTGAGGTTGCGAGTGACAATCGGTCTCCTGGTGCTCTGGCTCATGGGAGTCCTCTCCCCGGTCGTGTTGCTTCCGATGCGATTGTTCAGCGGCCCGGACCACGCCCCGACACTGGAGGGCCAATACGTCCTCAAAAGACATCGTTTTCTTGACCGCCAGCCTGGTGCTCGCCACCACATTGCGTCGCCCCCAGCACGGCGCAGAATTTCGGTCCAGTGATGACGGAGCTCGATGAACGTCGGAGCCACGCGTCCGAGATTGCGCGCCGACACCGTTGGATAAGACGAAAATAACCTGTTCGTGCAACCAACACTCCGTAGGAAACCAGGTCCTGGTCTATGATCGGTCCGAGGTGGTACCTGCGGCCGGACGCGCCGCCTTCTCTCCTGCCTCGCACGGGCATCCTCGCCCCGAATCCGCGAGGCGTAGTGCGACACGCGCCGTGAGATGACGATAGGAATCCGCGGCCACGGCCCGCTCCGCCGTGACAGCAGCCAGGGTGGCCGGCAGCCGCAGTGAGCCTCTGCGCCCGCCGGTTGGCGTCGATGCCCCACGCGGCGATCGAGCGCGCTCAACAAAACCGGCTGGGACAGGACGCGCCCTTGTCACTTGGTGTCAGTGCGGTCGCAGCGCTGCTGGCTGCCTTCGGCCTGCGCCGCGCGGGCGTGCAGCCGGAAGCGGACCTCGGCGGGGGTATACGCCCGGCGGGTGCGCTCCCCGCGGGCGATCAGCACCCCGGTAGCCGCGACACCCGCGATCCCAGCCAGGCCGACGATCTTCCACCACGTCATCGGTCCAGCCTGCCACCCTCCTAACCTGTGACCATGCCAGGCACCCCGAGCAGCCTCGACGTGGCACTCGAGCTGACACGCACCGGCGACATCTGGCTGTTCCGCGGCCACTCGGCGGCCGACCGCGCCATTCGCGGGTTCACCAACAGCCCGGTCAACCACGTCGGAATGTCCGTCGTGATCGACGACCTCCCCGCGCTGATGTGGCACGCAGAACTCGGGCGCTCGCTGGTCGACCAGTGGACAGGCACCCACCAGCGAGGTGTCCAACTGCACGACATGGGCGACGCGGTGCGCACCTGGGTCCACAGGTACGGGCAACGTGCCTGGCTGCGCCAGCTCACCCGACCCATCACCACAGACATGGAAAACGCGGTCTTGGGCTGCA
>JBOHGT010000324.1:0-6432 GCA_050700385.1 Pseudonocardiaceae bacterium | reverse complement strand
GAATGTACCGGATGTCGCAGGCGCTGGAAGCAGGCGAGCCCGACCGCGCTGTGAGCATCGCTCGAGGGGTGCAACCGCAGCGGCATCCGTTCGTGAGCCGCCAGGCCGCCTACTGGGTGGACTTCGGTCGGGCCGCTGCTGCTCGGCTGCGGGAACGCCATGATGACGCGGTACGCGCGTTTTTGACCGCCGAGGACCTGTTCCCCATGGGGGTGTACCGCAACCCGTTCGCCCGGGAGGCGATCGCCGGGCTGGTCGAGCGGTCCCGGGCCGACGCGATCGGTCGGGACCTGCGGGGCTGGCGTCGAGGGCCGAGCTGAACGTGTAGCCGATCCGGGGGACGTCTCACGATCGGTGAACAACACGGCATGTGACCCGCGGCACGGTCTGCGGGGTGATCCTCCATGTGCTCGCCGAGTTGGCCCTCGCCCTCGCTGTACCCGCCTGCATGACCGCCGTGGCCCCTTACGTACGTGGACGCGGCCGAGTCGAGTTCGCCACCATTGTTCTTTCGCCGGGTCGGTCATGGCGTAAGTGTTCAGTAGGTCGGGATCTGGGCTGGGTGCGGTGCGGGGAACCGGCAGGTAGCCGTTGATGGGGCGTAGCGAGTCGGCGCTGGTCACCACGTCACCCCGCAGCAGGGACGTGGTTCCGAGACCGCAGGCGAAGTCGAGTTCCGGCAGCGCTCCGGCCAGGGCGAGTTGGGCGGCCAGGCCGATGCCGGTCTCCAGCGCGGAGGACACCACACAGGGCAGTCCGGCGGCTTGGGCGACCTGTAGGGAGCGGCGGACCCGCCCAGTGGGGTGCACTTGATGACGGCGACGTCGGCGGCCCCGGCCACAGCGACCCGCAGCGGATCCTCGGCGTGGCGGATGGACTCGTCGGCGGCGATCGGCACAGTCACTGTGCGGCGGACGGCGGCCAGTTCCTCGATGGTGCGGCAGGGCTGTTCCACGTACTGACAAGCCGCCGGCCGCCCTATCGAGGCGGGGGATCACCGTGATCGCGGTATCGGTGTCCCAGAGTCCGTTGGCGTCCACCCGGATCGCGCCCCGCGGGCCGAGACCATCGCGCACCGCCTCGACGCGGGCGAGGTCTTCGCCGAGTGAGCCGGGGTGGTCGGCGACCTTGACCTTCGCTGTGCCGCAGCCGGAGGCGGTGACGATCTCGTGGGCGCGTTGCGGGCCTACCGCCGGAACGGTGCAGTTGATCGGGATGCGGTCCCGGACGGGTTCGGGCCACCCTACCGTCGCGGCCTCGATGGTCGTGGCCAGCCAGTCCGCCGCCTCTCGGTCGTCGTACTCCCGGAACGGGCAGAACTCGCCCCACCCGGCGGGCCCTTCGATCAGCATCCCTTCCCGGACGGTGATCCCCCGAAACCGTGTCGTCATGGGGATGGCGTAGACGCGGGCCGCGGCCAGATCGACATCGTCGCAGGTCATCTCGTGATGTCCTCGTTGTGGGTGGACGCTGCGTAGGAAGTCCGTGATCCGTGCGCCAGCACGCGGTCGTCACACGCTGCACCCGAACTCACATTGTTATGCATCTTGATGCGATACTTGATGCATGAGGACCACGATCTCGCTCGACGCTGACGTGGCCGCGGCAGTGTAGGCTGTGCGGGCAGAGCGCAACATCGGGCTGAGTGAAGCGGTGAACGCCCTGATCCGCGCTGGCCTGGCCGTACCCTCGCAACGCAAGCCGTTCGTCCAGCGGACTTTTCCCATGCGTGCTCGGATCGATGTGAGCAACGTCGCTGACGCGCTGGAGACCATCGAGGGACCAGGGCATCGCTGATGCTCGTCGATGCGAACCTGCTCCTCTATGCAGTCGACTCGTCGAGCCCGTTCCACGAGCGAGCGTGCCGGTGGCTGGAGGACAGCCTCAACGGGCCGCAGCGGGTCGCGATCCCCTGGCAGTCGCTCGGCCACGTACCAGCTGACCGGGAACCTGGTCACCGACGCTCAGCTCGCGGCGCTGGCGATCGAGCATGGGTTGACGATCTACTCCGCCGACAGCGACTTCGCGCGGTTCACCGAGCTGAGGTGGACCAATCCGGTGGCGGCTGAGTGAGCCGGGCCTCGCGGTCAGATCGCGTCGGCGAGCACGCGGTCGATCTCGCCCGCCAGCTCGACGTCCTTGCTGGTGATCCCGCCCTCGGAGTGCGTGCTGCACCGGAAGGTCACGGTGCGCCAGCGGATGTCGATGTCCGGGTGGTGGCTGCGCGTTTCGGCGATCTCGGCCACCGCCCGGACGGCCTCGATCGCCGCCGGGAAGCTGGGTAGCTTCGCGGTCCGCACGATCGCATCCCCGTCACGCTGCCACTCGGTGAGCCCGGCTAGCGCCTCGGACACCTGCTGTTCGTCCCACAGTTCCGCCATACGTCCTATCCTGACGCTGGTGTGTGCGCCGCGCAGTCGCGGGGGTGCTCCGGCTCGCCGGCACGAGCTCCGGCGAGCCGGATCACCGTGCGAAAACGGCCAACACACCGTGCACGAACGGCGAACACGCGGGGGCGGGAGGGGTCAGGCCTCGCGGGTGGACAGCCGGGCCAGCGCGATCGCGGTGGCGATCACCAGGTAGCAGGCGGCGCGGTAGCTGCTGGTGAGCAGCTCGCTGGGCGGCACCGGGTCGCGCAGCACATCGACGATGGCGCTCCACCCGCTGGTGAGCAGCAGCGGCTGCATCCACTCCAGCGCGGGCAGCGCGGACAGCACGCCGAACACGATGATCCCGCCCAGCGTCGCGGCCAGCACGACCAGCGGGTGGTCGGTCGCCGAGGAGATCGCCAGCCCCACCGCGCCGATCGCCGTGAGCTGGCCGACCGTCCAGGCCGCGGCCAGCGCCACCCGCAGCAGCCCGGAGCCGGTACCGACCTCGGTACCCGACAGCGTGAGCATCCCGTCCCCGCCCACGAGTACCAGACCGGTGGCGATCCCGAACGCCGCGACGGCGGCCACTGCCAGCACCGCCACCGCGAGCACGCCCACCGCCTTGACCACCAGCAGCCGTGGCCGGCCGACCGGAGCGAGCAGCAGCCCCCGCAGCGTGCCGTGGGCGGACTCGCCGGCCAGCGCATCGGCGGCGGCCATTGTCACCACCAGCGGCAGCAGCAGCGCGAGCGAGATCGACAACGCCGCCACCGGCAGCACCAGACCATTGCCTGCGACCTGGGTGAGCAGGCCCCCGCCGCCGGGGGAGTCGGCCACCACGATGCCCACGCCGATGAGCACCGGCACCAGGGCCAGCAGCCCGAGCGCGACCTGGGTGCGCGGGCGGCGCAGCACCCAGCGCAACTCGCTGCGCAGCAACCGCACCATCGGCGCCCGCACCGCGCCCCGTCTCGGCGTGTCCGCCGATCCGGCACGGCGTGTTCGCCGATCCGGCACGACGTCTTGGCCCCCCGCGACCACGCTCACCGTCCGTTCCCCTCGGTGAGTTGGGCGAACAGCTCGTCCAGCCCGGCGCGCTCCCGGCGGACCTCGTGAACAGCTACCCCGGCGCGCACCAGACGGGCCACCACCTCGGGTGCCTCGGCATCTGCCAGCTCGACCCGGATACCGGCGGGTGAACGTGATGCGACGATGCGCTCGGAGCGCAGTGCGTCGAGGGCGGTACTGACGTCCGGGGTGCGGACCTGCAGCGACGGCGACCCGCCGTCCAGCAGCGTCGCCAGCGGCCCGGAGGCGACCAGCGCCCCCTCGGCGAGCACGGCCACGTGACTGCACGTGGCCTCCACCTCGGCGAGCAGGTGGGAGGACACCAGCACGGTCGTACCGCCGGCATGCAGCTCGGCGATGATCCGACGTACCTCGCGGGTGCCGGCCGGGTCGAGCCCGTTGGTCGGCTCGTCGAGCACCATCAGCCGCCGGGGCACCAGCAGCGCCGCGGCGAGCCCCAGGCGCTGCTTCATGCCCAGCGAGTACGCGCGGTAGCGCCGCCCGGCGGCGCCGGACAGGCCGACCCGCTCCAGTGCGCCGTCCACGGCGCCCCCGATCGCCGGTGTGGCCAGCAGCGGCTCGGCGGCGCCGGCCCGCAGCAGGTTCTCCCGGCCGGACAGGAACGGGTGGAATCCCGGTCCCTCGACCAGCGCCCCGACGTGCGGCAGGACCTCGCCGGCCGCCGATGGCACCGGCGAGCCCAGCAGCTCGACGGTGCCCGCGGTGGGCCGCGACAGCGCCAGCAGCAGGCGGATCATGGTGGTCTTGCCCGACCCGTTGGGTCCCAGCACGCCCAGCACCGCCCCGGCGGGCACGTCGAGGTCGACCGAGGAGACCGCCACCGTGCGGCCGAACGTCTTGCGCAGCCCGCGGATCCGGATCGCCGGGGCCGCCGCGGCCTCGGCGACACCGGTCCTCGCGAGGACCGTCCCGGAGTCGATGGTCGTCCCGGAGTCGATGGTCACTGCGCCAGGGCCTCGGCGAGCACCTGCTGCGGGACCGCGCCGGCCGCCACCCGGCCGTCGGAGGCCACCAGCACGGCGCCCACCGCGGTGTCCACCACCCAGCCGCTGCCCCACGGCCCGCTCACCGGGCGGCCGACCTGGCGGGCCATCGCCAGCGGGCCGGTCTCGCCCGAGCCCACCGGCAGCCGGCCCAGCACCACGGTGTCCCACCCGTCGCCCGTCGTGCTGACGGCCGGTCCCGCCCGCAGCTCGGGCGTTCCCTCCGGCGAGCGCCGCTCGACGGTGACCCCCGACGGCGGGCTGAAGCGGAACAGCCCGGGATCCTGCGGCCCGACGTCGAGGTCGGTGAAGCCGACTTGCAGCGCAGGGTCGGTGGACCCGTTGGCCAGCACGGTCAACCGCAGCGGCAGCCGCTCGGCGGAGTCGACGGCCACCCGCACCTCGCGCAGCAGCGTCCGCTCGGTGGGCGCCGGGGTGAGCACCAGCTCGTAGGCCGGCCTGCCGGCGACCGACGCGGTGCCGTCCACCGTCACGGTCGACGTCGAGCGCACCTCGCCCACCAGCGCACGGGCCGCCGCGGCAGGGTCCGCGACCGGGGGCTGCTCGGCGGCCACCCGAGCGCCGTGCTCGAGCGCAGTTGCGGTCCGCGAGGCCGAGTCGTAGCACCACAGCGTGCTGCCGTCCTCCACATAGGTCTGCTCGCCGCCGCGGAAGGGCACCGCCAGCCTGCCGCGACCGTCGCCGTCCGACCACACCCGCACAGTGTGCACGGCGTCGGTCAGCGGGGAGGAGCCGTCCGGTGCCGACAGACCCGGCAGCGCGGGCAGCCCCAGGGCGTTGTCCACCTCGACGGTGCCGCCGAACGCGGGCGCCCGCGCCGAGAGCACCGAGCCGACCAGTTCCTCGGCGGTGATGTCGGGCAGCGACGGCGCGGTGCCTGCCCCGGCCGGGACGGTGAGCACGCCGAGCCCGACTGCCCCGGCAACGACGGCGACGAGTGCGACGGCACGCGAGCGGATCATCGCTACCTCCTGCGGTGGGGCGAATGAGCCGATGCTGCTCCGGGAGGGCTGAGAAAGCCCTGAGACCTGAGAAGGGCCTCAGGACGTCGCACGGCGGTGCGGGCATGCTGGGGCGCGTGCGGCCGCGGGTGCTGGTGGTGGACGACGAGCCGGGGGTCCGGCGCGCGCTGGAGCGCGGGCTGCGGGCCGAGGGCATGGACGTGCTCACCGCAGCCGACGGGCCAACCGGGCTGCGGGTTGCGCTCACCGGCAGCTTCGACGCCGTGCTGCTGGACATCATGCTGCCGGGACTGTCCGGTTACCGGGTGCTCGAGCGGTTGCGGGGCGCGGGCGTGCTCACCCCCGTGCTGCTCGTCTCGGCCAAGGACGGGGAGGTCGACCAGGCCGACGGGCTGGACCTCGGCGCGGACGGCTACCTGGTGAAGCCGTTCTCCTTCGTGGTGCTCGTGGCACAGCTGCGGGCCGTGCTGCGGCGCACCGCCGACATCGCCGACGAGGCCGTGCTGACCCTCGGCGATCTGGTGGTCGACACCGGCAGCCGGCGGGTCAGCTGGGCTGGCCGTCCCGTCCAGCTCTCGCCCCGGGAGTTCGCGGTGCTGCTCGCGCTCGCCCGGCGGGCCGGCAGTGTGGTGAGCAAGGACGAGCTGCTGCGCACCGCGTGGGGCGACGAGCAGGCGGCCAGCCGCAACGCCGTCGAGGTCTACGTCGGCTACCTGCGCCGCAAGCTGGCAGCCGTCGGTGCGGGATCGGTGCTGCAGACGGTGCGGGGCCACGGCTACCAGGTCGGGGCCAAGGTCGAGCCGTGAACCGGGTGCGGCGCTGGTGGACGGCCCGCCCGCTGCCGCTGCGGGTGGCCGGTGTGGTCACCGCGGTCGCCCTCGTCTCGCTGCTGTTGCTGGCCAGGGCGTCGGTCGCGGTGGTGGAGTGGACGCTCGCCGAGGCGGTGGACACCGAGCTCGTCGCGGCGGTGGCCGCGGCCGCCCCGGGCGTGGCTGCGGGCCGGGC
>JBOHGT010000323.1:0-3549 GCA_050700385.1 Pseudonocardiaceae bacterium | reverse complement strand
GTGTCTTCGTCGCGTAGCGAGGCCACGAACCAGGTCATGGGTCGCGTCGTGAGTGGCGCCACAGCGGCTCGAGGTCGATCATGTGTCTGCCTGTCGTGGTCGCGGTGCAGGACCTGGCGCCGGCGGGGTGTGCTCACCGGTCGCTGGTCGTGCCGACATGGCCGGAGAGTCTGTCCCGCAGGTCCGTAGTTCGCCACGGCGCGCGGTGGTGGTGTCGCGGGGAGGACAGCGGGAGGATCGCCCAGGAGGTGGGTGCTGCCACCACCGCCTTCGAGGACCGAGACCATCGCTACGGCGGCGGGATGATGCGGCTGACGAGGAGTGCCGCAGGTCAGCACGGTCTCGATGTGCCTGGCGCGGATACGGACGGCCTGCACCATGACCACGACGCCGCGCTCGTCGCGGTGGTGCAGGAACCCAAACCCGGCGCGGCGCAGGTCGATGATCCGCCCGACCGTTTCGCTCACGCCGATCCCGCCCGGTGGGAACGCGGGCGGCGGCGGGCACCGGGGTGAGGGGTGGTGTCCGCCGCCGCCCGCGCACGGACGGGCTGCGGCGTGTCGGGATCGCGGCACAACCCGGCCGGGTCTTGGTGTCGCCGGGAGTTGCGGTGGCGCCACGCGCCGGTTCGGTCGGTGACCGCGCCGCAGGCACAGTGGTAGGTGCCGTCCAGCACCCCGCGTTCGCGGCGCAACTCCACCGTCTGCGGCCGGCAGGCATGCCAGCGATACGGGACCGGCGCGACATCCCACGACACGCCACCGCGGTGCCGGACATCAGGCCTACCGGCCTCGCGCACCCACTGCCCAGCTCGTCTCCTTCTCCGCAGCACCCGCGGGCCTCCCTCGTGTCTCCTGTACCGGCGCTCGGCGCGAACCATCCGCCGGGGGCAGGTCGTACCCTCCTCCCCGACTCCCGAGCCCGGAACGCCGTCGAAATCGCCGGTGAGCTGGGAGAGTTACTGACAGAGTTCGTGCGTCCCCCGGCACTGTGCCGCAGAAGCGACCGCCCTAAACTCATATCCGGGCGGCACGGGGAGGGCAGCGATGGGTCCGAGAAGCGAACGCAACCGCGCTCTAGCCGACGCGCGTCAGGCACGTCGCCTGACGCAAGCCCAGCTGGCCGAGCGGGTGTCGGCTCGCCTCGGCTTGGACCCGCCGTTGGACGGAAATTACATCTCCAAGCTCGAACGCGGTGTCCACACATGGCCCAACGCCGACTATCGGCGCGCGTTCCGAGAGGAGCTCGGCGCGAAGACCGACGCCGAGCTCGGGTTCCACTGCAGCCGATCCGTCCCCGAGGAGGATGGTCCCGTGCAGGCGTTCACCACGGGCTGGCACGCAAGTGAGCAGGACCCGGCCGCGGTGTCCGAGACCGCAACGCCCGCCACCCTCCGTTGGCTCATCCTCCCGACTATCGCCACCACGCCTTCACGGACCGGTACATGTAGACAGGTCGGTCACGGTGACGTCGCTCGGCTCCGCATTGCCCGGAGCCAGCTCAAGACTCTCGATGACACCATGGGCGGAGGCGCCGCCTACCCGATGACCCGGACGTATCTCCTCGACGAGGTGCCCCCACTGCTGAACGGTTCCTATACCAGCGAAGTGGGGGTCGAACTGCTCACAGCGGTCGCCGAGCTGAATCTGGATCTTGGGTGGATGGCGTACGACGCCGGCCATCAGAACCGAGCAAGACGCCATATGCTGGATTCCCTACGGCTGTCTGATCTCGCGCACGGTCGCAGTCTCTTCGGGGGCCGAGTGCTCGCGGCCCTCAGTCACCAGGCCCTCCATCTCGGCCGTCCGAGCGAAGCCCTGGACCTGGCTAGTGCCGCTCGCGCAAGCACATCCGGGATGGCCGCACCATCGGTCACGGCAATGTGTGCCGCGATGGAGGCGTGTGCCCTCGCCGCAACCGGCGATCATGCCCAGTGCGAGTCCACATTGTCCATCGCCGAGACCGCGCTGAGCAGCCGCAGTGATGGCGTGGATCCGAGCTGGCTGGACTTCGACGAGGGTGGACTGTGGGGCCACGCAGCGCGGGCCTACCGCGATCTCGGCCTACCACGCCAGGCCAAGGATTTCGCTGAGGACGCGATTGCGTTGTGCCGGCCCGACCACAGCCGCACAAGGGCGCAGCGGACCGCGATCCTCGCGACCGCACTCGCGCAGCTCGGGGAAGTCGAGGAGGCCGCAGAAGCTGCGCAGCGGGTGGTTGCCGACGCGTGGCGGCTGCACTCCAGGCACGTCCTCCAGGACGTGAGCCAGCTGCTCGATCTGCTGGGCTCAACCAACGCCGCGTCGGTCTTCACCGAGCACGCCCACGACCTGCTCGCCGCACGGTCCGAGCTCTTCGCGGCCGACGGGCTCAGCGATTGACCACCACTTGGAACGCCTCGGCCAGCCGACCCTGTCGCAACCCGGCGGCCGCAGTGTTCGGCGCGATGCGCTCCCGCAGTGAGGCCACCATCGAGCCACGATCACCGACCTGGCTCACATGCGCTTCGACGGCCCTGACCTTGCGCTCGAAGAAGTCGGTGATATCGACGTAGTGGTTGGGCTGCGGCGAGTTGAGGAGCCAGATCTCCGACACCGTCCACGGTTCGAGGCCCTCTCGAGCCAGAGCCGGATGAGCGAAGAGGTTGCCAGCGTCCGGATATACCGCAGTCAGCGCAACCTCTCCGGTGGTGCGATGATCGACGTGGCAGCTCGTGCGAAACCTCGCCCAGTTCCACTCCGGGCTCCACGTGATCACGCGTTGCGGTCGAATCTGCCGGATCACGCGGACCAGCTCCCGGCGCAGCTCCGGGCTCTGTGCTAGCTCACCCTCATGTCGCCCCAGGAACCGCACCTCCTTGACGCCGAGCAGGGACGCACTCCGCCGCTGCTCGGCCCGCCGGATCTGCGAAATATCGTCGCGGTCGCTCCGGGGGTCGCTGCCGCCGGCGTCTCCATCAGTGAGGACGAGATAGCTGACCTCTACCCCGCTCGCGGTCCACAGCGCGACCGTTCCACCCGTCCAGAACTCCGCGTCATCGGGGTGCGCCACGATCACGAGCGCCCGCTCCACGTCGTCGCGGAAGGGGCTCACCAGGCGTTTCCCCACCTTCCATCCGCCAGCAGGTTTGTTTGCGACTGACGTGGGTCCATCACGCCTCGACCGAGAACACTTTGAGGACCTCGTCGCCGTAGTGGTTGATCACCTTGACGGCGATCTTGCCCGACTTCGGCGGCGGGAACGGGCGCGAGCGGGTGCCGTACAGCGAGTCCCACGCCTGCTCGTCAATCTCGGCGCGCAGGGCGCGCTTCAGGCGAACATAAGGGTCGGGGCCACCGCCAGAGAAGTAGCAGTGCCGCACGAAGAACGACTCCTCGTCGTAGTCGCTGTCGACCATCCACAGCGCGATCTCGGAGGTGTCATTGCTGCGAATAATGCCGGTGGTCGGATCGTAGACGTCGACGCCGAGCAGCTCGACGACCACGCCCGCGCCGGTCCGGCCGATGCGCACGTCGGGCTCGCCGAAGATGGTGAACAGGTTCGCCGTGC
>JBOHGT010000322.1:0-7029 GCA_050700385.1 Pseudonocardiaceae bacterium | reverse complement strand
CAGCGGAACGCCGCCACTGAGGCGCCGATCTGCAGGTTCGTATCTCCACGACCGTGTCGTCGCGGTCACTGGCGGTGATACGCGCGTCACCGACGACAAGGTCGATCTCGACCGAAATCGGCTCGGGGGTGTCGAATGTGGGCATGGCGATCCTCCGGATGGGTTAGCTGGGGCGTCCCGCTGGTGGGACGAGTAAGGGGAGGTGGTGTCGTGCCGCCGGGAGCGCTAGCGCACCCAGCCGCTGTAGCGCTGCCCGCCGCGCGGGCCGCGCCGATCGGAGCGGCGGCTGCGGTCGCCGGACTCCAGCGCGGCCGCCGCCGCCCGGACGAGCCACGCGTTGACCGAGAGCCCCGCCTGGCCGGCGGCCTCCTCGATCCGGCCCTTGAGGTGTTCGGCAAGGCGGAAGTTGATCCGCGCCGTCGCGCCCTCCTCGCCGTCCGGTGACACCGGCGGCGGGACGCCCACCGCGGAGGTGTCCGGCTCCTCGACCGAGTCGGTGGGGTGGCGCGGTCACGACGAAACTGGGCTCACGCCCACGAAGGCGGAGATCCACCGAGCCCGGCGCGAGGTCGCGGGTGATCTCATCCGCTGCCGCCGACAGCGCGTCCAACAGGGCGAGCCGTACCGCCGACTCCAGCGGCGCGGTGAGTCGCTCGGCCAGTGCACGAGTGTCTTCCCCTCCGGCCTCGGCGGCCATCGCAAGATAATTTGGCTCAATTAGGCGCCACCTTGGCTCTGGCACGGGCTGGAGCCCGATATCGAGGTCGGAGGTGGTGGCAAGGCCGGCAGCCCGTTCGGCACACTGCACTCGTGGCCCTCCGCCGAGAGCGTCGAGTCCGGCTGCCGGCAAGCGTCGACTCCGCTGCGGCAGCACGCGCCCACGTGCGGGCGGACCTCGGCGCGGCCGGGCTCGACGAGCAGCTCGACGTGGCGATCCTGCTGACCAGTGAGCTGTGTGCCGACGCCGTGCAGCACGTGGGCACCGAACTCGAGCTCACCGTCACCGTCGACGACAACGCCGTCGTCGTGGCGGTCACCGATCGTGGACCGGCCCGGCCCGTGCCGAACCCCCACCCCGCGCGGTCGACGAACGTGCCAGGGCTCGTCGCGGCGCTGGCCTCCGCATGGGGGACCCGGCACGGCACGGACGGCTGCCACACCGCGTGGTTCTCGCTCGACCTCGAGCGCCGGGCGGCCGAAGAGGACGACCCAGCCACTCCGGAGGACACGGTGGAGGCCCCGCCGGACTGGCCGGTCCCGCGCGAGTGCAGGTGGCTGCTGCACGTCCCGCCGACCCTGGCCGCCCGGCTCGACGTGCCGGGGCTGGTGACCGAGCTGCTCCGCCGGCTCTGCGACACGCTTGCCGCCGACGGCGGTACGGTGTCCGTCGACTACGGCAACGGCGAGGGCCAGCGCCCGCTTGCCCAGCACGGTCGGCTCGGCCCCGAGCCGGCTCTCGCGGTCACGCTCCCCGTGAACGCCCCGCTGGTGGGCCGCCTCCGCCTCTACGGGGTAGGACGCCTCCACGGCGGGCGCGAGCTGGCCTCGCTGTCGGCGCAGCGGATCGCCTTGGCCATCGAATCGGACTGGCTGCGCGGAGCCGACGCCCACCGCCGGTCCTGGATGAGCTACCTGGCCGCGAGCAGTGAGCTGCTCGCCCAGTCCCTGGACATCGACCTCACCGTCGCGTTGATCCCCCAGATCATCGTGCCCCGGCTCGGAGGATGGTGCGCCGTGCACCTCACCGACGAGCACGGCCAGCTCGGCCGGGCGACCTATGCCCATGCCGACGAGACACTCCTTCCCACGCTACGGGCCTGGTTGAACGAGGACGGGGATGTCGAGCTGCGTTCCCGGCTGGACGACGCGGCACAGGGAGCGCGGCCGGTCAGCTTCACCGAGCCTGCCGAAGGCGTGGCCGTCGCGCTGGCAGCTCATCAGAACGTCCTGGGTACCCTGACCGTGGGACGACCCGAGGACCGCTCCCACACTCCCGAGGATGTCGCGCTGATCCAGGACGTCGCCCGCCGCGCCGCCCTGGCCATCGCCAATGCACAGCTCAACGCCGCCCACGTGCGCATCTCGCAGACCTTCCAGAACGCGCTGCTGCCCCGTACCCTGCCGACCGCCGACGGCGTCGAGTTCGCGGCCGAGTACCTGCCGGCCAGTCTGGGCACCAATGTCGGCGGCGACTTCTACGACGTGCTCCCCCTCGGCGAAGACAGTTGGCTGATCGCCGTCGGCGACGTGTGCGGCAAGGGTGCCGCGGCGGCGGCCCGCACGGGCGCTGTGCGCGACGTGCTGCGTGTGCTGCTCCGCGACGGCTGCTCGTTGGAGCGAGCGCTCGAGCTCCTCAACGACACCATGGGCGAGTCGGACGACGAGCCGCACTACTGCACCGTGGTCGCCGCGCTCGTGCGCCGTCGGGAGGACACCCGCGGGCTCGCCGTCGAACTCGTACTCGCCGGTCAGGATCAGCCGCTCCTCGTGCGTCCCGACGGCTCGGTCACCTTCGTCGGGCAGTACGGCACCGCCGTCGGCCTGCTGCCCGCGATGGAGCTCTCCACCACGCAGCATGTGCTGTGGCCCGGAGAGGCATTGGTGATCTACACGGATGGGGTGACCGAGCGGCGGCGCGGCGACGAGTTCTTCGGCCGGGCCAGGCTCGAGGAGAGCGCGGCCCGGCTGGCCGGCACTTCCGCCGAGGTCATAGCAAGCGCCCTGCGGGCCGCCACCGAGGACTTCTCACCCGATCCGCCCAAGGACGACATCGCCTTGCTCGTCGTCCGAGCGACCTGACCAACGCGCCTCCACCAGCGTGCTATCCGGCTCGGTCACGGCCTGCGTCGTCACGACCTGCGTCGTCATGGCCTGCGTCGTCATGGCCTTCGCCGGATCCGCCTGGTAGCGGTTCGTGTTCGGTCAGCTGTTGGAGGAGACCAGAGATCCTGAGTACCTGACGGACGATCTGCTGGGGACGGCGGACGGCGAAGCTGACCCCCAGTTGCGTTGCCCGCTTGTGTCCTCGGACCAGGGCCTCGACCCCGGAGGAGTCCACCAGCGGCACGTTCGAGAGATCCACGCGGACGCTGTGTGGTGGCGGATCGGCGGCGAGCAGGTCGAGGATGGCCTGCACGAGTTGGGGTGCGGTGGCCAGATCTACCTCGCCGTCGACGAGCAGCACCGCCGGTTCCGAACCCGGCTCGGCCGGCTCCACAACGATGTCGAGCATGGGTGTCCCTCTCCTGTGTCGGTGTCAGCTCATCTTGGTCCGCTGATTCGGCCGCACCTGCGCCAGGCGCGTGCGCACCTTGTGGATGGCTACCTCCGCCTCGCCCTGATTGGGAGACACAGTCTCCAGCACGGCGAGGCTCTCCTCGACGGCGGCGCGTAGCGACGTGCATTCAGCTTGCAGTACCCGCGCCGCTTCGGCCTGGTCCGCGAGTTGGGCGTTGATCGTCCACAGGTCGATGAACACGGTGACCTTGGCGCGCAGCACCCAGGGGTCGAACGGGCGGGTGATGTAGTCCACCGCGCCTGCCTCGTAGCTGCGGAAGGCGAGGTGGGCGTCGTAGGCGACCGCCGTGAGGAAGATGATCGGGATGTGCCGGGTGCGTTCCCGCTGCTTGATGTGGCCGGCCGTTTCGAAGCCGTCCATCCCGGGCATGTGGGCGTCCAGCAGGATCGCGGCGTACTCGTCGGCGAGCAGTCGCTTGAGCGCCTGTTCCCCGCTGGTGACGCTCACCGTGTCGACGGGCAGACCCTGCAGGATCGCCGTCAGCGCGAGCAGGTTCTCCTGGCGGTCGTCGACGATGAGCACCTTCGCAGTGCGTCGCTTGGTCATGTCGTCCGTTGCGGGCCGGGCGGTTGCCGGAACCGCGCCACCCAGGTCGCCATGGCGTCCAGCAGCTCGTCGAGGTCCACCGGCTTGGTGATGTAGTCGGTAGCTCCTGCTGCCAGGCTCGATTCCCGGTCACCAGGCATCGCTTTGGCGGTCAGGAACACCACGGGCAGGGTGTCGCCGCCCGGCAGGGCCCGGATCAGGCGGGTGGTCTCGTTGCCGTCGAGGCCGGGCATCATTGCGTCCATCAGCACGACGTCCACATCGGGATGCTCGGTCAGCAGCCGGATTCCGTCCGCGCCGTTGTCGGCGTAGAACACCTCCAGGCCGTGCAATTCCAGCGCGCTGGTGAGGGCGAAGACGTTGCGCACGTCGTCGTCGATGATGAGCACCGTCAGGCCCCCCAGGTCCCGCCGGGTCGGGGTGCTGTGCCGCTTCGGCGGCGACTGGCGCAGGATCGGCGAACCGGTGGCGGCGACACCGGTGCTCGGCCACGAGTCGCCGGCGGTGACCACGGCCGGCCGCGGCCTGGCCGGCGTCATGTCGGTGGGGATCGCCTCGGGCAGGTAGAGGGTGAAGGCCGAGCCCACGCCGATCGTCGAGGTGACCGTGATCGTGCCGCCCAGCATGCGGGCGAGCTCCCGGCTGATCGACAGGCCCAGCCCGGTGCCACCGTACTTGCGACTGGTGGTCCCGTCGGCCTGATGGAACGCCTCGAAGATCATGGCGAACTTCTCGTCGGGGATGCCGATCCCGGTGTCCTCGACGGCGAAGGCCACCACACCGCCGGCTACATCGAGACTGGTTGCGTCGAGACCGGTAATGCCGACCGTGCCCTCCCGGGCGGGGCCGATCGTCAGCGTCACCTGGCCGGTGTCGGTGAACTTGACAGCGTTGGACAGCAGGTTGCGCAGGATCTGCTGCAGCCGTTGCGCGTCGGTGACGATCCCCTCGGGTGCGCCCTCGGGTATCGTCACCCGCAACTCGAGCCCCTTCTCCTCGGCCTGTGGCCGGAAGACGTTCTCGACGTAGCTGCGCACCTCGGCGAGCGTGACCGCGGCCGGTTCGATGTCCACGCGGCCAGCCTCGATCTTGGAAAGGTCGAGGATGTCGTCGATCAACAGGAGCAGGTCGGAACCGGCGTTGTGGATGGTGCTGGCGAACTCGATCTGCTCGGGGCTGAGGTTGCGGTCGGAGTTGTCGGCCAGCAGGCGGGAGAGCAGCAGCAGCGAGTTGAGCGGAGTGCGCAGCTCATGGCTCATGTTCGCCAGGAACTCCGACTTGTACTGGCTGGCCAGCGCAAGCTGCTGCGCCTTGTCCTCGACGCCCCGCCGTGCGGCGTCGATCTCCAGGTTCTTGATCTCGATCTTGCGGTTCTGCTCGGAGAGCAGCTCCGCCTTGTCCTCGAGCTCGGCGTTGGTGCGCTGCAGCTCGGCGGACTGCTCCTGCAGCTCCGTGGCCAGCCGCTGGGACTGCGCCAACAGTTCCTCGGTGCGGCGGTTGGCCTGGATCGTCTTGATCGCCACGCCGATGGTGACCACCAGCCGTTCCAGGAACGTCAGGTGCAGCACCGAGAACGCACTCAGCGAGCCGAACTCGATCACCCCCAGCGCCTGGCCTTCGAACAGCACGGGCAGCACCACGACGGCCGCCGGCGCCGCGCTGCCGACACCCAACCGGATCGACAGGTAGTCCGCTGGTACGTCCCGCACCAGGATGACCTGTCGGGAGGCGCCGGCCTGCCCGACCACGCCCTCGCCCGGCCGGAAGGCGGCCTGCGCGGCGTCAGCGGCCAGGCCGTAGGACCCGCACAGGCGCCACTCCATGGTGCCGGCGTCATCCCCGTCGGCGAGGAAGAACGCGCCGACCTGAGCCTCGACCAGCGGCGCGACTTCAGTCATGATCATGTTGCAGACCTCGGTGAGATCCCGCTGGCCCTGCAGCAGACCGCCGATGCGGGCCAGGTTGGAGTCCAGCCAGCCCTGTTCGGCGTTCTCCTTCGTGGTCTCCCGCAATGTGACGATCATCTGGTTGATGTTGTCCTTGAGGTCGGCGACCTCGCCCCGGGCCTGGACGGCGATCTCGTGGGTCAGATCGCCCCGAGCGACCGACGTCGACACCCGGGCGATCGCCCGCAGCTGGGTGGTCAGCGTCGAGGCGAGCTGGTTGACGCTCTCGGTGAGATCGCGCCAGGTGCCGGAGACCCCACGGACCTGGGCCTGGCCGCCGAGCTTGCCTTCGGTGCCGACCTCCCGGGCGACCCGGGTGACCTCGTCGGCGAAGGAGGACAGCTGGTCGACCATGGTGTTGACGGTGCTCTTCAGCGCCAGGATCTCGCCCTGCGCGTCGACGGTGATCTTCTGGCTGAGGTCGCCCCTGGCCACTGCCGTGGTGACCTGGGCGATGTTGCGCACCTGGCTGGTCAGGTTGGACGCCATGTAGTTGACGTTGTCGGTGAGATCGCGCCAGGTGCCGGCGACGCCGGTCACCTGGGCCTGGCCGCCGAGCTTGCCTTCGGTGCCGACCTCGCGTGCCACGCGCGTCACCTCACTGGCGAACGAGTTGAGCTGGTCGACCATGGTGTTGATGGTGTTCTTCAGTTCGAGAATCTCACCGCGCACGTCCACGGTGATCTTGTGCGACAGGTCACCGCGCGCCACGGCCGTCGTCACTTGGGCGATATTGCGGACTTGCGCCGTCAAGTTTCCGCACATGGCGTTGACCGAGTCGGTCAAATCCTTCCATGTGCCCGCGACGCCGGGAACGATAGCTTGTCCGCCGAGCTTGCCGTCGGTGCCCACCTCGCGCGCCACGCGCGTCACTTCCGAGGCAAACGACCGAAGCTGATCCACCATGGTGTTGATAGTTTCCTTGAGCTGGAGGATTTCGCCGCGCACATCCACGGTGATCTTCTTCGAAAGGTCGCCGCTCGCCACGGCGATCGTCACGTCGGAAATATTGCGCACCTGATTGGTAAGGTTGTTGGCCATGGAGTTGACGCTTTCAGTCAAATCCTTCCACACGCCGGTGACGCCAGGAACCTCGGCTTGGCCTCCAAGCATGCCTTCGGTGCCGACTTCGCGGGCCACGCGTGTCACCTCGGAAGTGAAAATTTCGAGCTGCCTGATCATCGTGTTCACAAGCGTAGCCGAGCCGAGAAACTCTCCCTTCAGGGGACGCCCATCGAC
>JBOHGT010000321.1:0-9575 GCA_050700385.1 Pseudonocardiaceae bacterium | reverse complement strand
GCGGGTCGGCGGGGTCGTAGGCCCACGTCGCGGGTAGCCGGGTGCCGGTGGGGGTGTGCAGGTGGGTGGTCACCGACAACGGTCGGGTGGTTGGCATGCTGGTGGTCTCCTCACGGCGGTCGGCGGCTGGTCGTGGCGGGTGGCCCGGCCCGGCGGCGGGGGCTTGGGGGGCGGGTCATGACGCCCGCCCCGGTCCTGGGTAGCCTCGGCGGCGAGTAGCTCGGCCAGCGGGGGCAGCGGGGTCCGCCGCCGGCGGCGTGGTGGTGGGCGGCGGTGGGCGAGTCGGCGGTGCAGCTGTGCGACGGCTGCGGCGGTTGCGGCGCTGATGCGGTCTCGGCGCCGCTGCAGCGGCTGCCCGAGGCCGAGTTGTCGGGATCCAGGCCTTGGGCCAGCCGCGGGCGGTCATGTCGTCGAGCAGTTGCCAGGTCGGGGCGACCGGCACGCATGCCCAGCGCCCGGGATGCCCTGCGTGCCGTTACGGCGGAGCCCACCGAGCGCCGAGCGCCGCGGCCGCTCGACCGGGAGGCCGGTGGCCGGATCCGCACAAGCCTCCCAGCCGAGGACGACCCCCCCGACGCCATCTGATCGTCCTGCTGCGCGCCGCGCTCGACTACCGGGCATCCGTGCGGCGGCTCGGTGGGGTGCGCGCCCCCGTCTGCCGGCATCGCTCCCCCGTTGTTGGAGGAATGCCGGTCCGGGCTTCGTGCTGTTGGCGCTACCGGCTACCGTTGCGCGCGTGACACAGCAGCATCAGGTCGATAATGGCCTGCCACCGCTGGCGGCACCTGATGCCAGCGACGACGAGCGCGGGCGGGCGATCGAGGCGCGGATGGTGGCCCGCCACGGTGCCCCGTCGATCGAGGATTACCGCCGCGCCTACGCCGGGTTCGGCGCCCAGTGGCCCGGAGACGACGAGGTCCGCCGGCGCCACATCGTCGCCCCCGAGACCGCGGCGTGATTGGCGGGAAGGTCCTCGACGCCTCCGCGCTGGCCGCTCTGGTGCGCGGGCGGGTGTCCGCCGCGTCGTGGTTCGCTACGGCGCGGGCGCTGTCCCTGCCGCTGTATCTGCCCACGCTCGCGCTGGCCGAGGTGCGCGCGGTGCGGCCTGACGCCGGGCCGGAGCTCGCCGAAGTGCTGGGCCACCCGTCGGTGGTGCTCGGCGAGCTCGATGCCGCCACCGCCGGCCAGGTCGACCAGCTGCTCCTCGACGCCGATGTCTTCGACGGGTGCGCCGGGCACGTCGTCCACGTAGCCCGGACCCGGGGCTGGCCCGCGCTGACCGCCGATCCCGGGCGTCTGCACCGCGTCGACCGCACGCTTGAGGTCGATCTGCTCTGACACTCGTATTCGGAGGGTCCACCGACGTACGGTCGCCCATGTCGTGCCCACCGCCCGCCCGAGCCGAGCGCGGTGACGGCCTGCGAGACCACCTGTGCCGATCGCTCTTCGATTCTGTCGGGGCCGCGCGTTACCGTTCCGGACGTGCCCAAGTCGAAGGGGCGCAAGCCCAAGAGGACGCCGCGGCGATCGGATCGGCCCGCCCGGACGGGCACGGGTGCCGGGTCCGGGAGCTATACCGTCGGCCTGCTGAAGATGACCGACGAGCGCATCGCCAGCTTGTTGCTGTCCGGGAGGGCCGACCCGGATCTGATGGTCGAGCTGCTGCTCCCGTTGTTGTGGCTCTACCACATGAGCGGGCAGCCCGGGAACGCGTGCGTTGATGGCTCGATAACGCTGCAGCGCGCCTACGAGCAGTTCGGGATCAGCGCCGAACCCCGCCCGGTCGATCTCGTCGTGCGCGATCGTTCGCAGCGGCTGATCCTTTACGGCCAGCCCGAACCCTACTGGGAGCAGGACGGCTTCCGCGGGCACTGCATCGTGTGGCTGCCCGGATCGCGGCGCTTCATCGACGCGACCGTGGAGCAGTACCCGGAAGTGCGCCGCTACCGGCTCGGCCCAATCTGCGGGCGGACCACAGGCATGGTGCAGGGTGACGAGGCGTCGCGGGCGGCGCTGGACCGCGGCGAGCTGGTGGCCGGTAGCCATGTCGCGGTGCAGCGCGGCGAACTCACGCTGCTCTACACTGCGGTCGACGCAGCCTACCGCGACGTCGTCACCGAGCACCCACTGGTCCGGGACGCCGCCGCGCAGTACCACCGCGCAGGAGTCAACCTGGCCTCCCATGCCTTGGCGCTGCTGCGCCAGCCCGAGGTCATCGACTGGATCCGCCAGGCGCCCTATCCCCGGCTGCACGCCCTGCTCGACGCGGTCGGGACCGCCGAGGCCCACGTCGACGATGACCAGAATTACCGCTTCCTCGTGGCGGGCGACGACGGACAGCACCAAGATCTGCTCCTCGACGAGATCCCGCTCCCGCCGATGGCAGCGACCCCCGCTCACCCTCTCGTGCTCCCGGCGGCGCGAGCCGACTCCGCGACGGTCCAGGACACCCTCGAGTCCGTCGACACCCAGGCCCGCGCCGAGGTGGCCGAGGACCCGACGGCAGGCGACGGCGGGCTGCCCGTGGTGCTGTTCGAGCCCACGACGACGGTGGGTCTCACCTTGCCCGACGGGCGCACCACCGAGGCCCAAGCGGAGGCGATCATCCGGGCGGGCTTCACCCGGTTCCTGCCCGACCTCGACCGGCCCCGGCACACCTGCCCGGATGGTCGCTGCGGCGCACCAAGGCCGGACTCGAACTCTGGGACAGCGGAGGGATCTGGGCCCGCGCTGCGCTGCACCTCGATGAGGACTGGGTCGCGGCCGCCGAGGTTTGCCTCAGTCCACATCGGGGCCCGGCATGAAGCTGGTTCACCGGCTGGATTGAGGCCGGCCTGGTGGGTGGCCAGCTGGCAGCGACCGTGGACAGCGGCGCGATCCGCGTCTCGTAGTACGCCCGCCTGAAGCCACTGAACGATGCTAGCCGGACGGCACGATACTGCCCGACGCGACGCGCCGGATAGCCTGGCGTGGCTGGCGCAGCCCGATCACCCGGGCCGGCCCACGCTGGCCGGCCCGGTCGTGCTGCTGGTCTGGCTGACCATCTGAAGGAGGTGTGGGGCGCCTTCGGCCCCACGTCGTTCGACTCCCTGACCGCATCTACCCGGCCTGCGGATGTCCATCTCGTAGTCGGCGATCTGCGACTCGTGCCGGACATCGCGCTTGATGGCGTCAACGAGCACCGGGGCGTCGACGACGGCACCCCCACAGTGCAGCTGGTTCGGCCGAGAGCGCTCAGCGTATCGAGCAGGCGTCGGCGCCAGAGCCAGCGCGCCTCATCGTTTGGGAGGGAAGTGTCAACCCCGTGTCGTATTGGTCCGGGCGGCTATGGTGTGCGGTGTGACCGCCGCAGCAGCTCCCGGACCCCGGCAGGGCCGGGGCGGGCCGTCGTTCTCCGACGCCTCCCCGGCGGAGGTTCGGGCCGCGCTGATCCCGGAGGAGGCCGCCGAGTTCGATCTCCAGTGGCGCGAGGTGATGGCCAAGGCCATCGAGACCCTGGACCTGTCCGAGGTGCTGGAGACGCTGGAGTCCTGGCGTCGGGTCGCGCGGCTGACGGCCGCGGCCGGTGCCGAGGCGCACCGGGAGATGTACCGCCGCGCGGCCGCCATGCTGACCGGCCAGGACATCCCAGCCGACGAGCCCCTGCCACGGGTCAAGACCCTCCTGGGCCTGTAGCCGCGTTGTACACCGTCACCACCGACGATCGATCACAGCAGCAGGTCGACGCGCTTCCGGTCGAGGCGCTGGCCGCGTTCGCCGAGGCCCGCACGATGCTGGAGGTCGCCCCGTGGAACGGCGCGCCGTACAACACGCTCAAGCCGGACAGCCCGATGCGGGCGGTGTCGTTCGGAGCGGAGGGTCAGGGTGACATCGTGTACCTGATCCTGGAGGATCTGCAGCGCGTTGACGTCCTGGTCGTTCTCTGGATGGGCTGACGGCCGGGGCGATCGTCGACGCCATCCGACGCCGCATCCGGATGCGGTGAGCATCCCGGCGGGACGTGTCCCTCTGCCCACCAGCCGGCTGCTGCTCGCGGGGGCCGCGGCCAGGTGGTGGGCAGCCGCAGCGCCCGACGGGGGTTGGACCTCGCCGAACTCGGCCGGCCGCAAGGCGCACTCGGCGGCGAGCTCCTCGAGCACCGGGGCCGGCACCGGCGGACGACTTCCCGCCGTCACCTGACCCAGCAGTACCGTGTCGGCGTGGCTGGCGGGCGACGGCGCGCAGCGACTTGCCAACTGCGGTTGGTCGCGGGGTCAGAGCAGGTCGATCTCGATGTCGGGGTCGACACGGCGCAGACGACCGGGATCGGCGCTCCGGGCAGTAGGCCAGCCCCCCGGATACGCGCCACGTGACGTCCTGGTCGGGCAATCGCTGGGTGGCTATGTGGCCCGGCTGTACGCGCAGCGGCCCCGCGAGGCGGTGGCCAGCCCCTCGTGGCCGACGTTGATCAAGTAATCGCCTGTTTGTACTGGTCAACCACTGTTCCACGAAAATGTGGGTATCGGCTATTGTTGCGTGGGAGGGCAACCATTGACAACGGGTCGGGCCAGCCGTTACGCCGACCCGACCCGTGTCCGGGGGCTTAGCCCTCTAGATCGCCGAGGCGCCTACACACCTCGACGGCGACCCGGAGGAATACCCCGGCGACGAGCCTCGTGTCCGAGTGCCTCCGACACGTCGAGCTTGTCGAAGTAGCGGCCCCCATACCGAAGTGCAGCGTCGGCCCCTCGAGCGCAACTTCGAGCAGGCGGTAGCTCGGCCGGCTCGCTACCACGACCTGCCGGGAACACCGGCACAATGGTAACCGCTGGTTTGGGCTTGCCGATCATCAGTTCTTCTGCCACCGCAGGATGAGCTGCGGCTCCTTGTGTTCCTTGCCTGGTTCGCGGACTTCCAGCTCGAACTCGCCGATCCAGTTCTCGCCGGAATCGGTGCGCAGCGTGTCCTCCATCCGGGCAATCGCGAGCAGGTGCGGTCGGAACGAGTCGGGCTGGTCGAGGTCCTCTTTGACGTGGCGAGGCGGGTACCGGCGGCCGTCGGGACCGCGTAAGGTGATGGCCCACAGTCGCGATCCCGACGTCGCTGCCTCCCTGTCGTCGACCGCGTGCTCTGTCGCGCCTGTCGACGCCGGTATGCCGCCGTTCCGAGTGGGGTCGGGGTCAACCACGTCTGATGGACTCTCTGGGGTTGTCTCGGGCCGACGGACGACCACCGCCCGCCGGCCGGCCGCGGCTGACGTCGATCAGTTCCCAGCTCTGGAGCAGCGCGACGGCGCGGTGCGCGGTGCCGACTGCGACGCTGTAGCACTCGGCGATCGCCTTGTTCGTTGGTATGGGGCAGCCGATCGGAATCTCACCGCTCGTGATCTGGTCCCGCAGCGCGGCGGCGATCCGCTCGTAGGGCGCGATCACATGGGGGCCGGCATCCGTTGGACCTAGCGGGCCGGCGGGTTGTTGGGGGAGTCGGGCGAACAGGCTGGTGGCGGCACGTTGGTCGGATTCGGCGACCCACGCCGAGTACACCCGCAGGGTGGTCGTGCCACCTCCGCCGTGTCCGAGCCTGCCCGCGACCGTCCGCACATCGACCCCGGCGGCGATGAGTTCGGTGGCCGAGTAGTGCCGCAGCTTGTGAATCGTGGTCGTGATCCCGAGGCGGGCGGCCAGCTTGCTGTACCGCTGGCTGACCGAGTCCGGCTTGAGATGTGTGGAACCGTCGACGTCGAGGGAGAACACGAAGCCATCGTCGCCGAGCTCCAAACCCAGGGCCGCGGCGCGAGCCTGGCAGCGTCGGCGGTGCTCACCCAGCAGGGCAACAGTGCCGGCATCCAGGGCAATCCGGCGGTGCTGGTGGGTCTTGGTGTCCTTCTCCCAGGTGCGGCCGCTGCGCTGGCCGATGCTCCGCTCGAGCATCAGCACACCGGTCGTGAGGTCGAGGTGCCGCCAGCGGATCGCGCACAGCTCGCCGCGGCGGAATCCGGTCACCATGGTGAGCCACACCAGCACGCCCCAGTCCGGGTCCTTCCGGGCGGCGTTGAGGATCCGCGCGGCCTGCTCCGGGGCCGGCGGCTGCGGATTTGGTTCGGCTGTGATGGTGGCTGAGCCTGGGCGATGGGGTTCGTGGCGATCCAGCGCCACCGCACCGCGCGTTTCAGCGCGCCGCTGAGGATGAAGTGGATCTGGCGGATGCTCGATGCCGACAGCGGCCGGCACTGGTGGGGCCGAACATGTCGGCGTCCAGGGCGCCGACCTTCTGACCGCCGATGAGTGGCCGGATGTGGTTGCGGGCCAACCCGCGGTAGGTGTCCAGCGTGTTGGTCTCGATCTGAACGAGGTCGAAGTGCCGGTCGAGCAGCTGATCGACCGTCGCGTTCGTGCGGGGGTTCCGGCGCTCGTCGACCTGGTTCGCGAGGCGGCGAAGCGTCTTGTCGGCCTCGTCGACCGCCCCTGGCCCGGCGGGGATGATCTCTTTGAGGTAGTGCCGGCGGCGGGATCGGCGCGCTGAGGGGACTGCCATGAGGGTACGATACGGCAACTCGCACCATGTTTGATCCCATGGGACACGGGCGCCGATCATCGCCGGGAGGGTTTGCGCTGGTGAAAGGTGGTGCGCCGCCAGGGACTCGAACCCCGAACCCGTTGATTAAGAGTCAACTGCTCTGCCATTGAGCTAGCGGCGCTGGCCGTCAGACGCCGATCGGCGCGACCCGGAGACGGTAACACGGGGTCGCCGGCGGGCCTGAACCGGATCATGCCGCCCGGTAGCGCAACCCCGAACCGCTGCCGTGCGTCTGAACGGATGTTGCAGGGAGGTGCTCGGCGGAGCCGGATTGTCGTCTCGCTCATGCACACTGGGATGAGGACACCAGCGCAGTCGAACCCAGCGCAGTCGAACCGAGTGGAACGGATTATGCCCGTGCCGGTCACCAGGCGTCGCTCCGCAGCGGGTCGGTCCCGCCGCACCGCGCAGCTGGCTCTGCTGCTCGCCCTCGGGATCGTGGGCGCGCTGCTGGCAGGCTGCTCCTCCGGGCAGTCCAGAGCTGCAGACGAGCGACCGGGTGGGAGCAGCAAGGCCCCCGTCCCCGCGAGCATCACGGTCAACCCCGGCGACCGGGCCGTGGATGTCTCTCCCGTGGCGCCGGTCACCGTCACGGTCGACAAGGGCAAGCTCGACCAGGTCACGATGACCAACCCCGAGGGTGTGCCGGTGGCGGGACAGCTGGCCCCCGACGGCACGGGCTGGAACTCCGCGGAGCCGTTGGGTTACGGCAAGGCATACACGCTCACCGCGACCGCCACCGGCACCGGCAAGAACGCCAAGCCGGTGACCAAGACGTCGAGCTTCAGCACGGTGGCGCCCAGCGCGGTCGCTTACCCGTCGATGAACCCGCTCGACGGTCAGACCGTCGGCGTCGGGCAGCCGCTCGCCGTCATCTTCAGCGAGCCGATCGCGAACAAGCAGGCCGCCGAGGACTCGATCACGGTGAACGCGAACCCGCCGGTCGAGGGCGCGTTCTACTGGTTCTCCGACACCGAGGTGCACTGGCGCCCGCAGGAGTACTGGGCACCCGGCACCACCATCACGATGGACATCAAGGTCTACGGCAAGGACCTCGGAGGTGGCGTCTACGGCGAGGAGGACCGGCACGCGACGTTCACCATCGGCGACGCGTTCATCGCCCGGGCCGACGGTGCCAGCCACCAGATGACCGTGGAGATCAACGGCCAGGTGGTCCGCACCATGCCGATCTCGATGGGCAGTCCGAAGTTCCCCAGCTACAACGGCACTCATGTGGTCACCGAGCAGCACGCCAGTTACACGATGGATTCCAGCACCTACGGGCTGGCGCCGGACCAGGGCGGCTACGTGACGACGGTGAAGTTCGCCAGCCGCATCTCCAACGGCGGGCAGTTTGTCCACGCCGCCCCGTGGTCGGTCGGCAGCCAGGGCAGCAGCAACGTCAGCCACGGCTGCGTCAACCTGTCCACCGAGAACGCGAAGTGGTTCTTCGAGACGGCGAAGAAGGGCGACATCGTCATCCAGACCAACACCGGCGGACCCGAGCTCGAGCCGTGGGACGGCTTCGGGGACTGGCAGATCCCGTGGCAGGAATGGCAGACCGGGGGAGCGAAGTAGCGGTCGCCCCGAACGGGTGGGGTGAGTGACGGGATTCGAACCCGCGACATCCTGGACCACAACCAGGTGCTCTACCGGCTGAGCTACACCCACCACGCGCCGGCACGCGACCGGCGACGCGCCGAGTCTAGCGGGTCTGCCTCAGGCCGCGCCGCCCGGTTGCTCCTCGACGATCTCCCGGGCGATGGCCTGCGCCTGCTCGCTGGTGGGCCCGGGCTGCGGGACGAACGCGGTTCGCCGGTAGTAGGCCAGTTCGCGGATCGACTCGGTGATGTCGGCCAGCGCCCGGTGCGCCAGGCCCTTCGGCGGCTGGGCGTAGTAGATCCGTGGGTACCAGCGCCGGCACAGCTCCTTGACCGAGGACACGTCGACGATCCGGTAGTGCAGGTGCGCGTCGAGCTCGGCCATGTCGCGCGCGATGAAGCCACGGTCGGTGGCCACCGAGTTGCCGGCGAGCGGGGCGCTGCACGCCTCGGGCACCCAGCGACGGATGTAGGCCAGCACCTGCTGTTCGGCTTGGGCCACGGTCACCGTCGAGCGGCGTGACGCCTCGGTCAGCCCAGACGCTGCGTGCATGTCGCGCACCACGTCGGGCATCGAGTCCAGCGCCGCGTCATCGGCGTGGATCACCACGTCGACCCCCTCGCCGAGCACCCGTAGCTCACCGTCGGTCACCAGCGCGGCGATCTCGATGAGCGCATCCTTGGCGAGGTCCAGCCCGGTCATCTCGCAGTCGATCCACACCAGTCGCCCGTTCACGTCGCCGAGCTTACTGGGGAACGGCCCTCGACCTGGGTCGAAACACCGAACGTGGTGGACCGGAGCGGCCCGAACACGAAGGGTCACCCGGGCGCCGTCCGGGACGCGTCGGCGTCGCTGACCGTGCCGTCGGGGGCGCTGCCGGCGGGTCCCGTCACCGTGAGGAACGGTCGGAGCAGCCCCGGGACGGCCTGCTCGGCGACCGCCAGCCCGTCCGCGGTGCCGACGTCGAGCACGGCGTACGCGCCGCCACCGGCTGCGGTGGTCGCGGCCAGCGTCACCAGGTCCGAGCGCCGTTGGAACAACGACTGCGACACCGTCCAGCCGATCACCCCGCTGCGTTGCAGCGCGACCGTTCGGCGTACCACGGCGCCATGCCGCGTCACCAGGTAGCGGCCGGACAGGGCGTGCCCGAGATTGCGGTAGGCGTCCAGCGCCAGCAGCACCGTCACCGGCGCCAGTGCGGCGGCCGCCCATGGCAGCCAGCCCGGCACCGGCAGCAGCCACAGCAGCCCGGCCAGGGCTGCGACGGGGACCACGGCCCGCACCAGCCGGCGGCGCAACGCGGCGGGTGGGTGCCGGCGCAGCGGGGTCGTGGTGGGCGGCGTCTGCTCGGCGAGGACGTCGGCGGCCACCCGGTGCGCCACGGCCGCCGGCGCGGGTGGCAGCAGCGTGCCCCGTCC
>JBOHGT010000320.1:0-7999 GCA_050700385.1 Pseudonocardiaceae bacterium | reverse complement strand
CGAGGCAGTGGGCGATGACGTGCAGCGGGCGCTGCCCGATGTGGCTGCGCACCACCTCGACCGCGGGCGGAAAGTCGAACAACGCGCAGTCGTCGAGGGTGTACCGGTGATAGGTGAGGTTGTGGTTGTGCCGGTTGCTCATCCGGAAGTCGAGGCACCACACGTCGAAGCCCTCGTCGAGCAGGCAGGTGACGAGGTTGCGGTGCTCGGGCATGATGAACATGTCGGTGGATGTGGTCAACCCGTGGATGATCAGCACCGCGTCACCGGCGGTCCGGCGGGTGAAGCGCAGCATGGACAGCCCGAGACCGTCGGCCGTGCTGAAGTAGTGCGTGGAGATGTCGGCGTCGCGGACACCGTCCAGCGTGTACTGCGGGATCTCTCGTGGCATGGGGGTCGCCCTCCGGGCAGTTGACTCAGAATGGTCCGTAGATTTCCATCAGCGAGCGGGCGAAGTAGTTCCCGAACCGTCCCACCGCGGCGACGCGCTGCGGTAGTGTCGAGACCCCGATGGCACGCATCGTGGTGGCCTGCTTGGCGAAGTCGGTGGGCCGGATGCGCAGGATACCCGTGCCGAGCACTGGCCCGTTCTCGTCGCCACCCTCGTGCACGGTGATGAAGAGCGTCGTGGTGTCGGCCACCATGTCGAAGCCGAGGTCGTCGCGGACGATCTTGACGCCGTCGAGGAAGAACTCCGTGCCCTGCCTGGACGTCAACGTGGTCCGGTAGCGCATGCGGCGGGTGTCAGGGTCCGCCGCATCGGTGACGAGCAGGTTGAGGACACCGCCGGTCGCGGTGAGCGGCTCTGCGGCGAGTACAGGCGCCTCGACGGTGCCGACGATGCGGGCCTCGCGTGACTCGTCGGACAGGAAGCGGTCGAGATCGTCGATCACGATGGTGAAGGTGAACGCGAACTCCGAGCCGTCGGCTTGCCCCTGGTCGTGGCCGCGCTGGTAGTCGTCGTCGGTGACCTTCGTCGAGAAGAAGCCCTGCATCCGCTCGGTGAAGCCGACCCCCGGGCGGATCTGCGTGTGGTGGTCGGGAGGTACGGAGGGCAGCGAGTAGTCGATGGACCAGTTCCGGTCGGCCGCCATCAGCTCGCAGCAGCGCTCGGCGAGCGCCGAGATCGTGAACAGCGGGTTGACACCGATCGAGCGCGGCACGATCGCCCCGTCGCAGACGTAGAGCCCGTCGTGGACGTCGGTGCCGTCGGTTCCGGCGAATACCTGCCCCTTGTGGTCGACGACGCCGCGGCTGGCGTCGGTTCCCATGGCGCACCCGCCGAGCGGGTGCACGGTGACGAGGTCGCGGCCCAGCAGCGGGCTGGCCATCGGGTTGCGCACGTATGTCCCACCGAGCGCCGTGGTCGCCTCGACCAGACGTTGCTGGATGGCGTCGAAGATTTCCTGCTTGTCCGCGTCGGGCCAGTCGATCCGCAGCCGGTCGTCGACGAGGTGCATCCGCCCGCCGGCGTTGTCGTGGGCCATCACCAGGTAGGTGAGGGTGTTGTCCACCGCGCCGACGTAGCCGCCGCGGGCCACCGACTCGAGCTCGCGGGCCAGTTCGCGGGCGCGGTCGAGCATCCCGGTGTCGGTGTCGACGCCATCCAGCCTGGCGGCCGCGGCGAGGGCGTTGGCGAGCACACCCGACAGGGCGCCGGGGATCACGCCCTCCTCGATCACCATCCCGTCGTCGAGGTCTGGCTGCTCGCGCAGGTCGGTGATGCCGGTGATGCAGGGGCCGACCGGCGTCAGCGGGTCGACCTCGCCTGCGCCCAACCCGATTCCTCGCACCGGTACGTCGCAGTTGTAGGCGAAGGCGAGGACATCGCCGTTGCCGGTGAAGCGCTGCCCGAGCTGGCCCGACAGCGGCAGCCCGTGCTGCTCGGAGCGGAGCAGGATCTCCGTCGAGCCGAGCGAGCCGGCGGCGAGCACCACGACGTCGGCCCGCACGACCAGGTCGGGAGCGTCGAACTTCTCCCGCCCGTAGTCCGGCAGCTGGTAGTGGACCAGCCAGGCGTTGTCGCTGCGCTCGACCCGGCGGACCCCCACCTCGGTGTAGATCTCGGCACCGTGGTTGCGCGCGTCGGGCAGGTAGTTCATCAGGACGCTGTTCTTGGCCCCGTAGTTGCAGCCGCTGACGCAGTCGCCGCACATCTGGCAGGCCCGCTGCTGCACCCCGACGTGGTTGACCCCGTCTTCGTAGTTGACCGCGATGGGTGGCCGGTAGAACTCGCCACCCATCTGCTCGGTAGCCTTCTGCAGCGCATCGAGCTTGAACACCGGGCCGAACTCGTCCGGTAGCCGCGCGGGCCGCAACATCTCCTCGGCCCGCTGGTAGCCCTTCCCGAGCGCCCCGGCGTCCCGCAGCGGCTCCGGCCAGCGCTCGTCGTCGAACACGCGATCCTCGGCGGGCAGCGTGACGCCGGCGTTGATCAGTGAGGTGCCGCCGAGGCCGCATCCGAGCACGACGTTCATGTCGTCGTTGCGCCGGAAGTCGAACAGCCCGATCGATGATCCCCAGTGACGACCCGCGGCGTCGATCTGGACGTTGTGGCTGGCCTCTTCCGGCGTGCGGGGGTACTCGCCGGGCACGAACTCCCTACCCCGCTCCAGCACGCACACCCGGCGCCCGGCGCGGGCCAGCCGCGAGGCGGCGATCGCGCCGCCGTAACCGGACCCCACGACCACCACGTCGTAGCTCGATGCGATGGCGTGGACGGGTGACGAGAGACGGGCGGTGGGTGGAGCTTCCGTGAAAACGGTCACTGTGGCTGCCTCCTTCTCGAGACACTGCCTTGGTGCGCCTCGTTGGCCGGCTGAGCGTGCGCGGGCCCGCTTTCCAACCGCTTTCCGGCACTGCTGCTGTCTGCGCCCGGACCCCGGGCGGTGATCAGTCGTCGTCCTCCGGCGTGATCATCTGCACCGGCCGGTGGTACCAGTCGACTTCGCCGGCGCAGTAGGGGCACCGGCCGGGCTGCGCGGGGAAGGCGCGAACCGCCTCCCACTCCTCGTTCAACCGGCGCCGCTCCGCTGCCTGGTGCCGGAACCGACCCTCCAGCGCATGGATGGTCCATGTGGACCCGAGCAGGAGCCCGAGGCCGATCAACACCAGTCCCCCCACCAGCATGGTGGTCATGGCGAACTCCCTTCGCCTCGTCTGCCTGCCAGAGGGTGGCTGCGAGCGCTTTCCCCTCGCTTTCTCCGGGCTTGGCCCCGCTACGACCGGCTTCCAGCTCACTGCGCGGTACTCGTCCCTGGACGCTGGGTGAGCGATCGGCTGTCGCGGACCCGGGGTGCCCGACGGCGGCGTCGTGCACCGCGTGGCCCGCGCCGGTGACGCTGTCCACGTCGAACGCCTCGAGCACCGTGTCCGGACGATGCCGGGGTAGACGTCGCGCCAGCCGTCGACGTTGATCCGGGCGATCTCTCCGGCGTACTGCGCGACCAGCGGACGTGTCCTGCGCTCGCCGATGCGGGTGATGAGGATCGGCGGTGCGGACGCTGCGAGCAACGGCGGAAGCCCGTAAACACAACGAGCCGGACCCCGGACGCTCCCTTGTTGTACTTTAGGACCCCCCTAAAAGACAACGGTTGGCTCGGGAGGTGAACTCTGTTGTCGTTTCAGCCGGAAGTCGATCTCATCATGGCCCGAGCGCAGCTCCGTGAGCTCGTCGACTCGGTGATCGACAAGCTGCGCAGCGGCGCAGTACCGAGCGCAGCCGAACGTCAACGCGTGGACTGCAAGGAGGAAGCGGGCCGCCGCAGCCGTGATGGTCTGCTCCAACCAGGGCAGCCACACAACCTCGCCGCCGCGACGCAGCTGGCCGACGAGGTGGCGTGCTTCGCCAACACGCCAGGTGGCGGCGCCCTCGTGGTCGGCGTGGAGGACCGGACCGGCGAGCTCTTGGGTACCGCGCTCGATTCCGACTGGCTTCGGCACCGCGTCTACCAGGCGGTCGAGGTGGCACCCGTGGTCGAGGAGCGGTCCGTCGACGGGGGTTCGGCTGCTCGCGCTGCTCGTGGCCGGCGCGCGCGAGGCGATCGTCAACGGTCTGGTCCACCGCGATTGGCTGCAGCCCGACCCGGTCACGGTTACCTGGGTCCAGGCCGACTCCGCTGCCCAGATCATCAGCCCGGGAGGGTTCGTGGGCGGTGTCACCGCCGATACATTGCTCACCCAGCGTTACGCCCGCCACCCGGCGCTGGCCGACCTGTTCCAGGCATTGCGACTGGTGGAGAAGCAGGGGCTGGGACTCGACCGGATGTATCGGGAGATGGTGGTGCTGGGTCACCGGCCGCCGGTCATCGTCGAGGAGGGTGGCCCGCCGAAGCGCCTGTCCCGATGATCGCGAGATCGAGGCGGTACGGCACGCTTTACGACGCTACGACGTCATCACCGACGTCTTCCGCCCCAACGGTGACATACTGCCGGAGCCGAACCTGCTGAAGCTTGAACGTACGGTGCGCTACGGTTGGATGGCCTTTCAAGCTGCCAACTATCAGGCCGTCGGGAAGTTACTGGCCGACCTGATTCGCGATGCCCAGGCGGCGGTCTGGCAGCTCGACGGCGATGAGCGAAGAAGCGCACAAACCTGGCTCTCCTGGACATACCAGCTTACGGCTTCGACTGCCTTCAAACTCGGTGACGCGCAGCTCGGCTGGGTTGCGGCTGATCGTGGTATCCAGGTCGCAGAACAGACCGGGGATCTGACGCTTATTGGCAGTGCCGCGATGCGGGTCGCGCACGCGCTGATGGCTACCCACCATAGCCCTGATGCGGTCCACCTGGTGAAGTCGGCCGCCGACCGCCTGGAGCCGCATCTGGCGAATGCCGATCCAGCGTTTATCTCGGCCTACGGCATGTTGCTGCTCAAGGGCAGTATTGCTGCTGCCCGGCTGCACCAGGCAGCCGATGTGCGTGACCTCCAAGCCGAGGCGCTCTCCGTCGCCGCCCGCCTCGGCCCGAACCGCAACGAGAACTGGTCGGCCTTCGGCACCACCAATGTCATGGTGCACCGCGTCTCGGCGCTCGCCGACATGCAAAGTGGCGGCAGGGTTATCGAAGAAGCAAGCGACATCCCCTCCGGCGATCTTCCGCGTCTACCGCGTGAGCGTCGCGCCTGTCACCTGCTCGACGTGGCCCGTGGCGATCTGCAGGCGGGTCAGCGCGACCAGGCCGCAACCGCGCTGTTGGATGCCGACCAGCTCGCCCGCGAGGAGGTGCGCTGTCGTGATCTCACCCGGCAGATCATCACCAACCTGGTGCGCAGCTACCCGCGTGGCGCAAGTCCCATGGCGGCCATCACGCAGCTCGCCCGAGCAGTGGGAGTCACGGTATGAGCGGCGACCAGCAGCTACCCGGACGCGTCTTGTACGTCATCACGTGCGCGACCCCGGCCGCTCGTGATGTGGCCAAGTTGGTGGGGCTGGCGCAGGAACGCGGCTGGACGGTGTGTGTCATCGCGACGCCATCGGCACTGAGATTCATCGACAAAGCTGCCCTCGAAGACCAAACCGGCTTCCCTGTGCGGCATGAATACAAGCAGCCCGGGACGGAAGACGTACTGCCTCCGGCCGACGCCATCATTGTTGGCGGTGCAAGTTTCAACACGATCAACAAGTGGGCATCCGGCATATCGGACACCTTGGCGCTCGGCCTCATTACCGAAGGTATAGGACTTGGCATGCCGATCAGCGCATTACCGTTCCTGAACGCGGCGCAGGCAGCGCACCCGGCCTTCAGCCGAAACGTCGACGTTCTTCGTGCAGCCGGCGTCTCGGTCTTGCTCGGCGTAGATGGCTACGAACCGCATGTACCACACCCCGGGTCCAAGAATCTACCGAAGTACCCGTGGCATGTAGCCCTCGATACCAATGACCCGGCCGTCCGCCAGCTCGATGATGAGGTCCACCTCATGTCTGCCGTTTTCCTGCCGGAGGTGGTAGAGCTTGGGCCCGAGTTCCGACACCACTAGCTCGCTGCGTAGTTGCGCGGCGACGAAGCTGTCCAGCAGACGGCCGAGCAGGTCAGGGTCCCGCAACACGGCCGCGCGGCGGGCGCCGAGCAGCGGGCCGAGCAGTGCCGGCTCCACGAGGTGCCGCTTTGGCGTGGTCGTCAGCCGGGAGAGGCGGTTGGTGCTCCATGCCGGGACCGACTCGATCACCAGCAAGGTGGCGAGCAGGCGGTCGTAGGACACGGCCGTCATCCGGTTGATCTCCGCTGCATCATAGAGAGTCTTGTGCTGAATGACTCCCGCCGTGCTGGCCGCACAGGCCTGTAGGTAACGGCGCAGCCGGACGGGTCTCGACCGCCATCCACCAGCGCACCGTCCCGGGTCACGATCTCGTCCACGTAGCTCGCGAGCCACCTGCTACGGAGCTCGTCGTCGGGCTGAAGCGCGGCTTCGGGGAACCCTCCGCGCAGCGCCATATCCAGGTACCCGACGAGATCCGGCGGATCTTCGCGGGTACTCAGCACTCCCGGCCCGCCCTCGGCGAACCGATCGATGACCGGCGGTGCCTCTGGATCGCCGCCAGCTCCCGCTGGCACAGCCCCCACATCGGCACCCGTACTGCGCGTCCGGTGGCAGGCCAGCCCGCAGCGCTCAGATCGGCCTGGGCCGAGCCAGTGATGACGAAACGTGCCGCCCGAGGATCATCGTCGACCGCACGCCTGACCGCGCCGAGGACCTCGGGAACCGGCGCTGTAGCAGCCGATCGACAAGGCGTGTGATGTACCGCATGAGCTGCGTACCAGCGGTTTCACGCGCCTTGCGATAGCGTTTTCACGCAGCACAGAGTATCGATTTCCCACGACCAAAGCTCCGGCCCGGAGGCCACGCCCTGACCAGGGGTCGATCGTGCGCTGCGGTGCCGGTGCGGGTAGCGTGGCCAGGTGCACCGGCCGGGGAGCCATGTTGACGATCGGCCCTGTGGCTGCCGCGGGGCCGCCACGAGTACTTCTCCTACGACCCGGACGACGGCGCGGGTGAGCTGTGGTTCCTCGATCCATGGTCAGGATCGTGGGCCAACCATTTCCACTTCACCCCGGACTGCAGCGACGACGGGTTCAGCGTGCGCCAGCGGGGGCCTCGCCGGCTGTGGGACGAGGTCCGCGCCGCGCACGCCTGGTGGACCGAGCAGGGCCGACCCGACGAGCAAGACTGGCTGTTCACCGTACACCCCGGCCAGCAGACCGTCGATCTTGCTGCGCAGGACCCCACTTCATGAGGCGGGGGGTCGCACTGGGGTCTTACTTCTCCGGCAGAATGCCGGTCATGGAGCAGCGTCTCAGCTTGATCACCCTGGGAGCCAGGGATCTGCAGCGCGCGCGGACGTTCTACGAGTCGCTCGGCTGGCACAGCGGCGCAGGACCGGAGGACGACGTCGTTTTCTTTCAGGCCGGAGGCATGATTGTGGCGCTGTGGGACCGCGCCAAGCTCGCCGAAGACTCAGCGGTCGACGACGGCGGGGGCTGGGGCGGCGTAACCCTCGCCTACAACACCCGATCGGCAGCAGAGGTCGACACCGTTGTCGCTGAAGCCCGATCCGCAGGGGCGACGATCGGCAAGGAACCAGGGCCAACGTTCTGGGGTGGGTACTCGGGCGTCTTCATCGATCCCGAGGGTCATCCGTGGGAGGTGGCACACAATCCTGGCTGGAACATCGATGAGCGCGGGTCGGTGAGCCTCCAAGCATAGGCTGGGACGGCGCCGCGTACCGCCCGTCGAGCTCCCAGCCCGGCTATCGTCAGCGACCATGAATCCGGAGACCTGGACGTCGGTCGACAACTACTTCGCGGGCCTGTTGGTCGGCGCAGACGAGGCGCTGGACGCCGCCCTCGAGGCGAGCACCGCCGCCGGCCTTCCGCCGATCGCGGTGTCGGTGAACCAGGGCAAGCTGCTGCACCTGCTCGTCCGCCTGCACGGGTCGCACCGGGTCCTCGAGGTCGGCACCCTCGGCGGCTACAGCACGATCTGGCTTGCTCGCGCCCTGCC
>JBOHGT010000319.1:0-37082 GCA_050700385.1 Pseudonocardiaceae bacterium | reverse complement strand
GTCCCGCCCATTTGACGCACGCGCGGGCGCTTGGCTACCGTCGGTGGCGTGCTGTCTCCCGCCGTCCTCGTACTTCGCAGGCGCGTCCACGCCTGAGCAACGTCACGGCGTCGACGCGCGACCCTCGCCTGAGAGCCCGGAACCTGGGTGGCGGGGGTTTTTTCGTGCCAGTGTGACCTTTCGATCCTTGAGGCAGGTTCGATGACCACCGCGACTCCCCGAGAAGTGCCGGTCCCGGCGCCGCCGCCCAAGCCGGCCCCGCCCGTGGGTGCCCCCGTACGGGTCACCGGCGCGCAGGCACTCGTGCGCGCCCTCGAGGCCGTCGGGTGCGAGGCCGTGTTCGGGATCCCCGGCGGGGCGATCCTGCCCGCCTACGACCCGTTGCTGGACTCGGCGTCGGTCCGCCACGTCCTGGTCCGCCACGAGCAGGGCGCCGGGCACGCCGCCGCGGGCTACGCGCAGGCCACCGGGAAGGTCGGCGTCTGCATGGCCACCTCAGGGCCGGGCGCCACGAACCTCGTCACGCCGCTGGCGGACGCGCACATGGACTCCGTCGCGATGGTCGCGATCACCGGCCAGGTGGCTCGGCCGATGATCGGGACCGACGGCTTCCAGGAAGCCGACATCTCTGGCATCACCATGCCGATCACCAAGCACAACATGCTGGTGACCGACCCCGCCGGGATCGCGCAGGCGATCGCGGAGGCCTTCCACCTCGCCGCGACCGGGCGACCGGGTCCGGTGCTGGTGGACATCCCCAAGGACGTGCTGCAGGCGCCGACCTCGTTCTGCTGGCCGCCGGTGATGCACCTGCCCGGGTACCGGCCGACCACCCGACCGCACGGCAAGCAGATCCGGGAGGCGGCGCGGCTGATCGCGACCGCGCAGCGCCCGGTGCTCTACGTCGGCGGCGGCGTGATCAAGTCGGGTGCGACCCGGCGGCTGCGCGAGCTCGCCGAGCTCACCGGCGCGCCGGTCGTGACCACCCTGATGGCCCGCGGCGCGTTCCCGGACTCCCATCCCCAGCACGTGGGGATGCCGGGAATGCACGGCACGGTGGCCGCGGTGGCCGCGATGCAGAAGTCGGACCTGCTCGTCGCCCTCGGCGCCCGGTTCGACGACCGCGTCACCGGGCAGCTGTCGTCGTTCGCCCAGGAGGCGGCGGTCGTGCACGCTGACATCGACCCCGCGGAGATCTCCAAGAACCGCCGGGCCGACGTGCCGATCGTGGGTGACTGCACCGAGGTGATCGGCGAGCTGATCGCCGCGGTGCGCGCGGAGTTCGACGGTGGTCGGCGCGCCGATCTGGCCCCGTGGTGGGGCCAGCTCGACGCCTGGCGCGACACCTTCCCGCTGGGCTACGAGGCGCCGCCGGACGGCTCGCTGTCGCCGGAGTACGCCATCGAGCGGATCGGGGCGCTGGCCGGGCCGGACGCGGTCTACACGGCCGGCGTGGGGCAGCACCAGATGTGGGCCGCGCAGTTCATCCGCTACGAGCAGCCGCGGACCTGGATCAACTCCGGCGGACTGGGCACCATGGGATTCGCGGTGCCCGCCGCGATGGGCGCCAAGCTGGGCCGTCCGGAGGCGACCGTCTGGGCGATCGACGGCGACGGCTGCTTCCAGATGACCAACCAGGAGCTCGCGACCTGCGCGATCGAGCGGATCCCGATCAAGGTCGCGGTGATCAACAACGGTAACCTGGGCATGGTCCGGCAGTGGCAGAACCTGTTCTACTCGGAGCGCTACTCGCAGACCGACCTCGGCACCCACGAGCGCATCCCGGACTTCGTGCTGCTCGCCGAGGCGCTGGGCTGCGTCGGGCTACGCTGCGATGCGGCCTCCGACGTCGACGGGGTCATCCAGCGGGCGATGGAGATCGACGACCGTCCTGTCGTGATCGACTTCGTGGTGGGCAAGGATGCCCAGGTGTGGCCGATGGTCGCGGCCGGCACCGGCAACGACCAGATCATGGCCGCCCGCGACATCCGCCCGCTGTTCGAGGAGGATGAGACCTGATGACCACGCACACGCTGTCCGTGCTGGTGGAGAACAAGCCCGGCGTGCTCGCCCGGGTCGCCGGGCTGTTCAGCCGTCGCGGGTTCAACATCGAGTCGCTGGCAGTCGGTCCCACCGAGACCCCCGAGATCTCCCGGATGACCATCGTGGTCGCCGTCGACGAGCTGCCGCTCGAGCAGGTCACCAAGCAGCTCAACAAGCTGATCAACGTCATCAAGATCGTCGAGCTGGACCCGTCGGTGGCGGTGCGGCGCGAGCTGCTGCTGGTGAAGGTCAGGGCCGACGCCACCGTGCGGTCCCAGGTGCTCGAGACCGCGCAGCTGTTCCGGGCCAAGGTCGTCGACGTCTCGCCCGAGGCGCTGACCATCGAGGCCACCGGGACCGAGGACAAGCTCGACGCGATGCTGCGGATGCTCGAGCCGTTCGGTGTCCGCGAGATGGTCCAGTCCGGCATGGTCGCGATCGGCCGGGGCCCTCGCGCCATCACGGCTGCGACCGTCCGCTGATCTGTTCCACGATTACCGCGTTCTGGCACCAGAACGCGGTAATCGCGCCCACTCTGATGCGTTCTGGTGCCAGAACGCGGTAATCGAAAGGACCACGAGCATCCATGAGTGCCGACATCTTCTACGACGACGACGCCGACCTCTCGGTGATCGCCGGCCGCACCGTGGCCGTCATCGGCTACGGCAGCCAAGGTCACGCGCACGCGCTGAGCCTGCGTGACTCCGGGGTCGACGTCCGGGTTGGCCTGCCCGAGGGCTCCAAGTCGCGCGCCGGGGCCGCCGACGAGGGCCTGCGCGTCGTCACCCCGGCCGAAGCCGCAGCCGAGGCTGACGTGATCATGATATTGGCCCCGGACACCAAGCAGCGGACGATCTACGCGCAGGACATCGCCCCCCATCTCGAGTCGGGCGACGCGATCCTCTTCGGTCACGGCTTCAACATCCGCTACGACCTCATCCAGCCGCCGTCCGATGTGGACGTCGCCATGGTCGCGCCCAAGGGCCCCGGCCACCTGGTGCGCCGGCAGTTCGTCGACGGCAAGGGCGTGCCCTGCCTGATCGCGGTGGAGCAGGACGCGTCGGGTGGCGCGCAGGCGCTCGCGCTGTCCTACGCCAAGGCAATCGGCGGCACCCGCGCCGGGGTGATCGAGACCACCTTCACCGAGGAGACCGAGACCGACCGGTTCGGCGAGCAGGCGGTGCTGTGCGGCGGGCTGTCGGCGCTGGTGCAGGCCGGTTTCGAGGTGCTCACCGAGGCGGGATACGCCCCGGAGGTCGCCTACTTCGAGTGCCTGCACGAGGTCAAGCTGATCGTCGACTTGATGTACGAGGGCGGGCTGGCGGGCATGTGGTACTCGGTGTCGGACACCGCCGAGTACGGCGGCCTCACCCGTGGCCCGCGGGTGGTCACGCCCGCGGTCAAGGACGAGATGCGACGGCTGCTCGCCGAGGTGCAGGACGGCAGCTTCGCCCGGGAGTGGGTCGCCGAGGACGACAACGGCCGGCCGAACTTCACCAAGCTGCAGTCCGAGGGTGAGCAGCATCAGATCGAGCAGGTCGGGGCCAGGCTGCGTGGCCTGATGTCCTGGATGGACCGCCGATAGACTCGGCATGCCCGTGCACAGCGTCGTCCCCAGCAGGTCGTCCCCCAGCAGCGTCGTCCCCAGCAGCCAGGAGGTCCCGTGGGTCAGCCCGCCCGTCCCGTCGTCCTGATCGCCGAGAAGCTCGCCCCGTCGGTGCTAGAGGTGTTCGGCGACGAGGTCGAGGTCCGCCACATCGACGGCACGGACCGCCCGGCGCTGTTCGAGGCGCTGGCCGAGGCCGACGCGCTGCTGGTCCGTTCGGCGACCAAGGTCGACCGCGAGGCGCTGTCGCACGCCAACCGGCTCACGGTGGTGGCGCGGGCCGGCGTCGGCCTGGACAACGTCGACTTGCCGGCCGCCACCGAGCGCGGCGTGATGGTGGTCAACGCGCCGACGTCGAACATCGTGAGTGCGGCCGAGCACGCCCTGGCGCTGCTGCTCGCGGCGGCACGGCGGGTGCCGGCGGCGGACGCGAGCCTGCGCGGCGGGGAGTGGAAGCGCAGCGCGTTCTCCGGGGTCGAGCTGTCCGGCAAGACCGTGGGCGTGGTGGGGCTCGGCAGGATCGGTCAGCTGTTCGCGCAGCGGGTGGCCGCGTTGGGCACCCAGCTGATCGCCTACGACCCCTACGTCTCCCGGACGAGGGCCGCCCAGCTGGGGATCGAGCTGGTGGACCTCGACGAGTTGCTCGCCCGCGCCGACGCCATCTCCATCCACCTGCCCAAGACCCCCGAGACACTCGGGCTGATCGGCGCCGACCAGCTGGCCAAGACCAAGCCCGGAGTGATCATCGTCAACGCCGCGCGCGGTGGCCTGGTCGACGAGCAGGCGCTGGCCGACGCGGTGCGCGACGGCCAGGTCGGCGGCGCGGGCATCGACGTCTTCGTCACCGAGCCCACCACCGACAGCCCCCTGTTCGACCTGTCGCAGGTGGTGGTGACGCCGCACCTGGGGGCCTCGACCGGCGAGGCGCAGGACCGCGCGGGCACCGACGTCGCACACAGCGTGCTGCTCGCGCTGCGCGGCGAGTTCGTGCCGGACGCGGTGAACGTGATCAGCGGTGGCGTGGTCGGCGAGGAGGTGCGGCCCTACCTGCCGTTGACCCAGAAGCTGGGCACCGTGCTCGCCGCGCTGACCGGGCGGCCGCCGGCCTCGATCACCGTCGAGGTCCGCGGCGAGCTGGCCGACGAGGACGTCGGGGTGCTCCCGCTGGCGGCGCTGCGCGGCGTGTTCGCGGGCGTGGTCGAGGACCAGGTCACCTTCGTCAACGCACCCAGGCTGGCGGAGGAGCGCGGGGTCAGCGTCGAGATCACCACCGCGCCCGAGAGCCCGAACCACCGCAGCGTGGTCACCCTCCGTGGCGCCATGGCCGACGGGTCGGTCGTCTCGGTGGGGGGCACGCTGTCCGGGCCCGCGCAGGTGGAGAAGCTGGTCGAGGTCGACGGCAGGCACTTCGACCTGCGTGCCGAGGGCCACCAGTTGCTGCTGGAGTACCCGGACCGCCCCGGCGTGATGGGCACGGTGGGCACGCTGCTGGGGGAGGCGGGAGTCAACATCGAGGCCGCCCAGATCAGCCAGACCACCGCGGGCACCGACGCGATCATGCTGCTGCGGGTGGATCGGCCCGTGCAGGCCGCTGTGCTCGCGCCCATCGGCGCCGCCGTCGGCGCTCGCACCGTTCGCTCCATCACGCTCGACTGAGCTCCACGAGGGTTATTCAGGTACCCCGATGTCGGGGCCGCCCGGCTGTTCCGGCACTATCGCGAGCCGTCTCGGAGAGGGGCTGGAGCTGTGAGTCGACCACGAGTGTCGGGTTGGTCCGGGGTGGGTCGGTCGCTGCGCCGCATGCCGCGACGTCCGACCGTCGCGCTGCTCGCGATGACGGTCGCCGCGGGGCTGGCGAGCGCCGCGCCCGCCACGGGCCAGCCGGAGCAGCCGGACCTCGCGCGTGGGTTGCCGCCCGCCGCGGGCCTCCCGCTGGCACCACCGGTGCCGGATGTGATCGGCTCCCGGCTGCGTGGCGAGCAAGGCCCCGTCACGGTGTTCGTCGAGCTGGAGCGCACCCCGGCGATCGACGCCTACAACGCCGCGCGCCGCGCCGGCCGAGACGTCCCCGGGGCCCGCGAGGCGGCCAACGCGGCGAAGGGTGTGGTGTCGCAGACCGTTGACGCCGTGCTCGCGACGCTGCGCAGCCGCGGCGCCGTCCCCGAAGAGCTCTACCGCACCGTCAACGCCGTCCCCGGACTGGCCGTGACCGCCGACGCCGCGCGGATCCGCGAGCTCGCGGCGGTGCCTGAGGTCCGCTCGGTGCGCAAGATCGTGCCGAAGAGCATCCAGAACTCCAACGCGGTGCAGCTGACCCGCGCGCTGCAGGTGTGGCGCCAGACCGGCCGCTTCGGCGACGGCGTGCGCATCGGCATCATCGACGACGGCATCGACTACACCCATGCCAACTACGGCGGCCCCGGCACCCCGGAGGCCTACGCCGCGATCGACCGCAACAGGGCCGCCCCGGGGGCCTTCCCGACCGCCAAGGTCGTCGGTGGTACCGACTTCGCGGGCGACGACTACGACGCCAGCGGGGCCGCGGGCCCCGGCGCGCTGGTCCCCAAGCCTGACCCGAACCCGCTGTCCTGCGGCGATCACGGCAACCACGTGGCGGGCAGTGCGTCAGGCTTCGGCGTCAACGCCGACGGCACCACGTTCACCGGCGACTACCGGCAGCTGGACGCCGGCCGGCTGGACCGGATGCGGGTCGGCCCGGGCACCGCGCCCAAGGCACTGCTCTACGCGCTGAAGGTGTTCGGCTGTGCCGGCTCGACCAACCTCACCGCGCAGGCGATGGACCGGGCGCTGGATCCAGACGGCGACGGCGACTTCTCCGATCGGCTGGATGTGGTGAACCTCTCACTGGGCTCGGACTACGGCGCCCCGGACGACCCGGACAGCCTGTTCGTCCGCAAGCTCGCCGGCAACGGCGTGCTGCCGGTGTTCTCCGCGGGCAATGGCGGCGACCTCTACGACATCGGCGGCGCGCCGGGCAACACCCCCGAGGCGCTGACCGTCGCCAGCTCCCGCGACTCCTATGTGCTGCGTGACGGCGCCGAGGTGACCGCGCCCGCCGGCGTGGCCGGGGTCAAGGGCGGGCAGTACAGCCAGGAATTCACCGGTTACGCCACCCTCGATCGCACCGCGCCGGTGGTGCCGCTGTCCGACCCGGCCAACCTCGACGGCTGCCAGCCCTACTCGGCGGCCGATGCCGCGGCGGTGGCCGGCAAGCACGTGTGGCTGGAATGGGACGACAACGGCGCCACCCGGCGCTGCGGTTCGGCGACGCGTGCCGCCAATGCGCAGGCGGCCGGCGCCGCCGGCGTGCTGCTCACCTCGACGCTGCAGCAGTTCGCCGCGGGCATCGCCGGCAACGTGGGCGTCCCGCAGTTCCAGTTCACCGGATCCGACACCGCGGCGTTGCGCCCGGCGCTGGAAGCCGGCACGCTGTCCGTCCGCCTCGCGGGGGTGCTGCGCACCTCGGTGCGCACCGATGCCCCATTGATCACCGACACGCCGAGCACGTTCACCTCGCGAAGCGTGCGCAGCCCGGCCGTCAAGCCGGACGTGGCCGCACCCGGGGACACCATCGCCTCGGCGCTGACCGGCAGCGGCAACGGCACCTTGGTGATCAGCGGCACGTCGATGGCCTCGCCGCACGTCGCCGGGATCGGGGCGCTGGTCCGCCAGGCGCGCCCGGACTGGACGGTCGAGGAGGTCAAGGCCGCGGTGATGAACACCGCCGGGGCCGACGTGTTCTCCCGTGACGGTCAGCAGGGACCGATCGAGGCCCCGAACCGGGTCGGCTCGGGCCGCGTCGACGCGAGGTCCGCGCTGGGCAACCAGGTCCTGGCGATGGTCGAGGACGACCCGGGTCAGGTCAGCGCCAACTTCGGTGTCGTCGAGGTCAGTGAGCCCACCACGCTGAGCAAGACGATCAAGGTGGTCAACAAGGGGCAGGGCGCCGCGAGCTACGGCGCGGCCTACCAGCCGATCACCACGATCCCCGGGGTCAGCTACGAGCTGTCCACCGAAGAGGTCTCGCTCGGCCCGCGCGAGGTGGCCCGCATGACGGTCACCATGCGGATCGACGACCCGGCGGCGCTGCGCAAGACCGCCGACCCGACGATCGAGAAGACCCAGCTCGGCGCCGCACGGCAGTTCCTGGCCGACGCCTCGGGACGGATCGTGCTCACCCCGCAGGACCCGGGTGCGGGTGCCCCGCAGAACCCGGGTGTGGGTGCCCCGCAGGACACGGTGGCGCTGCGGGTGCCGGTGTACTCCGCGCCGAAGCCGGTGGCCGCCGTCGCGACCCCTGACCGGCTGCTCTTCCGCGGCCAGGAAAACCAGGCGGTACTCGACGTCGCCGGCCGTGGGATGGATCAGGGCAGCGGCGACGCGGCGTACCGGTCGGTGCTCAGCGTGCTGCAGCTGCAGGCACAGAGCCCGCAGCTGCCGGCGTGTGGCGACGGGCGTGCCGTCGACTGCACGCCGAACGAGACGGCCAAGGGCGGCGACATCCGGTACGTGGGTGCTACCTCCACCGCCCCGCTGGCCAACCGGCAGGGGCGGCCGCAGGATGCACTGCTCGCCTTCGGCATGACCACCTGGGGCGACTGGTACAACGTCGGGAGCAACACCCTGCCGTTCGTGGATTTCGACACCACCGGTGACGGGCTCCCGGACTTCGAGACCTACGTGACCAAGCTCCCGGAGACCGATGTGCTGGTCGCCACCACCGTCGACCTCCACGTCCCGGGATTCCCCACGGTGGATCAGCAGCCCGTCAATGGCCAGTTCGGTGACGTGGACACCAACGTGTTCGACAGCAACGTCATCGTGCTGCCGGTGTCGCTGGCCGCGTTGCGGATCGACCCGGCCGCGGCCCTGGCACCGGTCACCTACACCGCGGGTGTGGCCGGTATCTACACCGGGCCGGGTGACACCGACGGCATCGTCGACACCGTCGGGCCCGTGCTGTTCGACGCGGTCCGCCCCGGTCTCTGGGCGCAGGGCGACGGCGATCCGGCGCTGAGCTACCTGGCGCGGCCGGGGACCGCGCTGGTGGTCAACCGCGACCCCGTGGCGGCGCTGCTCCAGCAGGCCAACGACTTGCTGGTGCTGCACCATCACAACGCCAGTGGCGACCGGGCGCAGCTGGTGGAGATCAGGGCACCCGGGCAGATCACACCCCCGGTGCGGCTGGATCCGCCGGGCCCGCTGCCCATCCCGCCGAACCTCCCGGCCGAGCCGGTGCCTGATGCGGACGCCCCCCTGGTGCCGCCGAACCTCCCGGCCGAGCCGGTACCCGGGGTGGACGTCCCACTGGTGCCGCCGGGACCGCGGGGCTGACCCGCCCGGCATCGGACCCGACCCGGTGTCACACGTTGGCGTATCCGTCGTGCGGTGCGCACGATGGCAGCGGGTAACCTTCCGGCGACGAGGGTCCCGGTCGGGGCCGGGTGAGCAGGAGGTGGGGCATGCGGCTGGCGGTGATCCCCGGTGACGGGATCGGTCCAGAAGTGATCGCCGAGGCCCTCAAGGTGCTGGCGGAAGTCGTACCGGACGCCGAGAAGACCCCGTACGAGCTCGGTGCGGGGCGCTGGCACTCCACCGGCGAGCTGCTTCCGGAGGGGGTGCTGACCGAGCTGCGGCAGCACGACGGGATCCTGCTCGGCGCTGTCGGTGACCCCTCGGTGCCCAGCGGGATTCTCGAGCGCGGGCTGCTGCTGCGACTGCGCTTCGAGCTCGACCACCACGTCAACCTGCGGCCTGCCCGGCTATACCCGGGCGTGCGCAGCCCGCTGGCGGACCCCGGCGAGATCGACATGGTGGTGGTGCGGGAGGGCACCGAGGGCCCGTACGCCGGCACCGGGGGCCTGCTCCGGAAGGACACCCCGCACGAGATCGCCACCGAGGTGAGCCTGAACACCGCCTTCGGCATCGAGCGGGTGGTGCGTGATGCGTTCACCCGGGCCGCTGCCCGCCCGCGCCGGCATCTCACGCTGGTACACAAGACCAATGTGCTGGCGTACGCCGGCTCGCTGTGGTCTCGCATCGTGGAGGAGGTGTCGCTGCAGCACCCGGAGGTCACCGTCACCTACCAGCATGTCGATGCGGCGACGATCCATCTGGTGACCGACCCGGGGCGCTTCGACGTGATCGTCACCGACAACCTCTTCGGCGACATCATCACCGACCTCGCAGCGGCGGTGACCGGTGGCATCGGGCTTGCGGCCAGCGGCAACCTCGACGTCACCCGGCGCAACCCGAGCATGTTCGAGCCGGTGCACGGATCCGCACCCGACATCGCCGGGCAGGGGATCGCCGACCCCACCGCGGCGGTGCTGTCGGTGGGCCTGCTGCTGGCACACCTGGGCTACGACGAGGCGGCACGCCGGATCGAGGCGGCCGTCTCGTTCGACCTCGCTACCCGCGACCACTCGTCGCAGGGCACCCGCGACCACTCGTCGCAGGGCGGCACCCGGGCGATCGGGGACCGGCTGGCCGCGCTGGTCTCCTCCAGCCAGCACATCGAGCGCGCCATCACCTGACGCCGACTGCCCTCGCCGGCCGGTTCGACCGCTGAGCGCGGCCGTCAGGGAACGTCGAACTCGCCGTCCTTGACGCCGAGCACGAACGCCTCCCACTCGGCCGGGGTGAAGATCAGCGTCTCGGAGTCCACCGGGTTCTCCGAGCTGCGCATCGCCACGTACCCCCCCGCCACGAACGCGATCTCCAGGTGCGGTTCCTCGGCGTCGGAGGACTGATCGTCGGAGGACTGATCACTGCGTTGCCAGACCGCGCTGGACAGGTCCAGCGTGCCCCGGATGTCCTTCTTGTCGTCGAAGGGCTCGCTCATGTGCAGCAGCGTAGCTCCCGTGGTCGGGCTCGCTCACCGGGACTCGCTCACCGGGAGTGGCAGCGATGGTGCCCGATGTGTCACACTCGCACCCGTGCAGCACGCCGTGATCATTATCGGCAGGCGCGCCGGGTAGATCGAGCACCACCCCGGCGCGCAGACCTCTCGCATTCGCGAGGGGTCTTTTTGTTGTCCAGAACCCCGTCAGGAGCTTCCCACCATGTCCCGCACCAGCCCCGCCGGCACCCCGCTCGGTGACGATTTCCATCTCTACGACACCACGCTGCGCGACGGGGCCCAGCGGGAGGGGATCTCCTACTCGGTGGCCGACAAGCTCGCCGTCGCGCGGCAGCTGGACGCGCTCGGGGTCGGCTTCATCGAGGGTGGCTGGCCCGGCGCGCTGCCCAAGGACACCGAGTTCTTCGCGCGTGCCGCGGCAGGGGAGCTGGAGCTGGCACACGCCGCGCTGGTCGCGTTCGGCTCCACCCGCCGGTCGGGCCTCGCCGCCGCCGACGACCCGCAGCTGCGCGCCCTGCTCGACTCGCGGGCGCCGGTGGTCACGCTGGTCGCCAAGTCCGACCGCCGGCATGTCGAGCGGGCGCTGCGGGTCGACGTCGCCGAGGCGTGCGCGATGGTGCGCGACACCGTCGCGCTGCTCGTCGCCGAGGGGCGGCGGGTCTTCCTCGACGCCGAACACTTCTTCGACGGCTATGCCCACGACGCGGACTGCGCGTTGCGGGTGCTGGAGGCGGCGATGACCGCAGGCGCCGATGTCGCGGTGCTCTGCGACACCAATGGCGGGCAGCTGCCGCTTGGGCTCGCCGAGACCGTCGCCGAGGTGGTCGCCCGCACCGGGTTCCGGGTCGGTATCCACTGCCAGGACGACACCGCGTGCGCGGTGGCCAACTCGGTCGCCGCGGTGCAGGCCGGGGCGACCCACGTGCAGTGCACCGCGAACGGGTACGGTGAGCGGACCGGCAACGCGGACCTGTTCGCCGTCACCGCGAACCTTGCCACCAAGCTGGGGATGCCGGTCCTGCCGCAGGCCGGCATGGCCGAGCTGACCCGGACGGCGCACACGCTGGCCGAGATCGCCAACCTCGCCCCCGACACCCACCAGGCCTATGTCGGGACGTCGGCCTTCGCCCACAAGGCGGGGCTGCACGCGAGCGCGATCAAGGTCGACCCGGAGCTGTACAACCACCTCGACCCCGCGGTGGTCGGCAACTCCCAGCGCGTGCTCGTCACCGAAATGGCCGGCCGGGCCAGCGTCGAGCTCAAGGGCACCGAGCTCGGCCTGGACCTGGCCGGCCGATCGGCCGAGGTCGGCGTGGTCACCGACCGGGTCAAGGACCTGGAGTCGCAGGGCTGGTCCTTCGAGGCCGCCGACGCATCCTTCGAGCTGCTGCTGCGTTCCGAGGTGGACGAGGTTGCCCCGGCGCCACCGTTCGTCCTGGAGTCCTATCGCGTGGTAGTCGACCATACCGCCGACGGGCGAGTGGTGGCCGAGGCGACGGTGAAGGTGCACGTGGCCGGCGCCCGCGTGCTCGCCACCGAGGAAGGCAACGGCCCGGTCAACGCGCTGGATGCGGCGCTGCGGCAGGCGCTGGCATCTCACGTGCCGTGGCTGGATGATGTCGAGCTGGCCGACTACAAGGTGCGGATCCTGCCCGGCGCGCACGGCACCGACGCCGTGACACGGGTACTGGTACAGACCACCGACGGCTCGGGGGAGTGGACCACGGTGGGGGTGCACGGCAACGTGGTCGAGGCATCCTGGCTTGCGCTCGTCGACGCCATGACCTACGCCGCCCTGCGACACGACGCCCCGTCTCCCGCTGAATGCGCGATGGTGGTGCGCGGTAGCGTCGCGGCTCATGCGCATCGCGAGGATCGCCCATCCTGATGGGGTCGCTTTCGCCGCACTGGAGGCGGGACAGGACGGTGCGGAGTTGGCGGTGGAGATCGCCGAGCATCCGTTCGGGCCGCCGAACTTCACCGGCCGCCGCTGGCCGGTGCCGGATGTCCGGCTGCTCGCGCCGATCCTCCCCACGAAGATCATCGGGATCGGCCGGAACTACGCAGCGCACGCCCAGGAGATGGGCGACCGGCCACCGGAGCATCCGATCATGTTCCTGAAGCCCAACACGACCGTGGTGGGGCCGGGCGTGCCGATCAAGCTGCCCCCCGATTCCGAGCGAGTCGACTACGAGGGTGAGCTGGCGGTGGTCATCGGCCGGCCGTGCAAGGACGTTCCTGCCGCGCAGGCGGCCAGCGTGCTCCTGGGCGCCACGGTGGCCAACGACGTCACCGCCAGGGATCACCAGCGGATCGACGAGCAGTGGACGCGGAGTAAGAGCCACGACACCTTCTGCCCCCTCGGTCCGTGGATCGAGACCGCCGCCGACCCGGCCGACCTCGCCCTGCGCACCGAAGTCGACGGTGCGGTGGTGCAGGACTCCCGGACCTCGTTGCTGCTGCACGGGGTGCCGGCTCTGATCGAGTGGATCTCCCGGGTGATGACCCTGCTGCCGGGCGACGTGATCCTCACCGGCACTCCCGCTGGCGTGGGACCGATGCGCGGGGGCCAGACCGTCTCGGTGAGCGTCGAGGGCATCGGTACGCTCAGCAACCCCGTCGCGAGTCGGTAGCCACACCCACTGCGACAGCACGGTCGAGCAATCGTCGTCATGGCTCCATGACGCGGCCGGGTCGGGAGCTGGCAGTCCGGCGGGCGAAGGCTGGGGCGTGCTCGGGCAGCACGCCGATCCCGACCAGGGTTGCCGGGACGGCCTGCAACCGCGGGAACCGGCGCATCACGCGCAGCGGCAGCGGTAGACGAGCAGAGGTCGGTACATCGAGTCGCCCCGCCAGGGCGGGGCCGAGCAGGCCGCGCTGGATGAGGCGCTGGGCGGCCTGGGTCACCGCGGTGGGTAGCCACCGGCGCAGCTGCACCCGGTCCAGCAGCCGCCGCGTCACGGTCCGCCGGCGCAGCGGCCCGGCCAGCAGGCGGGCCGCCGCCACGGCGTCCTGCACCGCAAGGTTGATCCCGACCCCGGCCACCGGTGACATGGCGTGTGCGGCGTCACCGATGCAGAGCAGGCCGTTGGCCGACCACCGGCGCAACCGGTTCACCTGCACGGTCAGCAGCGCAACCTCGTCGAGTGACTGCAGCGCAACCACCCGGTCGGTGAGCCAGGGCAGCAACCCGCTCACCCGGTCGCGCAACAACTGCACCCCGGCCGCCCGCAGCTCGGCGTCCGAGCCCTTGCGGATGAGGTACCCGCACTGCCAGTAATCCCCACGGTCGATGAGCACGACCGCATGCCCGGCGCCGAAGCGGCCGACACCGCCCTCGGGGTCCGTCTCGTGCCGTGGGAGCCGGAACCACCACACGTCCATCGGCGCGCCGAACTCGCGGGCGGACAGCCCCGCGGCCTGCCGCACCACCGAGTGCCGGCCGTCGCAGCCGACGACCAGATCGGCGTGCAGCTCGCCGGTGTCCCCGGCGGGCGTGCGGTACCGGACGCCGGTGACCCGGCGGCCGTGCCGGAGCAACCCGGTCACCTCGGTGCTCGTGCGCAGCCGGAAGCCGGGTTCGGCCCGTCCGGCCTTCGCCAGCAGATCGAGGAAGTCCCATTGGGGCACCAGGGCGATGTACTTGTGAGGGCCCGGGATCCGGGTGAGGTCCCCGAAGGGCGTGAGCCCGGAGTCGAGCTGCACCTGCACCCGCTCGAGCACCCGGTGCGGCACCGTGGCGAACTCCTCGCCGAGGCCGAGCTCGTCGAGCAGGGTCAGCGTCGAGGCGTGCACGGTGTCGCCCCGGAAGTCACGCAGGAAATCACCGTGCTTCTCCAGCATGGTGACCTCGACACCGGCCCGGGCCAGCAGCAGCCCGAGGATCATGCCCGCAGGCCCGCCACCGACCACGCAGCACGTCGTACGCTCCATCGTCCCACCTCTTTCAACGTATGTTGAATACAAGGATGGACCCGATCGGCCCGCCGGTCAAGATGCCGGTCGGGCTAGGCTGGCGCCGCGATGAACCAGACCGTCCGCGCCCGCTTCGCCCCCTCGCCCACCGGAGCCCCGCACGTCGGGCTGATCCGTACCGCGCTGTTCAACTGGGCCTTCGCCCGCCACCACGGCGGGGCCTTGGTGTTCCGCATCGAGGACACCGACGCCTCGCGGGACTCCGAGGAGTCCTACTCCGCCCTGCTCGACGCGCTGCGCTGGCTGGGGCTCGACTGGGACGAGGGCCCCGAGGTCGGTGGCCCGCATGGCCCCTACCGGCAGAGCGAGCGGGCGGAGATCTACGCAGACGTCGCGCGCCGGCTGCTCGACGCCGGCGAGGCCTACGAGTCGTTCTCCTCCGCCGAGGAGATCGAGGCCCGGCACCGTGCCGCCGGCCGCGATCCCAAGCTGGGCTACGACAACGCCGACCGTGGTCTCTCCCCCGAGCAGGCCGCGGCGCTGCGCGCAACGGGCAGGGTCCCGGTGCTGCGGCTGCGGATGCCCGACGAGGACCTCACGTGGACCGACCTGGTTCGCGGCGAGATCACCTTCCGGGCCACCACGGTGGCGGACCCGGTGCTCGTCCGGGGTAACGGCCAGCCGCTGTACACCCTGACCAATCCCGTGGACGACGCGCTGATGCGGATCACCCACGTGCTGCGCGGGGAGGATCTGCTGCCCTCCACGCCGCGCCAGCTCGGGCTCTACGCGGCGCTCGAGCGCATCGGCGTCGCGGCGGCCACGCCGGCGTTCGGTCACCTGCCGTTCGTGACGGGGGAGGGCAACCGCAAGCTCTCCAAGCGCGACCCCGAGTCGAACCTTTTCGTGCACAGGGATCGCGGGTTCCTGCCCGGGGGGCTGCTCAACTACCTCGCGCTGCTCGGATGGGCGATCGCCGAGGACCGCGACGTGTTCTCCCCCGCGGAGCTGGTGGAGGCGTTCGACATCTCCCGGGTCAGCGCGAACCCGGCGCGGTTCGACCTGCGCAAGGCAGAGGCGATCAACGCCGCGCACCTGCGCGCGCTGGCGCCGGCGGAGTTCGTCACCAGGGTGCTGCCCCACCTGCGGTCCGCCGGGCTGCTCGGCGCCGAGCCGTCGCAGGACGAACTCCGCGCGCTGCACTCGATCGCTCCCCTGGTGCAGGAGCGCTGCGTCGTACTCTCCGACGCGGTGGGCATGCTGCGCTTCCTGCTCATTGACGAGGAATCCTTCGCCGTCGACCCGGACTCCGCGGCCAAGGCGCTGGACGCCGGTGCGGTTCCCGTGCTGGACGCGGCTCTCGGCGCGCTGCAGGGGGTGCTGGACTGGACGGCCACGGGCATCGAGCAGGCGCTGAAGTCCGCGCTGGTCGATGGGCTGGGCCTCAAGCCGCGCACGGCGTTCGCGCCGGTGCGGGTCGCGGTGACAGGGCGGACGGTCTCGCCGCCGCTGTACGAGTCGATGGAACTGCTGGGCCGCGAGCGCACGCTGCACAGGCTGCGAGGGGCCCGGAGCACAGCACGGACGCGTGACAGGTAGGCACCGTGTGTAGTAATTTCCGCCAACACCGGATCACCTTGTCGGCAGAATCGCCGGGACCGGTCACCCATCTAGCCTCACGGGGTGACCGTCGCCGCCACCGCGCCTCCCGCCCCCCGGACCGTGGCCATCGGCCACTGTGCTGCCAACCTTTCGATCGCGGGGGTCTGCCTCGACGTCGACGACACACTCGTCGACTACGACAGATCGATGAAGGCCGGCCTGCGCGAGATGCTCGGGGAGGACGACGCGTGGCCGGACTGGTGTGCCGCCACCGAGCGGCACTACCTGCGGTTCACCTCCGGGCAGGTCGACTTCGACACGATGCGCCGGCAGCGCACCAAGGAGTTCTTCGCCTCCCGCGGTGAGGTGCTCGACGACCAGGAGGTGGTGGCGCGGGAGGAGCGCCGGATGGCCGCGGTGCGGCGCTCCTGGCGGCTGTTCGCCGACGCACTGCCCTGCCTGCGCGCGTTGCGAGCCGCTGGGCTGCGGCTCGCCGCGGTGACCAACGCCGCCGGTGCCTACCAGCGCGGCAAACTCGGCATCCTCGGCCTCGATGCCGAGTTCGACGCGCTGGTGATCTCGGGGGAGGTGGGGGCGGCCAAGCCCGACCCGGTGATCTTCCACGTGGCTTGTGCTGCCCTCGGTGTCCAGCCCGACCAGGCTGTCCACGTGGGGGATCGGTTGGATCTGGACGCCCGTGGCGCTCGCGGCGCCGGGCTGCACGGGGTGTGGCTGAACCGGTCGCACCGGAGCCCGGACACCCGGCGCGAGGGGGTCACGGTGATCTCCGCACTCTCCGAACTGCCGGCGCTGATCGCCCGGCTGGGTCGCTCGCAGTGGTGAACGCCGCCGCGGCCGGTGGATCGCACCGCGGTGGATCGCACCGCTGGGCATCGGCTACCATCGGCACCCGGCGCCGGACGAGTAGGGGCGCCCGGCCGCCGGGCCGGGTGGCCGAGCCGGGATGCCAGTGGGGTATGGTGTAATCGGCAGCACGACTGATTCTGGTTCAGTTGGTCTAGGTTCGAGTCCTGGTACCCCAGCGGACGCGAGCAAATCGTGTTCTCGGCCCCGTCGTCTAGCGGCCCAGGACGCCGCCCTCTCAAGGCGGTAGCGCGGGTTCAAATCCCGTCGGGGCTACCCAGCAGGTCTCAGCCGAACCCCGCCTCCCCACCAGGGAGGCGGGGCTAGAGCCGATTCTGCAGCGCTTCCGCCGCTGCGAGCAGGTCGGCGGCCCACCGGGCTCCAGGACGCCTGCCGATGCGCTCGACGGGTCCGGAGACCGAGACCGCAGCCACCACGCTGCCGGCCGCGTCGCGCACCGGTGCGGACACGCTGGCCACGCCCGACTCACGCTCCGCGACGCTCTGCGCCCAGCCCCGTCGCCGCACCTCCACCAGGACACGCTCGCTGAAGACGGCATCGGCCAGCACGGTTCGCTGGGTTGCGGGATCGGCCCAGGCGGCGAGCACCTTGGCCCCCGATCCCGCGATCATCGGCAGCCGGGCGCCCACCGGGACGGTGTCGCGCAGCCCGCTGGGCGGCTCGGCCGCGGCGACGCAGATCCGCTGTACCCCGTCGCGCCGGTAGAGCTGCACGCTCTCCCCGGTGAGATCGCGCAGCCGCGGGAGGACGGATGCGGCGGCGTCGAGCAGCGGGTCCAGCGCGCCGTTGCCCAGCTCGCCGAGTGCCGGACCCGGACGCCACCGGCCGTTGCCGTCACGGCTCAGCAGCCGGTGTACCTCGAGCCCGACGGCGATCCGGTGCGCGGTCGCCCTCGGCAGGCCGGTCCGGGCGCACAGCTCGGCCAGCCCGCACGGGCTGGCCGCCACCGCTCGCAACACCGTCACTGCCTTGTCCAGCACGCCGATACCGCTATGCTGTCCCACAACACGATATTATCGTCCCGAAATATGAGAAGTCCAGCGTTGCCGGGCCCGATACGGGAGCCGGTACGCGAACCGGAGACGAGGTTCGCCCGATGAGCCGTACACTCGCCGAGAAGGTCTGGGACGCGCACGTGGTGCGCAAGGGGGAGGGCAACGGCGCTGCGCCCGACCTGCTCTACATCGACCTGCACCTGGTGCACGAGGTGACCAGCCCGCAGGCGTTCGACGGCCTGCGCCTGGCCGGGCGGCCGGTACGCCGCCCCGACCTCACCATCGCGACCGAGGACCACAACGTCCCCACCGAGGACATCGAGCTGCCGATCGCAGACGCGGTCTCCCGCACGCAGGTCGAGACGCTGCGCCGCAACTGCGCGGAGTTCGGCATCCGGCTGCACCCGATGGGCGACGCCGAGCAGGGCATCGTGCACGTGGTGGGCCCCCAGCTCGGGCTGACCCAGCCGGGCCTGACGGTGGTGTGCGGGGACAGCCACACCTCGACGCACGGCGCGTTCGGTGCGCTCGCGTTCGGCATCGGCACCTCCGAGGTGGAGCACGTGCTGGCCACCCAGACGCTGCCGCTGCGGCCGTTCAAGACCATGGCGGTCACCGTGGACAGTCGGGATGGGACGTTGCCGCCCGGGGTGACCAGCAAGGATGTCATTCTCGCGGTGATCGCGAAGATCGGCACCGGTGGCGGCCAGGGATACGTCCTGGAGTACCGCGGCAGCGCGATCGAGTCACTGTCGATGGAAGCGCGCATGACGATCTGCAACATGTCGATCGAGGCCGGCGCCCGGGCCGGGATGATCGCGCCGGACGGCACCACGTTGGCGTACCTGCGCGGCCGCCCGCACGCACCGCAGCGGGCCGACTGGGACGCGGCGGTCGAGTACTGGCGCTCGCTGCGCACCGACGACGACGCGACGTTCGACGCCGAGGTGCGCATCGACGCCGACCAGCTGGTGCCCTTCGTCACGTGGGGAACCAACCCCGGCCAGGGCCTGCCGCTGTCCGAGCGGGTTCCCGACCCCGAAAAGATCACCGACGAGGGCGAGCGGGTCGCTGCGGAGAAGGCACTGTCCTACATGGACCTGGCACCCGGAACCCGGTTACGGGACATCGCGGTGGACACCGTGTTCCTGGGCTCGTGCACCAACGGCCGCATCGAGGACCTGCGCGCTGCGGCCGAGGTGCTGCGCGGACGCACGGTGCGCGACGGGGTGCGGATGCTCGTGGTCCCGGGGTCGATGCGGGTCCGGGCCCAGGCCGAGGCCGAGGGTCTGCACGAGGTATTCACCGCGGCGGGAGCGCAGTGGCGATCCGCCGGGTGCTCGATGTGCCTGGGCATGAACCCCGACCAGCTCTCGCCCGGCGAGCGTGCCGCCTCGACGTCGAACCGCAACTTCGAGGGCCGGCAGGGCAAGGGCGGGCGCACCCACCTGGTGTCCCCATTGGTGGCCGCCGCGACGGCGATCCGCGGCACCCTCGCCGCACCCGACGACCTGGACTGACGTCCTCACGAGCCGACCGGAGGGAGCGTAAGCATGGAACCGTTCACCCGCCACACCGGCATCGGGGTCCCGCTGCGACGGTCCAACGTGGACACCGACCAGATCATTCCTGCGGTGTACCTCAAACGGGTCAGCCGGACCGGGTTCGCGGACGGGCTGTTCTCGGCCTGGCGCTCCCGGCAGGACTTCGTGCTCAACGCCGAACCGTTCCGGTCCGGCAGCGTGCTGGTCACCGGGCCGGACTTCGGGACCGGGTCGTCCCGCGAGCACGCGGTCTGGGCGCTGTCCGACTACGGGTTCCGGGTGGTGATCTCCTCCCGGTTCGCCGACATCTTCCGCGGCAATGCCGGCAAGCAGGGACTGCTCGCGGCGCAGTGCGAGCAGCCCGATGTCGAGTTGCTGTGGAAACTGCTGGAAGAGGAGCCCGGCACCGAGGTGACCGTCGATCTCGTCGATCGGACGGTGCAGGCCAAGGACCTCACGGTCTCGTTCGCGATCGACGACTACACGCGCTGGCGGTTGCTCGAGGGGCTCGACGACATCGGGTTGAGCCTGCGGCACGCCGGTGAGATCGACGGGTTCGAGACATCCCGCCCTTCCTGGATGCCGACCACTACACCGACCACTACGCCGGCCCCATCGTCCTGACGTCCGTCGCACGGGCCATGGGTCGTCCACATCGGACAGGCGGCAGGGTGGTTCAGCCGAACGGGTCCGGATAGTAATCTGCTGCCACCAGTCGGTGCCCGCCGGTGGTGAAGAAGAGCACCCACAGGCTGCCCTTGCGGCTCGGGACATCGCGGTCCGGCAGCCCGCTGCGGGCGAGCAGCGCCGAGACCACGTGGGGGATCACCTCGCCCTGGCTGCACACGATCGTCGACCCTTCCGGGGAGCGTGCGATGTCGGTGATCCGGCGCAGCCCCGCCGCGGGGTCGCCCCAGTAGCCTTCCTCGGACAGCAGCGGCTCGTCGACCACGTCCACACCCAGATCGTCGGCCAGGTCCTGTACGGTCTGCCGGCACCGGGTGCGCGGCGCCGAGTGCACCCGGGCCGCGCCGAACAGCGGCAGCAGTGCGCGCAGCGCCTCGGCCTGGCGCAACCCCGCGGTACTCAGTGGCCGCAGCGTGTCATCGCCGTACCACTCCTCGCGCTTGCCCGCCTTGGCGTGGCGCACCAGCACCACCGTGGCGGCGATCGCGGTGGCGCCGTCGAGATCGGTCAGCAGCTCGCGGTCATGGCGGTAGCTCAGCAGCTCGCCGGCCTGCTGCGGGCGGACCCAGCGCAGCTCGTCGACCTCGTCGTTCGGGGTGAAGTTACCCCCGGTGGGTGTGGCCGACCAGTAGTGCACGGTCTTCTCGCCGTCCGGCACACGGTATCGCGTGCAGCGCAGCCGGCGACCGAGCACCGCCCGGTGGCCGGTCTCCTCGCCGATCTCGCGCACCGCCGTGGCGGCGAGCGGCTCGCCGTTGGCCGCCTTTCCTTTGGGCAGTGACCAGTCGTCGTAGCGGGGCCGGTGCACCACGGCGACCTCCGCCGTGCCGCTGCTCCCGGACCGCCACAGCAGCCCACCCGCCGCGGTCAGCTCCACCACGCCTCACTCGCTACCGCGGTGCCGGCGTACGAGCTGCGCCTGGTGGTCGCGCACCGTCGCGCCCGCCGCCGGCGAGGCGCTCCAGGTCCCGTCCGACCCGAGCGCCCAGCAGCGGGTCGCCGGATCGATCGCCGAGTCGAGCACCGCGTCGAGTTCCTCGGTCAGTCGCGGGTCGGCTACCCGCACCAGCACCTCGACCCGGCGGTCGAGGTTGCGGTGCATCATGTCCGCACTGCCGATCCAGTGCTCGTCCACTCCCGCGAAGTGGAAGATCCGGGAGTGCTCGAGGAAGCGCCCCAGGATCGAGCGCACCCGGATGTTCTCCGACAGCGACGGCATGCCCGGCCGCAGTGCGCAGATGCTGCGCACCACCACGTCCACCTCGACGCCGGCCTGCGAGGCACGGTAGAGGGCATCGATCACCTGCTCGTCGACCAGCGAGTTGACCTTGATCCGGATGCCGGCGCTGCGGCCCGCCTCGGCGTGCCCGATCTCGGCCTCGATCCGGTCCACGACGCCGCGGCGGATCCCGTAGGGAGCGACGAGCAGGCTGCGGTAGGAGGTCGGGCGAGCATAACCGGTCAGCGAGTTGAACAGGTCGGTGAGGTCGGCGCCGATCGCCGGCTCGGCGGTGAGCAGGCCGATGTCCTCGTAGATCCGCGCCGTCTTCGGGTTGTAGTTGCCGGTGCCGATGTGGCAGTACCGCCGGATCGTCGAGCGCTCCTGCCGGACCACCAGGGATGTCTTGCAATGGGTCTTGAGGCCCATCAGTCCGTAGACCACGTGCACCCCGGAGCGCTCCAGCTGCCGCGCCCACTTGATGTTGGCCTGCTCGTCGAACCGCGCTTTGATCTCCACGAGTGCGACGACCTGCTTGCCGGCCTCGGCCGCGTCGATCAGCGCGTCGACGATCGGGGAGTCACCGGAGGTCCGGTAGAGCGTCTGCTTGATCGCCAGCACCTTGGGGTCGGCAGCGGCCTGTTCGATGAACCGCTGCACGCTGGTGGAGAACGAGTCATACGGGTGGTGCACCAGCACGTCGCCCTCGCGCAGCGTGGCGAACACGCTCTTGGGCGTCTCGCCCTCCCCGAAGGCGGGATGGGTGACCGGGACGAACGGCTCGTGCTTCAGCTCGGGCGCGCCGACCTCGTAGGCCGCCCACAGGCAGGACAGGTCGAGCAGGCCCGGGACCTCGACGACGTCGTGCGGGTCGACCTCGAGCTCACGCAGCAGCAGTTCCAGCACGTGCTCGCTCATGGTGTCGGTCACCTCGAGCCGCACCGGCGGCCCGAACCGGCGCTTGGCGAGCTCCCGTTCCAGTGCCTGCAGCAGGTCCTCGTCGCGGTCCTCCTCGACCTCGAAGTCGGCGTTGCGGGTGACCCGGAAGATGTGGTGCTCGACCATCTCCATCCCTGCGAACAGCTCGCAGAGGTGCGCCGCGATCAGCTCCTCGAGCGGCAGGAACGTCGCGGTCGCGGCGTCGCGGATCGTGCTGGTGGCTTCCACCCGGACGAGCCGGGGGACGTTGTTGGGCACCTTGACCCTGGCGAAACGCTCCACCCGCGAGTCCGGGTCGCGTACGGTCACCGCGAGGTTCAGCGACAGGCCCGAGATGTAGGGGAACGGGTGGGCCGGGTCGACCGCCAGCGGTGTGAGGACCGGGAACACTTGGTCGGAGAAGTAGTCCGACAGCCGCAGCCGCTCGGTTTCGTCGAGGTCGGTCCAGGAGACGAACCGGATGCCGCGTTGCTCGAGGGCCGGGCGCACTTCGTCGAGGAAGACCCTGGCGTGCCGTTCTGCGAGTTCCTGGCTGCGCACGGCGATGCGGGCGAGCTGCTCGCGCGGGGAGAGCCCGTCGGCGCTGCGGACGGTGAGCCCGGTCTCGTCGCGACGCTCGAGGCCCGCCACCCGCACCATGTAGAACTCGTCGAGGTTCGAGGCGAAGATCGCGAGGAAATTCGCCCGCTCCAGCAGCGGCTGGCTGGGGTCCTCGGCCAGCGCCAGCACACGGGCGTTGAAGTCCAGCCAGGACAGCTCGCGGTTGAGGTAGCGGTCGTCCGGGAGGCTGGTGGGGGTCGGCAACGGGGTGGCGGCAGGCGGCGCGGCCGGCAGGACCCGGGCGGCCTCCACCGTATGCCCGTCACGGGCACGCACCGGCGTGGCACCGGTGCGGATGCGCCGGGTCGAGGGCCGGGGGCTGCGTCGGGCGCCGGCTACCGACCGGTCAGCTCCCGCTGCGTGCCCGCTCCGCCGGGGTGCGGGGGCCGCGTCATCGTCCTCAGTGCTCACACCCACCGATTGTTCCCCACCCGCGTCAGGAACACCCGTCCCAGATCGGTGTCCGGGCGGTGAACAGCGGATCACGATCCGTGGTCCGGACGGTCCGGGTGGGCCAGGGCGGAGCGGGTGAAGTGGCCGAGTCCCAGCCGGCGGGCAACGCTCAGGTCGGCTCCGGTGTCGACGTCGCACCGCAACCCGGGCCAGGGCCCCTCAATGGCCACCGCCCCGCTGCCTCGGTGCGACGCCGCCGAACCCGGGCCGAAGCAGGGATCGAGCGGCTGTCCCGGCGGGGCGACCAGCAGGGTGGTGCCGGTACCTGCCCGGTCGGCGCAGAAGGCACGCCGTCCGGTGCCGAGAGCCGCCCGCACGGCCGCGTCCAGCTCGTCGGGCCGTAGCGCGGGCAGGTCGGCCTGCAGCGCCGCCACCGCTGCGGCCGGATCCGCGCGGCGCAACCGTTGCTCGCCGTGCAGTAGTGCCGGGTTCAGCCCGGCATCGGGTTCGTCGGCGATGAGCGCGACGCCGTCGGAGGTCACCGCGGCGTGTACCACGGGATCGGAGCTGATCGCCACCAGCCGGCGGACCATGCCGGCCGCCGCCGCGGCGGTCAGCGTGTCCCTGGCCAGCGCCAGCGCCAAGCGTGCGTGTGCCGCCGGTTCGCCGGTGCCCCTGTCGGCGGCGCCGAGCAGCCTGGTCTTGGCCAGCGCCAGTGGCTTGACCGGCACGAGGAGATCCACCGTCGGCTGCACACCCACCATCCTTGCCCGAGTCGCCAGGACTGGGCTGGACCGGGCTGGACCACTGATCGCTTCGCAGGGAAGACTCACCCACCGCCGGGGGACAGCTGCGTGAGGAGGCGGAAAGGGTGCCACGGGAGAAGCTCGGCTTCTGGCTCGGAGCGTGTGCGGTGGTGTTCTACCCCGTGACGTACCTGGTGGCCCGGCGCCGCTTCGGCGGGCTCGAGCACATCCCCACCGAGGGTCCCGCCCTCGTGGTGTGCAACCACGTGTCCTACCTCGACCCGTTCTACACCGCCGTCTTCGTGCACCGCCGGGGGCGGATCCCCCGGTTCCTGGCGAAGGCGAGCCTGTGGTCGTTGCCCGTGATCGGACGGGTGCTCACCGAGGCGCAGCAGATCCCGGTCTACCGCGGCACCGCCGAATCTGCGGACAGCCTGCGGGCGGCCGAGCGAGCGCTCGCCGAGGGCAAGGTCGTGCTGATCTACCCGGAGGGCACGATCTCGCGGGACCCGGCACACTGGCCGATGCGCTCCCACACCGGAATCGCCAGGCTGGCCCTGGCCACGGATGTCCCGGTGGTCCCCGTCGTACACTGGGGCACTCACCGGGTCTACGACCACTACGGCAAGCGGTTCCGGCCGCTGCCGCGGACCGACGTCGTAGTGCGGGCGGCGGTCCCGGTGGACCTCTCCGCCTGCCGTGACCGCCCGGTGGACCCGCCGTTGCTGCGCGAGGTGACCGATCTGGTGATGACCCGGGTCCGCGAGCTGCTCGCGGAGGTCCGCGGCGAGCAGGCCCCTGCGGAGTTCTACACCCCGCGCCGCAATCAGGACGGGGAGCAGGGGCCGTGACGGCGCCGGTACAGCGGATCGCGGTGCTCGGTGCCGGGTCGTGGGGTACCGCGTTCGCGAAGGTGCTCGCCGACAGCGGCCGGGACGTCGTGCTCTGGTCGCGCCGCCCGGTGGTGGCCGAGGAGATCAACGGCCGCCACCGCAACGCCGGCTACCTGCCCGGCGTCGTGCTCCCGGACTCGCTGCGGGCCACCGCACACGCCCCGGACGCGCTGGACTGCGCCGACGCGGTGGTGTTCGCGGTACCGAGCCAGACGTTGCGCGAGAACCTGGTGACATGGCGCGGTTACCTCCCGGACGACGCCACGCTGGTCAGCCTCGCCAAGGGCGTGGAGCTGCGCACGCTGAAGCGGATGAGCGAGGTCGTGGTCGAGGTGGCCGGGGTGGGTGCCGAGCGGGTCGCGGTGGTGTCCGGACCGAACCTCGCCAGGGAGATCGCAGCCGGCCAGCCGACGGCCACGGTGATCGCGTGCGTCGACCACGACCGCGCGGTCGCGCTGCAGCACGCGTGCGTCACCGGCTACTTCCGCCCCTACACCAACACCGACGTGGTGGGCTGCGAGCTCGGCGGGGCCTGCAAGAACGTGATCGCCCTCGCGTGCGGGGTGGCGGCCGGTCTCGGGTTCGGGGACAACACGCTGGCCACGCTGATCACCCGCGGGCTGGCGGAGACGGCGCGGCTGGGCGCCGCGCTCGGGGCGGACGAGATGACCTTCGCCGGGCTGGCCGGGCTCGGGGACCTGGTGGCCACCTGCGCCTCCCCGCTGTCGCGCAACCGATCCTTCGGCCAGCGCCTGGGCCGCGGCGAGAGCCTGGAGCAGGCTCAGGAGGCCGCGCACGGCCAGGTGGCGGAAGGTGTGAAGTCCTGTACCTCGATCCGGGCACTGGCCGCGTGGCACGGGGTGGAGGTCCCGATCACCGAGGGTGTGCACCGGGTGTGTCACGAGGGCGAGTCGCCGCAGGAGATGGCCGCCGAACTGCTCGGCCGTGCCCACAAGCCCGAGTGAGCCATGGGGCGTCGACCTCGGTTTGACCGGATGGGGAGCGTCCTGCTTGGATGCCGCCGTGACCAGCACGCAGCCCCTCGTCCGGCTGTCCCCAGTGGACCTGCGCCGGGTGGCGAGCGCGCTGTGTCCCCCGCGGTGAGGCCCTCGCCCTGCTGACCGCACACTGCTGGACCCGGTTCCCCGCGTGCGGTCGGTCCACCCGATCCCGCGGAGGAAGCTCGTGCACGCCGTCCCGTACCTGACCATCCCCGCCGTCGGCGCCGGCGGCCCCGCCAGCATCGCGATGTCGCTGGCCGCTCACCCCGAGCGGTGGCGGCCGCTGGTGGGCTACCGCAGCGACACCCGCTGGTACCGGCTGCTGGACCGCAGCGTCGAGCTCGAGGTCTGGCTGCTGTCCTGGCTGCCGGGCCAAGGCACCGACCTGCACGACCACGGCCAGGTGAGCGGCGCCTTCGCCGTCGCGGCAGGCACGCTCACCGAGCGGGTGGTGTCCGCCCGCGCGGACCGTCCCCCGGTGGAGGTGACCCGCCAGCTGGACGTGGGCAGGGTCCGGGTGTTCGGACCGCATTACGTGCACCAGGTGAGCAACCCCGGGACCGTGCCCGCGGTGAGCGTGCACGTCTACGCCCCCGGCCTTTCGGTCATGAACCGGTACCGGCTCGACGCCGCCCGCCTGGCACACGTCTCGGTCGAGCAGGCCGGCGTGGATTGGTGAGCAGACCGCCGGGCGCGCGGTCACGATGAGACTGGTCGCCGCGCCGGCTCGCGCGACGACGGGGCAACGGTAGGGTCTGCGGCCATGACCGGGCCAGCCGCACCGCGCAGGTTGCGGATCGCCGTCGTCTTCGGCGGTCGCAGCACCGAGCACGCCATCTCCTGTGTCTCGGCCGGCAGCGTGCTCAGCCACCTGGACCCGGAGCGGTTCGAGGTGGTGCCGGTCGGCATCACGCGGGACGGCGCGTGGGTGCTGGGCAGCGGGGACCCGGCTGTGCTGCAGATCCAGGACCGGCAGCTACCGGCGGTGTCCTCGACCGGGCCGGCGCTGGCGCTGCCCGGCGACCCCACCTGCGGCGGGCTGGTCCGGCTCGATCCCGACCGGTCCGGTGAGGCGTTCGCCGGGGTCGACGTCGTCTTCCCGGTGCTGCACGGTGCGATGGGCGAGGACGGCACGATCCAGGGCTTGCTCGAGCTTGCCGACATCCCCTACGTCGGTCCCGGCGTGCTGGCCAGCGCCGTTGGCATGGACAAGGAGTTCACCCGCAAGCTGCTGCGCGCGGAGGGCCTGCCGGTCACCGATGCGGTGGTGCTGCGACCCCGCACCGCGACGCTGTCTGCGCAGCAGCGCGAAAGGCTGGGCCTTCCGGTGTTCGTCAAGCCGGCCCGGGCGGGCTCGTCGGTGGGCATCACCAGGGTCGATGACTGGGCCGCGCTGGATGCGGCAGTCGCCACCGCCCGCGCCGCCGACCCGAAGGTGCTGGTGGAGGCTGCCGTCGGCGGTCGCGAGGTCGAGTGCGGGGTGCTCGAGTTCCCCGACGGACGGGTGGAGGCTTCGCTGCCGGCCGAGATCCGCATCGTGGCCGAGGACGGCGCCGGCTGGTACGACTTCGACGCCAAGTACCTCGACGACGCCTGCGAGTTCGACATTCCCGCCAAGCTCGACGACGACGTCACCGTCAGGCTGCGCGGTATGGCCGTCGAGGCGTTCCACGCGCTGGACTGCCAGGGGCTGGCCCGGGTGGACTTCTTCGTCGGGCAGGACGGCACGCTCACCGTCAACGAGGTCAACACCATGCCCGGGTTCACCCCGATCTCGATGTACCCCCGCATGTGGGCTGTCACCGGTCTGGACTACCCGACGCTGCTCACCACGCTCGTCGACACCGCGATCGTCCGCGGTACCGGGCTGCGCTGAACCCACCCGGGTCCCGTCACGAACCCACCCGGGTCCCGTCACGATCACGGAACGCACTACGTTGTCCCTCATCCAGGTTACGTTCTCGCGCAGTGAGGTGACCAGCAGGTTAACTGGTCTGGTTCATCCGGCCTGCGGGGGAGTACGAGCCGGTCGTGCAGCGAGGTGGTCGTGGCCGAAGACAGCGACATCGAGCCCGAGGCCGGGTCCCCGGAGGCAGCGGCCGACGAGGTGGACGAATGGGGTGGGTGGGACGCCGACGGCGAGCCGGAGGACCTACCCGCCGTGGTACGACCCTACGCGCGCACCAGCGGCAGGACCCGCCCCGTGCAGGACCTGGGGGTCGAGACGCTGGTAGTGACCAGCGAACGTGGCCGCGACCATGCCGAGGTCGGCTCCGTCGAGCACCTCACCATCGCCGGGCTCTGCGAGCAGCCGCGCTCGGTTGCGGAGGTGGCAGCGCTGCTGCCCGCGCCGCTGGGGGTCGCCAGGGTGCTGCTTGCCGACATGGTCGGCTCCGGGCTGGTGGAAGTCCTACCCAACCCGGGCGAGCCCGGTGATGCTCCGGACCTGCCGCTGCTGCAGCGCGTCCTGGCCGGCCTGCGCAACCTGTAGTGGGCTACGGGGCGACGTCGGTGCGGGGCAAGGTCCCCCGCACCGCCGTGGCGACCTGCTGCAGCGGTGCGCTGCCCACCCCGTCGGGCAGCGTCACCGCGACGTAGACCGGACGGTCCACCACCACCCACCTGGTCGCACCCGGCCCGGGGATCTCGAGGAACTGCACCCCGGAGACGGCCAGCAGCCGCGAGCTCGCGGTGAGCTCGGCGGGACGCCCGAGCCCGCAGCGCAGCACGGTCGGTGGCTGCCCCCACGCCGCCGCGCCCGGCGGGGCAGGCTCGCGGATCGGCCGCCGGCGCAGCTCGCCCGCAGCCCCGGCGTCGATGCGTTCGGGCAGCGCCGAGAGCAGCGCGCGGCAGTCCGGCGAGCCGGCCTGCGGTGCGGGCGCGGGGGGCAGCACCAGCGGGCCCGGCGCCTGCCCGCGTATTACCGCGGCGGCGAGCACCACGCCCACCACCAGGACGGCGGGGATGGCGATCGTGGTACCGAGCAGCCAGCGCGGCGGTCCCGACCTTCCCTCGGGTGGCACGCTGTTCAGGACAGGTGCACGACCGGGCAGGTCAGGGTGCGGGTGATGCCATCGACGCCCTGCACCCTGGCCACCACCAGTTGGCCGAGGTCGTCGACCGTCTCAGCCTCGGCGCGCACGATCACGTCGTAGGGGCCGGTGACGTCCTCGGCGGTGGTGACCCCGGGCAGCTCGGCGATCTCCGCGGCCACTGCGGCAGCCTTGCCCACCTCGGTCTGGATCAGGATGTAAGCCTGGACCACGGCGTGCCCCCTTCGTCTCGGTCTCCCGATCGGGGTAGGAACTGGAGGAGACGAAACTACCCGAACCAGCGGGTCCTGATCGGAGGTGTCCGTGGTCACCGGTGGCGGCGGCGGCGGGAACCCCTCGTCGCAGGATGCGCCCGGACTGGTCGGTGAGCTGGGCGAGTTCGCCGTGATCCGGCGGGTGACCTCCGGCCGCACGCTGCCCCCGATGACGCTGCTCGGACCGGGCGACGACGCAGCGGTGGTGGCCGCCCCCGACGGCCGGACGGTCGTGTGTACGGACGTCCTGGTCGAGGGTGTGCACTTCCGGCTGGACTGGTCGAGCCCCGAGCAGGTCGGACGCAAGGCCGTCGCGGCGAACCTGGCCGACGTAACGGCCATGGGCGCGGTGGCCACCGCGCTGGTGGTGGGGCTGGGCTGCCCGACCCGTACCCCGGTGTCCACGGTGGACGGTCTCGTGGCCGGGATGTGGCAGGAGGCGGGCAAGGTCGGGGCGGGCGTCGTCGGCGGGGACGTCGTCACCGCCGAGCAGCTGGTGGTCTCGATCACGGCACTGGGTGACCTGGAGGGACGCTCCGCGGTGACCCGGGCGGGCGCGCGGCCCGGCGACGTGGTCGCGCTGTGCGGACGGCTGGGGTGGGCCGCCGCCGGGCTCGCCGTGCTCGGCCGTGGCTTCCGCTCGCCGCTCGCCGTGGTCGGCGCGCACCGGGTCCCCGAACCGCCCTACACCGCCGGCCCGCAGGCCGCGCGGGCGGGCGCCACGTCCATGATCGACGTCTCGGACGGGCTGCTCGCCGACGCCGGACACGTGGCGCGGGCGTCGGGTGTCGGCATCGACATCCGATCGGCGGCACTGGTCGTACCGCAGCGGCTGGTCGAGGTGGCCGCTGCGATGGGCGCCGACCCGCGGCACTGGATACTTACCGGCGGGGAGGACCACGCCCTGGTCGCCACCTTCCCCGCCGGCGTGGCGCTGCCGGACGGCTGGACCGCGATCGGTGCGGTGCACCCCGGCAACGGGGTGGTGGTCGACGGCCAGCCGTACGGGGACCCCGGCGGCTGGGATCACTTCGCCTCGTGACCGGCGTGTTCGCCGTTCCGCACGTCGTGTTGGCTCTCCCGGCACGCCGTATTGGCCGATAACTGCTCGCGCGCGGTTCCTAGACTCTCCGACGTGCAGCTGCGGACGCTACCTTTCGACCATCCCGACGCACAGCGGCTCATCGCCGAGGTGCAGCAGGAGTACGTGGTGCGCTACGGCGGCCAGGACCACACTCCGACCGACCCGGCACAGTTCGTGCCGCCGCGCGGGGTCTTCGTGGTCGGCTACGTCGGTGGCGAGGCGGTGGCGTGCGGTGGCTGGCGCGCGCGCGACGGTGACGAACCGGACTTCCACGACGGCGATGCGGAGATCAAGCGGATGTACGTGGTGCCCGCTGCTCGGGGACGCGGCCTGTCCCGCGAGCTACTGGTCGACCTGGAGCGCCGGGCGATGGACGCGGGCCGTCGCCGGATCGTGCTCGAGACCGGTATCAAGCAGCCGGAGGCGCTGCGCCTGTACGCCTCGGCCGGCTACACGCGCATCCCGAACTTCGGTGTCTTCCGCTGCGAGCCGAACAGCCGGTGCTTCGCCAAGGCGCTGCCGGTCAGCGCGGCACGACCTGTCTGACACCCGCCGGGCGGAGGTGGCGTCGGTCATGGCTGCGAGGCCCGCTAGGGTGCCGCGCCGTGGCAGGGCGACCGTTGGACGAGATCGTGGAGGCGGGCTGGGCCCGCGCACTGGAACCGGTGACCGACCGGGTCACCGCGGCGGGGGAGTTCCTCCGTGCCGAGATCGCCGCCGGCCGGCGCTACCTGCCCTCGGGCGCCAACGTGCTGCGGGCGTTCACCCAACCCTTCGCCGACGTGCGCGTGCTCATCGTCGGGCAGGACCCGTACCCGACGCCCGGGCACGCGGTGGGCCTGTCGTTCTCGGTGGAGCCCGACGTGCGGCCACTGCCGCGCAGCCTGGCGAACATCTTCCGCGAGTACGCCGATGATCTCGGCCTTCCGGTGCCGAGCAGCGGTGACCTCAGCCCGTGGGCGACCCGCGGTGTGCTGCTGCTCAACAGGGTCCTCACCGTCGAGCCGGGACGGCCGGGGTCGCACCGCAGCCAGGGCTGGGAGGAAGTGACCGACCAGGCGATCCGGTCCTTGGTAGCCCGCGACGCCGAACCGATGGTCGCGATCCTGTGGGGGCGCGACGCCCAGACCCTGCGCCCGTTGCTCGAGGACGTCCCGTGCATCGAGTCCGCCCACCCCTCGCCGATGTCGGCGGACCGGGGGTTCTTCGGTTCCCGGCCCTTCAGCCGCGCCAATGAGCTGCTCGAGCAACTCGGCGGCGGGCCCGTCGACTGGACGCTGCCCTGAGCCTGACGGCGCACAACGCGAGAAAAACGGCCTCAGCCGCGGACGACCTTGCCTGCCTTGAGGCACGAGGTGCACACATTGAGGCGCTTGCGTTGCGAGGCGCCGGTCCTCGCGCGCACGGTCTGGATGTTCGGGTTCCACCGGCGATGCGTCCGCCGGTGAGAGTGCGAGACCGACATGCCGAAGCCCGGCCCTTTGCCGCAGACGTCGCAGACGGCAGCCACGTCGAACACTCCCTGGGGTCTGAGCGAATGGTCGATGACCCGGACCATGTCCGGGCAACCCCGGCAAGGGTAGCCGGGCCGGTGGTGGCGCTCCAAACCGCATCCGGACCGCTGCGCCGTCCCTGGTGGGTCGGTTCGCCTCGATAGGCTCGACCGGACGCTGCGGTCAGGAGGGAGTGGCGGTGCTCCAAGCGCTGGACGAGGCTGCGGTGCGCCGCTGGGCTGCGGCGTGCTGCGACGCGCTGGCGGTCCACCGTGACGAGATCGACCGGCTGAACGTCTTCCCGGTGCCGGACGGCGACACCGGGACCAACCTGCTCATCACCATGCGTGCCGCGTTCGACGGGGTGCGCAGGCAGGCCACCGACGCCGGTCTGGGACCCACTCTCACCGCACTGGCCCGGGGCGCCCTGGTGGGGGCCCAGGGCAACTCGGGAGTCATCGTGTCCCAGCTGCTGTGCGGCCTGGCCGAGTCGATCGACGGCGCCGCCACGGCGTCGGGCGCGGCGATGGTCGACGCGCTGCGCCGCGCCGATGAGCTCGCCACCGCCGCGGTGTCCGACCCGGTGCCCGGCACGGTGCTCACCGTGCTGCATGCCGCCGCCGACGCGGCCGCGCAGAGCCCGTCGGACGCGCTGGACGATGTGCTCGCCGCCGCGACGCGCGCCGCGGCGGCGGCCCTTGCCGAGACCACCCACCAGCTGGCCGCGCTGACCCGTGCCGGGGTGGTCGACGCCGGTGGCCGGGGCCTGGTCGTGCTGCTCGAGGAGCTGCTCGGGGTGGTGACGGGCAACCAGGCGCGCCCGGCACCGGCCGATCCGCCCGCCCTGCCGGCCCGCAACTCGCAGAGCCTGCAGGCCGCGCGGGAGGCGGGTTCTGCTGAGTACGACTACGAGGTGATGTACCTGCTGGACTCCACCGACACCGACCGCGTCGCGGGGCTGCGCGCCGAGCTCGGCCGGCTCGGGGACTGCGTCGCCGTCGTCGGCTCCGGCGGGGAGCAGCCGGTGTGGAACATCCACGTGCACTGCACCGACATCGGCGCGGCGATCGAGGCGGGAGTGCACGCCGGCCGGCCGCACCGGATCACCGTCGTCCGCTTCGCAGACCAGGTCGAGCAGCCCGAGCAACCCACCCGGTTCGTCACGGGGCATGCCGTGCTGGCCATGGTCATCGGGGACGGCGTGGCGGAGATCGTCCGCGGCGAGGGTGCGCTGACCATGTCCGGCACGGGCACGGTCGCCGAGCTGCTCGCCGCGCTCGCAGGCTCCCGCGCCCGCCACGTCACGGTGCTGCCCGGCGCCTCGGCCGCGACCCCGGTGGCCGAGGAGGCCGCGGTGCAGGCCCGCGACGGCGGTCAGGACGTCGTGGTGGTGCCGACCGCGTCCCCGGTGCAGACCCTGGCCGCCCTCGCCGTGCACGACCCGTCCCGGCGCCACGCCGACGATGTCGTGGCCATGGCGGAGGCGGCCGCGGCGACCCGCCGCGGCGAGCTCATGATCGCGGTCGCCGAGGCGCTCACCTGGGTCGGCCGTTGCCAGCCCGGGGACGTGCTCGGCATGATCGACGACGATGTGGTGCTGATCGGTGCCGACCCGCTGACTGCTGCCCGCGAGCTGCTCGACCGGATGCTGTCGACGGGTGGCGAGCTGGTCACCGTACTGCTCGGACGCGACGCCCCCGCGGGGATCGCCGACGTGCTCGCCGACCATCTGCGTGTGGTGCATCCCGAGGCCGAGCTCGCCACCTACCCGGGTGGCCAGTCGCACAGCATCCTGCTGGTGGGAGTGGAGTAGCCGTGGTGCGGATGGAGGACCGGCTCGACCGGGTGCTGGGCCGCCGATCGGCCGCGCCGCTGGCCGAGAACCTGGACCTGCATACCGTCGGTGACCTGGTGCGGCACTACCCGCGCCGGCACGCCGACCAGGGTGCGCTGACCCGGATCGCAGGGCTGACGCCGGGCGAGCACGTCACCGTGCTCGCCGAGGTGCGCAGCTGCACGTCGAGGAAGATGCAGCGCCGCAAGGGAACCATCCAGCAGGCGGTGATCTGGGACGGCGCCCGGACGCTGGACTGCACGTTCTTCAACCAGCCCTGGCTGCCCACGCAGCAGCTGCTCCCAGGTCGCCGCGCGCTGTTCGCCGGCAAGGTCGAGCGGTACAAGAACCGCCTCCAGCTCGCGCACCCGAGCTTCCAGCCACTCGACGAGAACGCCGACGACGTGGCGGAGTTCTCCCGCCCGATCATCCCCATCTACCCGGCCACGAGGGACGTCTCGTCGTGGCAGATCCAGCGCTGCGTGCGGCAGGTGTTCGACGTCCTCGACGACCCTGCGGACCCGCTTCCGGAGTCGCTGCGCGCCAGCCACCGCCTGCTGACGTTGGCCGAGGCGTTGCGTGTCGTGCACCGCTCCGACGACCGCGCCGTGATCGCCGCCGGGCAGTGCCGGTTGAAGTGGGACGAGGCGATGGCCGTCCAGCTCACCCTGGCCAGGCGCCGGCAGGACGCGGCGCAGCGGCCGGCGCCGTCCTGCCCGTGGCGGCCCGGCGGGCTGGCCGCCGGGTTCGACGCGCGGCTGCCGTTCGAGCTCACCGCCGGCCAGGCGGAGGTCGGTGGACAGCTGGCGGCGGAGCTCGCCTGCGAGCATCCGATGAACCGCCTGCTGCAGGGCGAGGTCGGCTCCGGCAAGACCGTGGTCGCGCTGCGGGCGATGCTGCAGGTCATCGACGCCGGGCGGCAGGCCGCGCTGCTCGCGCCCACCGAGGTGCTGGCCGCGCAGCACTCCCGCTCGTTGCGCGAGATGCTCGGTGACCTGGGCCGCGGCGGCGAGCTCGGTGCCGCCGAGCAGGCCACCCGGGTCACCCTGCTCACCGGATCGCTGCCGGCTCGGGCCCGCAAGGAGGCGCTGGCCGAGGCCGCGTCCGGCGCGGCCGGGATCGTGGTGGGCACCCATGCGCTGATCCAGGACCGGGTGTCCTTCGCCGACCTCGGGATGGTCGTCGTCGACGAGCAGCACCGTTTCGGGGTCGAGCAGCGCGACGCGCTGCGCTCGCGGGTCGTCGAAGGGTCGAGTCCGCATGTGCTGGTGATGACCGCCACGCCGATCCCGCGGACCGTGGCGATGACCGTGTTCGGCGACCTCGAGGTCTCCTCGCTGCGCGAGCTGCCGCGGGGGCGCTGCCCGATCTCCACCAGCGTGGTCCCGGCGGGGGAGCGGCCGGCGTGGCTGGATCGGGCCTGGCGGCGGATCACCGAGGAGGTAGCGGCCGGGCGGCAGGCCTACGTGGTGTGCCCGCGGATCGGCGAGCAGGCGGCAGGCGAGGACGTCGACGAGTCGGGTGACGAGCAGCGACGGCCCCCGCTGGCCGTGCTCGACGTGGCGCCACAGCTCGCCGAAGGGCCGCTGCGCGGGCTGCGGGTCGGGGTGCTGTACGGGCGGTTGCCGGGTGAGGAGAAGGACGCGGTGATGCGCGGGTTCACCACGGGCGAGCTGGACGTGCTGGTCGCCACCACCGTGGTCGAGGTGGGGGTGGACGTGCCCAACGCCACCGTGATGCTGATCATGGATGCGGACCGGTTCGGCGTCAGCCAGCTACACCAGCTGCGCGGCCGGGTAGGCCGGGGGCGCCACCCCGGGCTGTGCCTGCTCGTCACCGACTCGCCGGAGGGCACTACCACCCGGGAGCGGCTCGATGCTGTCGCCTCCACGGTGGACGGTTTCGAGCTCGCCCGGCTGGACCTGGAGTTGCGCCGGGAGGGTGACGTGCTCGGCGCGGCGCAGTCGGGCCGGCGCTCCGGCCTCAAGCTGCTCTCGCTGCTGGGTGACGAGGAGCTCATCGCGCAGGCCAGGGAGGAGGCGCAGCGGCTGGTGGCGGCCGATCCGGAGCTGGCCGGTCACCCGGCGCTGGCGCGGCTGGCCGACGACCTGCTCGACGGGGACCGCGCGAGCTACCTCGAGAAGGTGTGACAGGGGCCTCGCCTGGGAGCCTCGCCTGGCACTGTTCATGACATACTCACGGTTGGCAGTCGTCACCTGAGGGTGAGGAGTCCGGCATGGATGAGCAAGCCGAGCGCATCGGCTACCGGGTGGCGTCGCTACGCAAGCTGGCGGGGATGACCCAAGCGAGGCTGGCGAGCACCGCGCACGTCAGTGGGGCGGGACCTTATGTCTTTTGATGGTAGCCCGTCACAACCTGACACAGTCAGTCTCGGCTGCCTCATCCGGGAACTTCGGGAATCGTTGAGCTGGTCACAATCCCGGCTTGCCACGGCGTTGTGCAAGGTCGCGAACCACGATTCCGTGACCCGGGAAACCATCTCCCGTTGGGAGTCCGGCAAGCGCGTCCCGGGTCCGTGGTGGCTGCGGCACCTCGCCACCGTATTGCAAGTCCCTGCCGAGATCCTGGAGAAAGCACGCGTGGATCGTCGCCGATTCCTCACCGACGTGGCCGGAGTGACCATCGCACCCCTGGTCGTGTCCGATCTGATCGAGCGCGGATTCGTCGCAGCGCTACACGGCGGCCTCCCCACGGTCGATGACTGGGCCGAATCGCTCGACACCTACGGCCGCGACTACATGACCTGTGGCGCAGCCGAGATCCAGAAACGCCTGGCCGCCGACCTCGTCATTCTCCAGCAACAGCTCGACACCTCGTTTCTGTGGGCTACCGCCGCCACGCTCGCGACGTTGTACGCCAAGACGTTCCCCGGCAGCGACGGCACGAAAGCGGCCACCTGGTACCGGCACGCCGCGACGCTCGCCGACCGATCCGGCGACCAGGACACCCGCGTGTGGGTGCGCGGAAGGGCCTCGATCGCCCTCGGCTACGAAGGCGCGTCGTTGGGCGTCGCCGACATCCTGGCCCGGCAGGCCATAGCCTTGGACGAGCGGCCTTCTCTCGGCCGGCTCAACGCCGTCATGGGCCAAGCCCACGTCGCCGCGATCCGGGGCGATAACGGCACGGCGTTGGAACTGCTGCAGGACGGTCGGCGGGTGTTCGACGCTGCCGGGTCCGACGACGCCGAATCCGACTACGCGGTGCCGTGGTGGCGCTTCAACATCTTCGTGTCGCTGATGGCTGCCCGGTTGGGTGAGGAACGCCTCGCCATGCAGGCTCAGGATGAGGCGGCCCGGACACTGCCGGAGTCGCTGCCCCGGTTCCGCACCCATCTGGAGATGCACCGTGGGCTGATGCTCGTGCGCGCGGGGGATCGTGACGGCGGGGCCTCC
>JBOHGT010000318.1:0-6240 GCA_050700385.1 Pseudonocardiaceae bacterium | reverse complement strand
GAGCGCTCCCCCGCCGACCGGCTGCGGCTGGTCCGCACCCTGCTGGTCCGCGAGGCGGAGTTCCTGCACGCGCTGCGCGCGGTCCCGGTGCCGCTGAGCCAGTTCGGCACCGAGACCACCCGCAACTGAGCACGCGCCGCCGCCCCACCGCCTGATCCACTTCTCTCGCTCTCTTGACAGGGCGGAGTTACTGTGAGCCCCTTCACATGCTGCGAAGAGTCCAGGTTGCATTCAGTAGAAGGGTTCTCTCGATGAACACATTCCCGATCCTCCGGCGTGGCGATCGCAATACTGCCGTGCGTGTGATGCAGTACCTGGTGGAGGACCGAGGCATCGCGGTGACGGTCGATGGCATCTTCGGTCCCAAGACGGAGACCGCCGTCAAGGGCTTCCAAGCGGACACCGGTCTGCAACAGGACGGCATTGTCGGCGAGCTGACCTGGTCGCGGCTGATCCGCACTCTCCAGGAGGACAGCAGCGGCGCGGCCGTCAAGGCGGTACAGGTTATCCTGAGTCGGATCGTGCAGCCTTTGGACGTCGATGGCATCTTCGGTCCCAACACGGAGACCGCCGTCAAGGGCTTCCAAGCGGACACCGAGCTGCAGCAGGACGGCATCGTCGGTCCGCAGACCTGGCGGGCGCTGGCGAACGCAGCCGCACTGGATACCGAGGATTAGCACCGCACGGTGTACGCCCTCAACAATCATGGACAGGCGGCCACAGGAACATCGGTAGAGACCAACAGCACCTCGCAGACCTCGGTAGCCAGCGTCTTCGGGACCGTGCCGTACACATCGCCACCGCACTGTGCTGGCCACATCCCGCTCCCGCCACTACTACCTACCGTTACCGGCACGGCCATCGTCGGACACCAACCCCTGCCCGCCACACCACACCACACGCCAACCGGGCCAGAATCCCTCCAAGACCCTCAAACCACCCCTGAACTGGGGAAACGACTTTGCGCGCCACCCTGGCCGCAGTGGCGGAGCGGTACGCGCTGATCGTGACGCGCTGCCGGAATGGTAACACTCGACAATGCCGTCAGTGAGGCCGTCCAAGGAGTGCACGCAAATCCCGCACCTCCGCTCAGGCTGTAGCCGGTCGAGACGCTACGCAGATCCGATGGTGACCAGTGACCTCGATCGATGAGCAGACATATTCACGAGCCACGAGCAGCACGTTGGTTCGCTCGAAGAGACCGACCCGAGAAGAACGAGTACCAAACTCCGACCACCATCGCTTCAAATACCACTCCTAGAACCCAGAACAACCACTGCCATGCCTGTGTGATGGCTGGTAGTAAGACAATAGTTGCTGCAATCGGAGTGCCGATGAAGATGATGAATACTGGCACGGCGAACCCTACGACCGACAGTTTGCTTGCCCGAAATGTGCGCGCAGCAAAATCCTCCCAAGCGAGGGTAGCGGTGTCGCCCGTCAGTCTCGCTATAGCCGGCTGCAAGACATGTCGGATATAGACGCCAATCCTCTCAATGGAGCCGGCCTGATCAAAATATAATAGTCCGAAGCTCGTGGCGACAATGGGCACGACAAGCAGTATTATTAGATTCTCCTTATTCGACAACACGACCCCGAGGAGGATGCCGATGGCGGTTACGTCAAGATTGATCAGGGTATGCTGTGCGCCGTGACGCGAGGTGATCTCACCGCGCAGTGCATTGTATTCTTGCATGGCAGTATTGAGTGCATCAGAATTCGATGGTCGGGCTGGCTCTGAATCCATTTGGTTTCTCCTCTCGAATCGAGCGATTGGCGATGCTGCCGATGGGCACTCGCCAACTGAACTCAGCCGACCGGATATGTCGTATGCCGTCCAGTTTCTGCTCACCGCTTGCGTCACAAGGCGGGACATCACAAGGCGGGACACTAGCTCGGCTAGCGGCCGAGGTCGTCGGTGCCGTTCCAGGCCACCATCGAGCTGTAGGCGAGCGCGACACCCAGCGGCTGCGCCACCACCGCCCACGCCGACTCGATCACGGGTGCCCGTGGCACGAGCTCGCCGGGCGTGGCCGCGGCCAGCGCCTCGGCGTAGCGCCAGGCCACCAGGATCTGGCCGGTGCGCATCGCGAGCCACGCCGCGACGAGCGCGCCGAGCACAGCGGCCAGCAGGGTCACCGGACCGCGCCGCGCCCGCAGCAGCCACACCGCGGCCCCGGTGAGCACCCCCACCGCCAACCCCAGCAGCAGGAACACCGCCAGGGCGTCGAACCGGTGCTCGCTCTGCCCGATCAGCTCGACGATACGGCCGTCGCGCCCGATCCGGACGACCTCGGGTGGCGCGAGCCTGGACCACACCCAGCCCAGCGGCACCCCGAGCACCGCGACGGTGCCGAACACGCGCAGCGCGGCCACCACCTCCGCACGGGTCCGGGTCGGCCGGTCGATCGTCGCCAGCCCGCCGGTCACACCAGCTCCGCCGGGGGCGCCGAGCGCCCGTCACCGGCGGCGGGGACGTTGCCGTGGGTGTTGCAGCGCGCCGACCAGCCGGACGGGGTGACCTGCACGACCATCCGGCGGGCACACTGCGGGCAGTACCGCGGCGGCTCGTAGGCGACCCGGGCCCGGCACTCGCCGTGGTCGCCCTCGCTCTCCGGCCGGCCGCACCGCACGCAGTAGGCCACGAGGAGCCTCCCCTACAGCGTCTCGTTCAGTGCCTTGATCGGCATGTGCAGCTCGGTGAGCATGTCCAGGTCCTGCTGCGCCGGCCGGCCGAGGTTGGTCAGGTAGTTCCCGACGATAATCGCGTTGATGCCACCGAGCATGCCCCGCTCGGCGCCCAGGTCGCCGAGGGTGAGTTCGCGGCCACCCGCGAAGCGCAGCATCGTGCGGGGCAGCGCGAGCCGGAACGCCGCGACCGTCCTGAGTGCCTCGGCACCCGCGAGCACGTCGTAGTCCTCGTACGGGGTGCCGGGCTGCGGGATGAGGAAGTTCATCGGCACCTCGTCGGGTTCCAGCGCGGCGAGCTGCACGGCGAACTCGGCGCGCTGCGCCACGGTCTCCCCCATGCCGACGATGCCGCCGCAGCAGACCTCCATGCCCGCCTCGCGCACCATCCGCAGTGTCTCGAAGCGCTCCTCCCAGGTGTGCGTGGTCACCACGGACGGGAAGTGCGAGCGGGCGGTCTCGAGGTTGTGGTTGTAGCGGTGCACGCCCATCGCGACGAGCTCGTCGACCTGCTCGGCCGTGAGCATCCCCAGCGAGCAGGCCACGTTGATGCCGGTCGTCTCCGGCTCGGCCCGGATCGCCTCGATGCCGGCGCGGACCTGGGCGAGCAGCCGGTCGTCCGGGCCGCGGACCGCGGCGACGATGCAGAACTCGGTCGCACCGGTGGCAGCCGTCTGCCTGGCAGCCTCGACGAGGCCGGGAATGTCCAGCCATACCGACCGCACCGGGGACTCGAACCTGCCGGACTGCGAGCAGAAGTGGCAGTCCTCCGGGCAGCCACCGGTCTTGACGCTGACGATGCCCTCGACCTCGACCTCAGGGCCGCACCAGCGCATCCGCACCTCGTGGGCCAGCCCGAGCAGCTCCTCGAGCCGGTCGTCGCCCAGTCGCAGCACCGCGAGGACCTGCTCCTCGGACAGGCCCTCGCCGCGCCCGAGCACCTGCTCGCGGGCGGTTGCCAGCAAATCAGTGCCCAGCACGTCGGTGGTGGTGCGCGGCTCGGTGGAGATCGTCACGAGGACTCCTCTCGACGGCGGTGGCTGCCGTCAGGGAGTCTGCCTCACCGGCCCGCTACCCCGGTGCGGCGGCTCAGCCGGCCGCGCCGTCATCGATCCACAGACCGATGCACTCCATCCGGGATCCCACCAGGTCGGCCTGCTCGGGTGAGATCACGATGTGCCTGCCTTGCGAGTCGGTGACCGTCACCTCGGGCATCCGCACCGTGATGGTCACCGGCCCCTTCCCGCCGTGGGCCGGGATCTGCCAGGTCTTCTCGACCTCGGTCTCGTCCATGATCTTCCGCTCGATCTCCGCCATCTCCATGTAGCGACGATCAATGATTGCAAATAGTGCAAGCAATAACCTGATCGGGGGAAGACCACCCTGCCGCCGCGGCCGCGCGCGGTGTCCGACCCCTCAGCGCCGCGTCGCGGGCACGCTCACGTGCGGAGTGCTTCGAGCTTGGCGTGCAGTCGCTCCCCCGACGCCGTGGCCAGCACGGGTCGCTGGCACCACCCGGCTCGTTCCTCGCCGAGGTAGAGGTGCCCGTCGTCGAGCAGCTCACGCAGGAATGCGCGGATGTAGTCGGGGACAGGACGCTCGTGGTCGATCAGCAGGTCGTGGCCGGCGAGGACGACGTGGCCCCGGTGGACCCGGCGTAGCGCGAGCAGCTTGCCCAGTTCGGGCGTGATCGGGCAGGGGGTGGAGCTGGTCGTCATGGCGAACGGCTTTCGGTAAGGCCGGCACCCGGCGCGGGGCTGGCGGTCAGCTGGGCGGCTCGGGCCGGCGGCCGGCCCGGTGACGTGCGCGGCGCTCGGGCACAGCGACGTGGCCGCGGCGGGCTTGCAGGAGGGCGGCATGGGCGCGGCGGCGGCCTTCGAACTCACCGTAGGCGATGATGAGCAGCTGGCAGAACACGGCCAGTGCGATCAGCTGCCATCCGCACACGCACATCGGGGTCGGGCCCCTACCGCGGTCGGCGGTGTGACCAGTCCACGACGGCGCTGGTGAGGTCAAGCGCGACGCTGGTGACCGCGATGAGGGCAAGCACGGCCAGGGCCACGACGCTGCCGGCGGCGGTCACGGCGTCCCCACCGGCTGGGTGATCGAGCGGACCGCCGCGGCGATCGCGGTCAACGGCGGCAACCACGGCTCGACCAGCGCGGGCGGCACCTGCCAGGTGACCTGCCCGCAGGCCAGCTTGCTGGGCGGCAGTGGCACGAGCGTCCCTGCGCGGTGGGTGACGCCGCCGCGCCCGTCGAGCCGATCGATCACCGACGGGGAAACCTCGTCGCCTGCGGCCGCCAGCAGCAGGCGGCGGCGTGGCGTGCCGGGCAGCGCGACCACCGGTCCGGCGAGCAGCCGTATCGCGAGGAACCGCTGCACCTCGGCGGCCAGATCCTCGGCGAGCTCGACCGCGCTGACCTGTACCCCGGTGGTCAGCAGGACGCGGGATCCGGTGAGGCTGATCGGCCAGCCCCAACTCCGGCACTGACTGACGGCGGCGGCCAGCGGGCCCGCCGGAGCCGGTGATCTCGAACGTTCCCGCGGACTCCGCCCGCTCTGCGCATCCATACGGGGACCGTCGTTCGTTGCAGCAGTTGCAAGCAATGACCTGATCGTGTGATTGGCGCGGCCCTGCGGTTCATGGATAGTGAGCGCGCCCCTACGCAGCGGAGGCTCACAGCATGCCCAGTAACCCGCACACCTCGGTCCGGTCCCGCCAGGTCGCCGCCGAGTTGCGGGCGATACGGGAGCGGGCGCAGCTGTCCGGCGCGGAGGTCGCCAGGCGCCTCGGCATGTCGCCCAGCAAGATCAGCCGGATCGAGACCGGCAACAGCGGGCTGCAGATCGAGGACGTCGCGGCGCTGCTCGGGCTCTACGAGGTGCCCGCGTCCACCCGCGACGAGCTGCTCGACCTGGTGCGCCGCTCCGAGGAGCGCGGCTGGTGGACCCGCCAGCCCGGGCTGCCCAAGCTGTGGCGCAGCCTGATCGACTTCGAGGCCAAGGCCACCCGGGTGCAGAACTACGAGGCGCTGGTGGTGCCCGGGCTGCTGCAGACCGCGGAGTACAGCAGGGCGATCATCCAGGGCGTCGCCCCGACCATCTCCGAGGCGGAGCTGGACAACCTGGTGGCCTCCCGGATGGCCCGCCAGGCGGTACTGACCCGCGCCAGTGCTCCGCAGTTCTTCGCGGTGGTCGACGAGGGGGCGCTGCGCCGCCCGGTCGGCGAGCCCGGGGTGATGCACCGCCAGCTGCACCACCTGCTCGGCGCGGCGGAGCGCCCGCATGTGACGTTGCGGGTGGTGCCGATGGCGGCCGGGGCGCACGCCGGGCTGCGCGGCCCGTTCATGATCCTGGAGTTCGCCGAGGAGCCGGCGCTGGTCCACGTGGAGAACCAGAGCACCGGGCTGTTCCTGGAGGAAGAGGCCGATCTGGCCGCCTACCGGCTGGCGCTGGGGAATATCCTGAATGCAGCCCTTGCACCCGCTGCAACGGCGGAGCTGATCGCCCAGATCGCCGCCGAGCTCGGCTGAGCCAGCGGGCAGCACT
>JBOHGT010000317.1:0-5013 GCA_050700385.1 Pseudonocardiaceae bacterium | reverse complement strand
CGCGGCACCGCCGGGCGCGCCGGCCGGGAAAGTTCGCCCACCTGGTGGCCCGCCTGTGGGGCCGGGCGCTGGCCACGGCGGCGCCCGCAAGCACGTCCCCCGACGCGCTCGTCCCGCCGAGGCCTGCCCACCGGCGTGCACCACGATGACCACGCCGGATCACAACGGCGACAGGGAGCTGCCCGCGCTGTCCGCCGACCCGAACGCGCCATCTCCCGAGCCAGGTGTGGTGGTGAACGCCAGCCGAGCGGCCGCGGTGCTTGCGAACTACTTCCTCAGCAACACGGAGACCGGCAATCACGCGGCTAACGACGAGCTGATCGCTGAACTCGGCCGGTACCGGCGACGGCGGGGTACAGGGAGCTGACCCGTCGAACGGATGACGGCACCGGGCAAAGTCGTTAGCTTCGGTGCCATCTTGACGTCGCCGCCCGAGGCCGGATCGTCCGCGGGCGGGCGCGCGGGCGCCCGGCTCGGGGAGGTCCGGGTCACCCCCACGCTTCCGGACCCCCTCGAGCGGGAGCTGGCCGGCTGATGATCAGCGTGCGACCCGCGCCGGGGACCTGTCGGCGGCGAGCCCCACGGCCAGCAGCAGCGCCGCACTGGCGAAGTGCAGCAGGTGGTCCGGGTAGTTCAGCGCGAGGATGTTCAGGGCGGAGCCGTGCACGGCCAGACCCAGCGCGCCGACGACGAGGTAGACCGCGCCGACGGTCGTATTGACGGTCTTGGCGACCTGGGCCGCAGCGAAACCCCCGATGAGCAGCAGGGCACCGACCAGGACGTGCACGATATTGTGCAGCGGGTTGACCTCGAAGAGCCCGAGCAGCAGGCCGCCCTCCATGCTGGCGAAGCCGGTGGATCCCGTGACCGCGAATCCCACCAGACCGACCACCACGTAGACCGCGCCGAAGATCATGCCAATGACCTTGTTGACCATGAACAAGCCTCCCTCGTGGGAATGGGGTGAACCGGTGACCGCTGCCGGCCCCGGCCTCACCCGGTGTTCGGGCCCGCACGCAGCGCGGTTCGGGCCGCCGCGGCGGCCACAAAGGATGACGCGCTACAGCCCGGAAAACCAGGGGGCGTCGCGCTTCTTGGCGGGACCGGAGCTGGTGCCGACCACGAGCTCGGTGGGCAGCGACACGACGCGCCGACGGGCCGGTTCGGCGCGGTCGAGCAGCAGCCGCCCCGCGGCGTGGCCCTTCTCCCGGATCGGCTGGCGCACGGTGGTCAGCCCGGCCCGCTGTGCCTCCGGGACGCCGTCGAACCCCGTGACGGTGAGGTCATCGGGTACCCGCAACCCGCGCCGGCGCACCTCCTCCAGCGCCCCGAGCGCGAGAATGTCCGACGTGCACACCAGCGCGGTGAGGCTGGGGTCGGAGTCCAGCAGCTGCGCCGCGGCCGAGGCCCCGGAGGCCACGGTGTGGTCGAAGCGCTCCACCACCGGCACCGCAGACCAGTCCATGAGCACGGCACCGAAGGCCTCTGCCAGGCCGGCCAGCCGGGCCCGCTGGACGTGGAACCGCGCCTGCTGCTGGTGGGTGACGTCGACCGGCCCGTCATGGCGGTCGGTGCACAGCCGCATGCAGATCACGCCGATCGCGTGGTGCCCGTGCTCGATGAGGTGGTTGCCGACCTCCGCCATGGCGGCGTGGTCGTCGATGCCGACGTGGCCCACGCCGTCGATGTGCGGCTGGTCGCAGATCACGGTGGGCAGCGGCCGCTCCAGCACGGCCGCGAGGTGCGGGTCGTCGTCGGGCACGGAATAGACGACGAACCCGTCCACGCCGGCCCGGTGCACGGCGGCGGCGGTCCGCAACTGGTCGGCCTCCGGGCTCGCCGGCACCAGCAGCAGACCTTGGCCCGCTTCCTCGCATGCCGTCGCGAGGCCCTCGAGGAACCCGATCGCTGCCGGGTCCCGGAAGGCGTAGGACAGCGCCTCGGTGAGCAGCAGGCCCACCGCGCCGGCCTGCCGGGTGCGCAGCGAGCGGGCCACCGGGTCCGGGCCCGGGTAACCGAGCCGCCGGGCGGTCTCCAGGACTCGCCGCCGCAGCTCGGGCGAGAGCTGGTCGGGGCGGTTGTAGGCGTTGGAGACCGTCGTTCTGGACACCCCGAGCTCGGCTGCCAGCGATGCCAGCGTCGCGGGGTGCCGCGGTTTCGCCGACCGCGCCATCCCGTGACCGTAACGGTTCGCAAACCTCACCGGAAAGCGCGCGGACCTGCGGTGCCCGCCGCTGCGCTACACCCGGTCGGGTGGATCCCGCGCAGCGGGCACTCTAGAGTGGAGACGACAACGGTTTCCATGACCGATCAGGGAGCGAGCCCGTCATGACCCCCCGCCACCCGTGCCGCGCCGCCGGCGTCGCCACGCTGACCGTCTCGGTCACGACCGCCGCGGTGGTGGCACTGACCGGCTGCGGCTCCGCCGGCTCCGGTGCAGGCGGCGACGGGCCGCCGACCGTTGTCGCCTCGACCGACGTGTGGGGCAGCGTGGTGCGGGCGATAGCCGGTGACACCGTCGACGTGAAGACGATCATCGACGACCCTTCGGCCGACCCGCACTCCTACGAGAGCACCCCGCAGGACGCTGCCGAGATCACCAGAGCCGACCTGGTGGTGTTCAACGGCGGCGGCTACGACGGGTTCATCGAGCAGATCCTGGACAGCGGTGACCCCGACACGCCCACCGTGGAGGCGTTCGCGCTGACCGCCGAGGGCCAGGAGCGCGCCGACGAGGGAGGCCACTCGAACGAGGACGGCCCCAACGAGCACGTCTGGTACGACCTCGAGACCGCGGAGGCGGTGGCCCGCAACGTCGCCCGGCAGCTCAGCACCCTGGCGCCGCAGCATGAGGAGACGTTCACCGCGAACACCAGGGAGTTCAACCGGCGGATCGACGGCCTGGTCGAGCGGGTCTCGGCGATCGAGCAGCAGCACTCCGGCGACCGGATCGCGGTGACCGAGCCGGTCGCGACCTACCTCGTCGAGGCCACCGGGCTGTCCGACGTGACGTCGCCCGACTTCGTCGAGGCCGTCGAGGGCGAGACCGATCCGCCGGCGGCCGCGGTCGCCGAGACCCGGCGGCTGCTGGCAGACAACCGGGTCGACGTGCTGGTGTTCAACCCGCAGGCCGAGACGCCCGTGACCGGCCAGGTCCGCTCCGACGCCGAGGCGGCCGGCATCCCCGTCGTGGCGATGACCGAGACCCTGCCCGAGGGAACCGGCTACCTGGACTGGATGTCAGGCCAGGTGGACGCGCTGGCCGCGGCGCTGCAGCGGTGAGTTACACCGACGTGATCACCACCGAGGACACCAGAGCAACCGCGCACGCACGGCCTCCAGCCGGCCCGCCGGCCGCGGTGCGGCTGCGCGGCGCGCGGCTGGCCTACGGCGCGCGCACCCTGTGGGACGGGCTGGACCTCGACGTCGCGCCCGGCGAGTTCCTCGCGGTGCTCGGGCCCAACGGCTCGGGCAAGACCAGCCTGCTGCGGGTGCTGCTCGGCCTGCAACAGCTGTCCGCCGGCACCGTCGAGCTGGCGGGGCGCCCGGCGCGGCGGGGCAGCCGCACCGTCGGCTACATCCCGCAGCAGCGCGCGCTGGACCCGACGCTGATGCTGCGCGGGCGCGACCTCGTCGCGCTCGGGCTCGACGGGCACCGCTGGGGCGCGGGCCTGCCGTCCGCCCGGCGACGACGCCGGGTGCTCGAAGCGCTGGACTCGGTGGGCGCCCTGGACTATGCCGACGCGCCGGTCGGGCTGCTCTCCGGCGGTGAGCAGCAGCGGCTGCGGGTGGCGCAGGCGCTGGTCGGGGACCCCGACGTGCTGCTCTGCGACGAGCCGCTGCTCTCGCTGGACCTGGCGCACCAGCGGGTGGTCAGTGACCTGATCGACAGCAGGCGCCGCGCGGCGGCCACCGCGGTGCTGTTCGTCACCCACGAGATCAACCCGGTGCTGCCGATGGTGGACCGGGTGCTCTACCTGGTCGACGGCCGGTTCCGGATCGGCACCGCGAAGCAGGTCATGACCTCGGCGACGCTGTCCGAGCTGTACCGCACCGAGGTCGACGTGCTGCGCGTGCGCGGCCGGCTGCTCGTGGTCGGGGCCGACGACACCAGCGATGTGCACCACCTGGAGCAGCCCTGATGCCGCCCGGCGAGATCGTCGACCGGATCTTCACCGTCGAGGGCACCGGCGAGCTGCTCGCGCTGGACTTCGTGCAGCAGTCGCTGCTCGCGGGAGCGCTGCTGGCGCTGGTCGCCGGCGCGCTCGGACCGCTGGTGGTGGCCCGCCAGGTGTCCTTCGCGGTGCACGGCACCAGCGAGCTGACTTTCACAGGCGCCGCCGCGGCGCTGCTGGTCAGCGCTTCGCTGGTGAGCATCGGCGCGCTGGTCGGCGCGATCACCGCGGCGCTGGTCTTCGGCCTGCTCGGGTTGCGCGAGCGGGAGCGCGACTCGGCGATCGGCGCGGTGCTGGCCTTCGGCCTGGGGCTGGGCGGGCTGTTCCTGTGGCTTTACCCGGGGCGGGCATCGAACCAATTGTCGCTGCTGTTCGGACAAATAGTGGCGGTGGGCCGCAACGACGTATGGCTGCTCGCCGCTGCCGTGGTCGCCGTGCTGGTGGTGCTCGCAGCGGTGTGGCGGCCCCTGCTGTTCGCCAGTGTCGACCCCGATGTCGCGCGGGCCCGAGGGGTGCCGGTGCGGTTGCTGTCGGTCGTGTTCGCGGCGCTGGTGGGGGTGGCCACCGGGCTGGCCGTCCCGACGGTGGGGGCGCTGCTGGTGCTCGCGCTGCTCATCACCCCGGCGGCCGCGGCCGCCCGTGTCACGGCCAACCCGGTCACCGCGATGCTGCTCGCGACGGTGTTCGCCGAGGTCGCCGTGGTGGGCGGGATCGTGCTGTCGCTCGCCCCTGGCGCGCCCATCAGCGCCTACGTCACTGCGATCACCTTCGTGATCTACCTGTGCTGCCGGGCCGCCGGGACGGTGCGGGGCCCTCGCCGCGCCGTCCCTGCCTGACC
>JBOHGT010000316.1:0-6200 GCA_050700385.1 Pseudonocardiaceae bacterium | reverse complement strand
GCGGTGCCGCGCGCGCCGGCCCGCCGAGTGAGAGCGACCCGCGCGGTCACTGCGCACGGCGATGCAGCGCGAACACGGCGGCCCCGGTGGGCTGGCCAGTGCCGCGGCCATCACGTCGCACCCGCACAGTGCGACATACCGGCCCGACCGCCCTACCTCCATCGCATCCCAGCTGACCAGGTGCTCCCGGCCGTTGCGGACGCACGTGACCGGCAGCGCACGTCCGACGGGCCACGACTCCACGCCATCACCTCCCACTCGGTGGAGACCGCCGCCCGGCCCGGAAGTCGACACACGGACCGGGCGGCGGGGTCGATCGGGACCGGGCACCGCCGATCCGTCTCACACCGGTAGTTTCGGAGAGTTGTTCTGACATCGACAGGTCGTGGCACCTGCCAGCTTCCGCCGTCTCCTGCCATCTGCCGAGGGACCCCAACGCCCGGGCGTGAGGCGGTCTACCGTGGACCGGCCGAACCGAGGGGCTGGGATGATCGAGCAGGATGTACCGCGAACGCGGCTGGAGCAGTTGCTCCGTCAGCGACACTGGACACTGGAGGTGTTCAGGAAGCACTACCAGCAAGCGGCCAGGAGCGAGCTCAGTGAGCGGCAGGCGTACCGGTGGGTGGCAGGGGAGTTGCGTGGGCTGCCCTACCCGCACGCGCAGGCGGCGCTGGAGCAGTTGTTCGGTGAGCCGGTAGCGCGGCTGCTCGGCCCGCCGTACGGCACCGGTGCCGTGCCACCCGCCCGACGCCACGACAGGGCGGCTCCCGCGCGGGGCAGCGCCCGGACCGACTGGGAAGGACAGGTAATCGCCCTGAGCGCCGACCGCGCCCGTGACTTCCTCGCCAGGATCGAGGCGTCCAACGTGGGCAGTGAGACGCTCGATCAGTTGATCGACGACGTGCGCCGTCTGGTCATTGCCCACCAGCAACAGCTGCTGCCGATGTTCCTCGGTGACGTGGTGGACACCCAGGATCGCGTATTCGGGCTCCTCGAAGGGCGCCAGCGGCCAGAGCAGACCCGGGACCTCTACCTGCTGGCCGGGATCGCATGTGGGCTGATGGCTAACGCATCCCACGACCTCAGTGCGCCCCACGACGCGATGACCCAGACACGCACGGGTTACGCATGTGCGGACAACGCCGGCCACGACGGACTGCGGGCCTGGATCCGTGGCTTACAGTCCGGGATCACCTACTGGTCGGGGCGGCTCGACGACTCCGTGCGCTACGCGCGGCTCGGTGTCGAGCCCGCCGCGCGCAGCCGCGGTACGACCGGGGTGTGGCTGGTCAGCAGCGAAGCACGATCACTCGCGGCACTCGGTCGACTGCAGGACGCCCGCGCGGCCCTCGCGCGAGCGACCGAGGCAAGGGACCGTGTGCAACCCGACGAGCTGGACGCCTTGGGCTGCACGTTCGGCCAGCCGCGTCAGTTCTACCTCGCCGCTGACGCGCTCGCCTGGGGCGGGCTCCCGGCGGCATGGGAGGCGGAACGTCTCGCGCAGGACGCGCTGGACGCCTATGCAGGAACACCGGCGGAGCAGCGGGCGTTCGGAACCGAGGCGGGTGCCCGCAGCGCGTTGGCGGTCGCTCGGGTGCTCCGAGGGGAAATCGAGGGCGCAGCCGAAGCGCTCGCCCCCGTGCTCGAGCTGCCACCGGCGAAGCGCTTCCATGGCATCGTGGCCTCGGCCGAGCACGTGCGCATCGCGCTACGCGCTATCGCGGATCCTGGCCGGGCTGCCACCGAGCTAGCCGGTGCCATCGAAGCGTTCATCTCCGAGCGTCTGGTGGCCCCGCGATGACTGCAACCGCACAGCACGGGTGAGGCTGGACGGCGACCTCGTGTGGGCTGCGCGAGTTCCGGGCCGACGATCTCGACGACACCGACGCCGTGCTCGGCGACGAGCGGGTGACCCGATGGCTGTCGTTCGATTCCAAGACCCACGAGCAGCAAGCCGAGACGCTCGCCGGTGCGATCGAGCGAGCCAGCCACAGCTCGCGGACCGAGTACTACCTCGCCGTGACCATGCAAACCGATGACCGGCTGATCGGGTTCGTGCGGCTTGGGCTCACCGGCGTGCAGGCCGCCAAACTCGGCTTCGCCATCGTGGCGGCGCACTGGGGCAAGAGCTACGCCACCGACGCCGCACGCACGATCGTCGACTACGGATTCACCGCGCTCGGGCTGCACCGCATCTCAGCCGCCATCGGTCCCGACAACGCCGCGTCAATCGCCCTGGTGACCCGGCTCGGCTTCAGCTACGAGGGACGCCTGCGTGATCACGTGTACACCAACGGCGCGTGGCGCGACTCCGTCCTGTACTCCCTGCTCACCCATGAGTGGCTACCGCTTGTAGCACGTTCGTGACGGGACCGGGACCCGTCGCGCGCTGCCCGCGCTGGACCGGGCGATCGCGCTGGGCGACAGCGTCGGCCAAGCCGCCGACGCTCGGCGGGACTGCAATTCGGCTCCGAATGGCAGTCCGCGAGGTGCCGGAAAGTGCAATTCGGCTCCGAATGGCGCTCGGTCTGCGTCAGCGGTGTGGACGGGGCGCGATCATGCCGAGCCGAGGGCCTCGAGGAACGATCGGGCCCACCGGTCGACGTCGTGGACCATCACCTGGCGGCGCATCGCCCTCATCCGCCGCCTGCCCTCCTCCGGGTCCAGCGTGACGGCGTCGTAGACCGCGTTCTTGATGCCGTCCAAATCGTGTGGGTTGATCAGGAATGCCTCGGTGAGCTCGGCGGCGGCACCGGCGAACTCGGAAAGCACCAGGGCGCCGCCGAGATCGTGCCGGCACGCGACGTACTCCTTGGCGACGAGGTTCATCCCGTCCCGCACCGGGGTGACCAGCATGACGTCGGCGGCGGTGAAGAAGGCGGCCAGCTCGTCGCGCGGGATGGAGCGGTGGATGTAGTGCACCGCGGGGTGCCCGACCCTGCCGTACTCGCCGTTGATCCGGCTGACCATCTGCTCGATGTCCATCCGCATCCGCTGGTAGTGTTCCACCCGCTCCCGGCTCGGGGTGGCCAGCTGCACCATCACGACGTCCTCGGCCGACAGCCGTTCCTCGGCGTAGAGCTCGTGCAGTGCGTGTAGCCGCAGGTCGATGCCCTTGGTGTAGTCCAGCCGGTCCACGCCGAGGATGACCTTGGTCGGGTTGCCGAGCTCATCGCGGATCTGGGCCGCACGCTTGCGTACCTGCGGGCTGCGGGCCAGCCGATCCAGCCTTGCGGAGTCGATCGAGATCGGGAAGGCGCCGACCCGCACGGTCCGGTCACCCACCTCGACCAGACCTGGCCGGGTGCGCACGCCGACCGTGCTCTTCGACGCCGACATCCCGGCCAGCTTGCGGGCCAGGAACAGGAAGTTCTGCGCGCCACCGGGCAGGTGGAAGCCGACCAGGTCGGCACCCAGCAGCCCGCGGACCAGCTCGGTGCGCCAGGGCAGCTGCATGAACAGCTCCACCGGAGGGAAGGGGATGTGCAGGAAGAACCCGATCAGCAGGTCGGGCCGCCGCTCACGGAGCATCCGCGGCACCAGCTGCAGCTGGTAGTCCTGCACCCAGACCATGGCGCCCTGCCCCGCGACCTTCGCCGTCGCCGCGGCGAAGCGCTCGTTGACCGTCACGTAGGCGTCCCACCAGCTCCGGTCGAACACCGGGGTGGCCACGACGTCGTGGTAGAGCGGCCAGAGCGTGGCGTTGGAGAAGCCCTCGTAGTAGCCGGCGACGTCGGTGGCCGTCAGCGTCACCGGGTACAGCGTGAGGTCGTCGTCGGCAAAGGCATCCACCTCGATGTCGGGGACGCCGGGCCAGCCCACCCACGCGCCGTGGCGGGACCGCAGGAACGGCTCCAGCGCCGTCACCAGGCCACCGGGGCTGGACTTCCAGCGTTGCGTGCCATCGGGCAGCCGCTCCAGGTCTACCGGGAGGCGGTTCGCGACGACCACGAAGTCGGCCTCGCTGGTGGGTTTCTCCTTGCTGTCGGCCACGCTGGGTCAGCCTCCTCGTTGCGGTCCCGCCGCTTCGACACTAGCTGCGGTGCGGGCGCGGTGCCCGCGGCTCAGTGCCGGACGCCGGTTGCCGGGGTCGTCGCGCGCCGTCAGCTCGAAACAGTCCCCGGGGCCGGCTGTAGCGGCGTGAATCCGGAAGGCGTCGAACTCGGTGTAGTCGGCCACTGAGATCTGGCGGCGCACGATCCGGCACCAACTGGGCGGTGTCGTCGTCGACGACCAGCAGGTCCGTACATGGCCTGCCGTCCGCAGCCGCTCGGGCAAACTGCGTCCTGCTCCGCAAACCCCCTCACACCCCCGTGAGTGTACGTGGGTCCGGTGCCGAATCGCCGTCATTGCGCAGTGGAGTCGCAGCCGAGATGTACTTGTGACAGCTCGCCGTGTCGGCTGTCAGCGCGGGGCTGCGGCTACCATGGCCCCGACGTGCCGGCGTAGCTCAACTGGCAGAGCGCCCGCCTTGTAAGCGGAAGGTTCGGGGTTCGAGTCCCCGCGTCGGCTCCACCCTGACCAGCGGTTTCGACTCGTGCCGCTGGTCAGGCCGTGCCCGGAGGTCTCAGTTAGGGTCTCATTGGGCCTTCCAGAAGTACCCGTTGAGCTGGTCGGCGACGTCGCGGCGCAGGCCGTCCGTGACGTGCATGTAGCGCACCTTCATCGAGGCTGACGACCAGCCCATGAGGTCCATCACGGCCCGGTCCTGGACACCAAGCAGTAGCAGCACCGTTGCGGCCGTGTGCCTCGCGTCGTGCAGCCGAGCATCCCGGACGCCGGCCTCGCGCAAGACGGTCTTCCACTCGTCCCAGTCGCGCCGGGGGTCGATCGGGTTGCCGTTCGGCTGGGTGAAGATCCAGCCCCCTTCGTGCCACTCCGTCCCGGCGTGTTCCCGTTCGTGCTGCTGGACTCTTTCGTGCCGTATCAGCAGCTCATACAGCTCGGCAGGGAGCGCGAACGACCGACGCCCAGCCTTGGACTTGACGTCGACTTCCACCAGGCCGCCGCCGTGACGTTGTGGACAGCTGCTCGCGTGCCTGGTGCAGTGCGGTGGGCACGGGCGGGCGTGGCCCTTCTCATGCCGAACACAGTTGTTCGGATTTCGGTGTTCCGTGCACTTGTCCGGGCACGCCTCCCGGTGATGTCCTGCGCCGCAGGCGTGTGGGTCGGCGCAGCCGTGCTGCCAGGTCTGCCGCTGTATCGCCTTCCTGACCCGGTAAACTCTGCTGGCGCGGTCAAGTCGAGCCCATTTGAAACCCAGGGCCTCGCCCTGCCGGCAGCCCAGAGCCAACGCGACCACGAATCGGACACCGTTCCGGCGCTTCAGCGCGGCCGTCACGATGCGCTGAATCTCCTCAGCTTCGAACGGTTCGACTTCCTCTTCCTCGACTCGCGGCGCCTTAGCCAAGGCAACCGGGTTCCGCGTGATGTGGCCGCGCTTCAATGCCTCGCCGAACGCCGTCCGCGCGGTCCGATGTGCTTGGTGAGCGGTTCCCGCTTTGAGTCCGTCCTTTTGCATCCTGACGTACAGCTTTTCGAAGTGCTCCGCCTCGATCCGGCCGATCCGGTGTGCACCGAGACCGGGGATAAGATGCCGGTAGATCGCAGTGCGGTAGGCGCTCAGGGCCTTGTACCGGACGGACAGCGCTGCGATGTTCTCGACCCAGTGGTCAGCCACTGTTCCACGGTCCAGGCACCGCCGACCTTCCGAACGTGGCCGCTTTCCCTCTCGCGTTCCAGCTCCCGGACAGCGCGGATGACTTCACCTTCGGTTTGGCGCTTGACGTGTCGCCGGTCAGGCTTGCCGTCGTCGCGGACGCCGACCGTTACGCGGCCGTGCCATCGCCCGTCATATTCGCTGTAGTAGACGCTTGAGGTGCCGTTGGGTGCTCGTGTGCCTTGCTCGCGCTTCCTGCGTGGCATCGGTTGATTTCTCCCAAGCGATTCGGGGTTTGTCACGCCACGTCTGGTCGCTGCTCGGCGGCGAGTCGTGCGACGTAATCGGTGATGGTGTCGGCGGGGACGCGGCGGAGGCGGCGGCCGACACGGATGGATTCGATGGCCCGGGCCTTGAGGAGGGCGTACATGGTGGTGCGGCCGATGCTGAGCCGGTGGGCGGCTTCCTCGACAGTGAGCAAGGTCCGGGCGGGGGTGTCGGCCGGCGTCGGTTGGTTGACGGGATGGGTGTTCATGTGGTG
>JBOHGT010000315.1:0-7362 GCA_050700385.1 Pseudonocardiaceae bacterium | reverse complement strand
CCGTCGTCACGTCAGCCGCCACCCCGGCTCCCGTCCCCGACGACTTGCCCGACGGGGTACCCGAGGCCGCCACCCGCGCCGAGCCGGAGCTGCCCGTCCCGCAGGGCTGGCCGTTCCCAGAAGGCTCCCCGCGTACCTCGGGAACCGGGCGGCTGGCCGGCGGGGCCGCCTACTGGAGCGACTTCGTGTACGACGATCACGGCGCGGCGAGCCTGCTCGGGCTGCCGCTCAACGCGCTCGGCCCGACCTCGGCGCTGAGCCCCACCCAGGGTGTCTACGGCTACCCGCCAGGACCAGCCGCCAACAACGGTGCCGACATCTTCCGCGCCGCGGTCGGCGCCGATGACGAGCACACGTACTGGCGGATCGACTGGAACACCCTGGTCGACCCGAGCGTGCCGATCGCGGCATGGACCTTCGACACCGACGACGACCCGGCCACCGGCTCGGCCGAGTGGCCCGCGGCGGCCGGGGTCCGCTCCCCCGGCATCGACCGCTCCTTGGTCGTCTCCGGCCGCGGCGCCCGGCTGCTCGACGCCACCGGCGCCGTGCTCGCCGAGCTCGAGACCACAGTGGACAGCGAGGCCCGCTCGTTCGTGGTGCGCATCCCCCGGTCGGTGATGGACGTCGAGGGCAGCTGGCGGATCCGGCTGGCCGCCGGGCTCGCCGACGCCGCTGGGACCGCGTTCGCAACGCCGACGCTGCTGAGCGGGGCGCCTGCCGCACCCGGCATGCCGCGGGTCTACAACGTCGCGTTCCGCAGCGTCGAGCAGGAGCCGCCGGTGCACACCGACGGCATGACCGGCGCGCTGGTCGCCCGGCTGCAGCAAGCAGCTGGCAGCCCGCCGCTCAGCGAGCCCGGCGCCGACGGGCTCGCCCGGGCGGTCACCGGCAACTTCTGGATGGAGGACGCGCAGGCCGACGCGCTGGCCGTCGGGGACGTATCGGCCTTCTCGCACACCGTCGACTGGGACGCGCTGCACCGCCGCGAGGCCACGGCCGAGCCGCAACCCACCGGGTACAGCAACCGCTGGTACGTCTCCCGCCTCGACCTGGGGCAGGGCGTCGTGCCCCAGCCGAACCCGAGCGGCAACGACCTGCAACCGAACTACCTCGGGCGGGTCCAACCTTATGCGGTGTACGTACCCGTAACGTACGAGCCCGGCAGGTCTGCTCCGCTGACCTGGATGATGCATTCGCTGGGAGTCAACCACAATCAGTACGGCGCGCTGACCCCGCGGCTGCTGGCCCAGCTGTGCGAGGAACGCGGCTCGATCTGCGCCACGACACTGGGGCACGGGCCGGACGGCTGGTACTTCGACGAGGCCGAGGCGGACTACTGGCAGGTGTGGCGCTCACTGGCGCAGGCCTACCGGCTGGACACCGAGCGAACCGTGATGTCCGGCTACTCGATGGGCGGCTGGGCCTCCTACAAGCTCACCCTGGAGCACCCCGACCTGTTCGCAGCCGCGATGCCGCTGGCCGGACCGCCGCATTGCACCACGCCCGGCAACTCGCCGCCCCAGGCCTCGGACACCGTGGAGCGTTGCCAGCGCGACGGCACCAGCGCGCCTCTCGTCGGCAATGCCCGTTGGGTGCCGTATCACGTCGGGCACGGGGCGGCGGACCAGTTGTTGCCGACCACCGACGTCGTGCAACAGGTGCAGCGCTTCGACGCGCGCGGCTACCGCTACACCTTCCACCTCTATCCCGGCGAGGAGCACGTCGTCTTCGCCGTGCAGGATCGCTTCGACGCGGTCGTCGCCGAAGTCGGTGACCCGGTGCGCGCCCGCGACCCCGGGCGCATCGACCACACCTGGTACCCCGACTTGGCCGACGAGGATCTGGGCATCGGAGCCACCACCGCGTACTGGATCGGGGACCTGGCGGCCAGAGACGGCGACCCTGGCGGGCTCGCCACCGTCGAGGCCACCTCTACCGCCCGTCCCGACCCGACGATCACCCCGGCACGCAGCGGCCCGTCACTGGCGGCGAGGCCGCTTGCGGTGGCCCGCTACGCGCTCGACTGGCTGCTCGGCCCGGCGCCTGCGCCCGAGCAGCGGATCGAACTGACGCTGCGCAACGTCGCCGCGCTGTCGGTCGACCTCGACCGGGCAGGGCTACGCTGCGGCACCGTCACCATCACCACCGACGGCCCGGCGGCGGTGACGATGGGTGGGCGCACGGTGCACATCCCGGTGGGCAGCCACACCGTCGGCGCCGGTTGCAGCGGGTTGTGAGAGTCAGCGCATCCCCTCCTCGTCCGCGTGCGGTTCATCCTCGGGAGGTGCGCACCGCACGGTTTCGCGATTCTGTTCGAGCAGCCGGCGAGGTCCCGGGCCGTGCTCGCCGAGCTTGTCGTAGGGGTTGGCCAGCTTGCAGCGGTCGATCGACGGGCAGCCGCATCCCACGCAGTCGGTGAAGTCGTCGCGCAGCTGCTGGAGATGGTGTATCCGCTGGTCCAGGGTCTGCTGCCAGCATTGCGATATCCGTTGCCAGTCGTGCCGGGTGGGGGTACGGCTGTCGGGGAGCAGCGCGAGGACGGCGGCGACGTCGGCCAGCGGGATGCCGACTCGCTGCGCGATGCGGATGAACGCCACGCGGCGCAGCGTGTCCCGCTTGTAGCGGCGCTGGTTGCCCGAGGTGCGTCTGCTGGTGATCAGGCCTTGCCGTTCGTAGAAGTGCAGCGCCGACACGGCCACGCCGCTGCGGTCGGCGAGCTGCCCGACGGTAAGCTCCTCGTGAATCTTCACGGACCGGTCCATGCTCGTGATTCTCCGCGGCCGGGCTCAGACGACGTAGGGTCGGACCGCTCTGGCCGCGCGAAGTGCCTGCGCCCACCAGGCCAGCTGGTCGAGCAGGGCACCGGCTGCGGCGTTGACCCCGTCGGGGTCGCGGGGTGTTCCGTGCTCATCGAACTGCGCCCGTGCGGAGTGGAAGCTTACCGTCTCCCGGATGGTGACGGCGTGCAGCTCGGCGAACACGACGCGAAGGGGTTCGACCGCGCGCAGCCCGCCGGACAGGCCGCCGTAGCTGACGAAGCCGACCGGCTTGGCCGCCACTGCTCGCCGAGGCTGTCGATCGCGTGCTTCAGCGGTCCCGGGTAGCTGTGGTTGTACTCCGGCGTGACCACGACGAACGCGTCTGCGACACCGATCCGGTCGGCGAAGATCGCGCTGGGGATCGGGATGTCGGCGAGGTCGATGACATCGAGGGTCATGTCGGCGCGCTGCTTGGCCTGGCCGACGAACCAGTCGGCCACGACGGGGCCGAACCGGCCCTCGCGCACGCTGCCCACGATCACCGCGAGCTGGAAACGGTCTGCGGACATGAGGTGTCCTCCAAGGTTTGGGTCGTCGCGTCGGGCGGCGAGCTGCTAGCGGCCGGTCGGCGTCCCGGCGGGCGCGGTCGCGTGCCGCGGCGCGGGTACCAGGAGGGTGAGAAGCCCGGCGAACGCGACAGCGGTCAGGACCAGGACGCCGGCGCGGAAGCCGGGAACGCCGCCGCCGGCCACGGTCCAGGACAGGGCCGCCACTGCCGGGCCGACGGTCATGGCGATGGTGCGGACTGTCATGCCGATACCCCCGGCGGTGCCGGCCATACCGTCCGGGGTGGCGGCGAGGATGGCGGCGTTGATCGGGGCGTTGAACAGCCCGGCGCCGACCCCCGCCACCGCAAGACGCCACGCCAGATCCACCAGATCGGCGTCCGGCCCCAACGTGAGCATGGTCAGCATCCCGGTCACGGTCACCGCGGCGCCCGCGGTGGCGATCACCGTGGTGCCGTACCGGTCGGACAGCACACCGGCCAGCGGTGAGATCGGCGCCACCGCGCCGACGAAGAACAGCAGCGCGACCCCGGTCATCTCCGGGGTGCCGCCCAGTACGTCGGAGATGAAGTAGGGCAGCAGGAAGGCGATCAAACCCATGGTGAGGCTCATGGCCAGCAAGGCAATCAGCGTGACCGCGAACGCCCGGCGGCGCACGAGGATGAGCACCGGCCCCGAGGCGGGCAGGCGCGCCCACCATGCGGCCAGCACCAGCGCGGCGACCGCGAGCTCGCCGGCAACGACGGGCCGGCCGGCGAGCTGGTCGAAGGCGAGTAGCACGGCGGTGACGGCGCCGCCCAGCAGCCCTGCCTCGTGCACCAGGGGCCGGCTCGGCCACGGCAGGCCCTTGCCACTGCCGCCGGGGACGGTCCGGTACCCCAGCCAGAGAACGACGAGCAGCAGCGGCACCTTCATCAGGAAGACTTCGCGCCAACTGAACGTCCCGGCCACCAGCCCGCCCAGCGGGACTCCTGCCATGCTGCCGAGCGTCATGATCGTGATGATGTAACCGATGGCGCGGCCGCGCTGTTCTTCGCGCACGCTGCTGATGACGATGGGCATGTAGACGGCCACGATCAATCCGGCGGCCATCCCCTGCAGCACTCGGGCGATCAGGAGCGCTCCGAAGGTCGGTGCGAGCGCCCCCAGCACGCTCGCCAGCCCCACCCCGATCATCGAGACGGTGAATGTCGACCGCACGTCGGCGCCGTCGGCCCACCGGCCGGCGGGAATGGCGATGGCCGCCATGGGCAACGCGTACCCCAGCAGCACCCACGCCGTCGCGGCGGGACCGACCCCCAGCTCCGCGCCCAGGCCCGGCAGGGTGACAGCGGCGATGGTCATCTCCGAGGTGACCACCAGCATGGCCAAGCCCAGAGCGATCACCGGCCCCCACCGGGTGCGCCCTACGACCCGGGTCTCGGCCACCGTGTCCGGTTCGGTCTGCACGATGCCCGCGACGCCCGGCGTGTCCTCCGGGGCCAGTCCGCCTGCGGTCATGAGCGATCCCTCGCCTCCGGTGTGAAGTGATCACCGGCGCTCTGTCGACCGGCGCCCCGGACGCTAAGAGCTCAACCAACGTTGAGGTCAAGTCGTGGTCGTCGCTTGTCTGTTGCGGATCGGAATCGGCCAGGGCGAGCTGATCCGGTGCCTCACGAGAGGATCAGGACCAAATTCCCGGAGTTCGGGTGCGAGCTCGGCGAGGGGATCCGCCGCATGTTCGACACGATGCACGCCGAGGGCTTGCGTCCGCGCCTCCTGAGCAAGCTCGCCACATGGGCGCACTTGCTGCGTGCCCCGGGCGCCGCCTCCTGACGTCGCGGCGGATTCACACCCGGGTCGCGGCGACCTTCCGTGCCATCCTCGCGAGCTCGTGGGCGTCGCTGCCGGGCCGGGTCTCCAGCGCGTCGGCCAGCGGCACGAGCCGCTCGCGCGCCCGCACCGAGCGCAGCGGAGCCACGGCGTCGATCGCCGTCTTGGCCATGCCCAGGCCGCGCGGCTCGCCGGCCTGCACATGGATCGTCGCCCGGAGGACTCCCGCGAAGGTGCCGACCGGCCGGTGCCGACCTTCGCCGTTGACCGAGGCCACGTACTGCTCCGCGACCTCGGAGCGACCCAGCTCGTGCAGCACCAACGCGGATTGGTAGTTCTGGTCGGCGCGCTCGACGGCCTCCGTTGCCTGCCACCCGTCGCGCGCGGCAACCAGCTCGGACCGGGCTTGCTCGTGTCCCATGTGGGCCAATGCCGATGCCGACACGCTGTGCAGCCACGCGTTCAGGTCGGGATCGCCGTTCGAGCCGAGCTTGAACTGTGCGAGCTGGAAGAACTTCATCGCATCATTGGGATGACCCCGTACACTATCGACAATACCGGCGTAGCGCAGCGCCGAGGCCACGCGGTAGTCGTCGTCGACCTGGTGGGCGAGGTCGACGGCCACCCGGTAGTGCCACCTCGCGTGCCGGTCCAGGCCGGAGTCGAAGCAGCACCACCCGGTCAGCTCGTGCAGTGCGGCCAGCTCGCGGCGCAGCGCAACCGCGACGGGCTCGTCGGCTGGCACGACCAGCAGCCTGCCGTAGCGCGCGGCCACCTCGGTCGCGTTGCGAGCCTGCCCACCGTGCGCGGCGGCCACGGCGCGCAGCTGCTCCGTCGATGACTTGATCTCTGCCACATCGGTCATGCCGATCTTCGAGGGCAGCTCGGTGACGGCGCCCGGAGCGTGGGACGGGCCGAGCAGCAGCTCGCCGAACAGCGGCGCCCCGAACACGCTGACGGCGCCGAAGGCCATCAGGTCCCTGCGTTGCATGCTCACATCAACCCCCTTCGGGGGTTCGGCGACCGTGACGTCGCCAGCGTAGGCACCGTCGGGGCCGTAGTGCGAGAGACCCATCAGCCAGCGCGGCACCCCGAGGCCGTCGCAGATGCGCACGAGCACGTCGTACATGCCGACCTTGCGCCCCTTGATGATCTCGCAGATCTCCGACTGGGACTGCCCGGTGCGGCGCGCGATCTGCCGCTGACTGACCCCGCCCTGCTCGAGCCACCGGTAGATGGTGGCGACGTCCTGTCTGGCCAGCGCGGCGAGCATCCCGGGCGACTCGAGCAGGGCGGGATTGATCGGCGCGAGGGGCCTGCCCTGCTCGGGGGGCTTTTCGTAGCTCATGGTCACGCTCACTTTCGGTGTTGTCGCGGTCACTGTAGCGGGTCGCGGGTAGGGTGCGTGAGCGGCTCGGGACCTGGCCTCCCGCTGTCATCGCTTGGTGCCGGAAGGTCCGTTGACAGCCGGTGAACTGACCTCGGGCAGTCGTGCGCTGCCTGGTGCGGTGGCGCACACCGGGTAGCAACGTGGTCTGAGCTAGCGTGGTCGGCATGCGTGTGCGGTCGTGTTTTGCGGGTATGGCCGAGGGCCTTCGGGAGCATCTGGTCGAGGGCAGCGAGTCCCGCGACTTGTTCGAGTACCACCGGGGCCGGATTGCGGGGATGTTTGCCAGCCAGCCGGACCTGCCACTGCACCAGGACACTGTGGCCGGGTTCGTGCTGGGTTTCATGGTTACCGGCACGTACTTCGTGCCCGATGGCAGCGTGGAGCAGGAGTCGATGTTTCCGGTGCTGGGCGGTGCGTTGCTGCTGGGCCAGGACCTGCCCCTCGACGCCGACCCCGACAGCACGGCCGGGCACGGCTTCGTCGAGCGGGCCACGCGGGCGGGGCGGGAGTTGGACGTTCCCGAACCGCCGGATGAGATCTGCGATCTGGTGCGGCGGGCTTTCGCCCTCGCCCCCGACGTGCCGATGTGCTACGCCTCGCTGGGCGGGTTCTGCCTCGGGGTGCTCTACACCAACCCCTACTTGTCCGGGTCCGATGCCGGTCCGGCGATGTTGCTCGCCGCTGCCTGCCAGCTCGCCTGCGACCTGCCCTACTGACCACCGTGCCGAAGCGAAGACGCCGACGACCGGTCACGGCGGCCATGAGTTCGACGGGCGCGCGCTCGCGCCGCTGGACGCTCTGGTGTTCGTGCACGTCAGTTCCGGGAGCCACA
>JBOHGT010000314.1:0-11309 GCA_050700385.1 Pseudonocardiaceae bacterium | reverse complement strand
TCGAGCAGCGCCTGAAGCAGCAGGACTCCAAACTGGTGGACTTCAACTACGCCGGTGAGGCCTACGACGCCGTGATGCTCATCGCGCTGTCCGCCGAACAGGCGAAGTCGACCAGGGGAGTGGACATTGCCTCCGCGGTGAACGGGATCACCAAGGACGGCGAGAAGTGCAGCTCCTTCGCCGACTGCAAGGAGATCATCAGTAGTGGCGGGAACATCGACTACGACGGTGTCACCGGCACGCTGGACTTCGTCGACGCAGGCGAGCCGGGCGCCGGTTCCTACGGCGTCCTGCACTTCAACGCACAGAACCAGATCGATGACGCCCGCACCGAGTACCGCGTCGTGGGCGGCGCCTGAGGTGACCAACCACTGAGGTGACCAACCACTGAGGTGAGAGCAGGGCCGCCGGCTCCGGTCGGCGGCCCTGCGTCGGTCAGCGGGCTTCGCTCGATCCGGCCAGGCTGCCCAGGTAGAGCTCAACCACCTTCGGGTCGTTCATCAGCGCGGACCCGGTGTCGGTGTAGGCGTTGCGGCCCTGGTCCAGTACATAGCCGCGGTCGCAGATCTGCAGGCAACGCCGGGCGTTCTGCTCGACCATGATGATCGAGATACCGGCGGCGTTGATCTTCTTGCACTGCACGAACACTTCGTCGGCGAACATCGGTGACAGCCCGGCGGAGGGCTCGTCGAGCAGCAACACCGACGGTTCCATCATCAGCGCCCTGCCCATCGCGACCATCTGCCGCTCACCGCCCGACAGCGCCGCGGCCTTGGTCTTTCGCCGGTCACCGAGCAAGGGGAACAGCGCGCAGACCGCCTGGAACCGGGCTGCGAAGGTACGCGGGCGCAGGTACGCGCCCATCTGCATGTTTTCCTCGATGGTCAGCGAGGGGAACACATTGTTGTTCTGCGGCACATAACCCACGCCCTTGGTGACGAGCACGTGCGCCTTGGCGGCGGTGATGTCGGCACCCCGCAGGGTGACGCTGCCGCCGCGTACCGGGATGAGCCCGAACATCGCCTTGAGCAGTGTCGATTTGCCTGCTCCGTTGGGGCCGATGATGCCGACGATCTCGCCCTCGCGGAGAAAGAAGTTGCAGCCTTCCAGGATGTTCACCCCGGGCACGTACCCGGCCACCAGGTCGTCGGCCCGCAGCAGGGCACCCCGGGCCGACTGGCGGTGCTGCTCCGGGGTCGCGGCCAGCTCCGCCGGGGAGCGCGCACCGCCGTTCGGGTTGTTCACTCCTGGATCCTCCTGGCATGCCGCGGCGATCTGGTCCCATTGGGGTCAGTAGTCCCGGTGGGATCAGTGGTGCCGAGTGCGGACAAATCCTCACCGCGTTCGATGGCCGCTTCGAGTTCGCTCTCGATCTGGGCGACGAGCTCCGCCGTCTCACCCACCGGGTTGCCCTGGGCGTCGAACTCCAGCGCGCGGTCGTGGTGCGACCCGAGATAGGCGTCGACGACCGCCTTGTTGGACGACAGGTCCTGCGGCGGGCCCTCGGCGATCACGCTGCCCTGCGCCATCACCACCACCCAGTCGCTGATGTCGCGGATCACGTCCATGTCGTGCTCGACGAACACCACGGTCATGCCGTCGTCGCGCAGCGACTTGACATGAGCCAGCAGGCTCTCGGTCAGCGCCGGGTTCACCCCCGCCATCGGTTCGTCGAGCATCACGACGAGCGGGTCCATCATCAGCGCCCGGGCCATTTCCAGCAGCTTGCGCTGCCCGCCGGACAGCGAGCCCGCCATCTGCTCCGCCTTGCTGTCCAGCCGGAACCGGGTGAGCAGTTCCATCGCCTTCTCGGTGTTCGCCCTCTCCTGCGCCCCCCAGGTACCGAGCAGGGCGCCGAAGAAGCGCTCACCGGTCTGGTTCGGGGCACCCAGGCGCATGTTGTCCAGCACGGTCAGCTTGGCCAGGGCCTTGGTGAGCTGGAAGGTGCGGACCACGCCGCGGCGGGCCACCTGGTGCGGGGCGAGCCGGGCCAGCGAGGTGCCGTTGAAGGTCCACCGCCCGGTGTTGGGCCGGTCGAACCCGGTGAGCAGGTTGAACAGCGTCGTCTTGCCCGCGCCGTTCGGGCCGATCAGCCCGGTGATGCAGCCCCGCTGGATCTCCAGATGGGCCACGTCGACGGCTTTGAGACCGCCGAACGAGCGGGTGATCGAATCGATCACCAGCACCGGGTCCGGCTTGGTGCCACCCGGCACCGGTGGTGCCCCGGCGAGTGGATTCTCAGCGCGCATCGAGCAGCACCTCCTCCTTCTTGCCGAAGATGCCCTGCGGCCGGAAGACCACCAGCAACGCTAACGCCACGCCTACCAGAAGAAGCCGGATCGCGCCGATGTCCTGGCTCTCGATGAAGCTGATCAGCGGATCGGCGCCGGCGGTGGCCTGGCGGAGGAAGTTGTCCGTCAGGGAGAACACGAACATCATGATCATGGCCCCGATCACGGGACCGAACACCCGGCCGGCCCCGCCGATGATGAGCGCCACGTAGGCGAAGAAGGTCTGCGGCGGGGCGTAGAAGTCCGGCGTCAGGGACTGGGTGGCCAAGGCGTAGACGATGCCGCCGACCGCGCCGAACACCCCGCCCAGTGTCAGCGCCTGCATCTTGTGGGCGAACACGTTCTTGCCCAGCGCGCGGGCCGCCTCCTCATCCTCCCGGATCGCTTTGAGCACGCGTCCCCACGGGCTGCGCACCAACAGGAACACCAGCAGCAGGGACAGCCCGACGACGGCCCAGCCCACGCAGATCGCCCACAGGTCCTGGCCGAGGAAGCGCACCCCGAGGAAGTTGTAGAAGTGCGCGTTGTCGAACGGGCTGAGCGACCGGAAGGCGCCGCCGTACCCGGTGAGGCCCTGGGTACCGCCGGAGAAGTCGGTCAACGACGTCGATCGGGTGACCAGTCGCAGGATCTCCGCTGCCGCGATCGTGACGATCGCCAGGTAGTCCGCCCGTAGCCGCAGGGTCGGGATCCCGAGCAGCAGCGCGAGGACCACCCCGGCGGCCATGCCGACGAGCACTCCGGCCCACAGCGGCAGGCCGAAGTTGTGCACCGCGATTCCCATGCCGTAGCCGCCGACCAGTGCGAAACCGATCTGGCCGAAGTTGAGCAGGCCGGTGTACCCGAAGTGGATGTTCAGCCCGATCGCGAGCAGCGCGAAGAAGATCGCCTGGGAGCCGACCATCTGCACGATACCGTTGGTGAGCATGGTCGAGAAGTCGATCATCTTCTCACCCGATCCGCGCGCGGCTGCCGAGCAGGCCCTGCGGCCTGAACACCAGGATGACGATGAGCACGGCGAGGCCTCCCAGGTACTTCAGGTCCACTGGCAGCACCAGCGTCGACAGCTGCACCAGGATCCCGACGACGAGGCAGCCCAGCAGGGCGCCGTAGGCGGTACCGAGACCACCGAGGATCACCCCGGCGAACATCAGCAGCAGCAGCCGGAAGCCCACCTCGTACTGCACCGTGCTGGACAGCTCGGACAGCGCGAAGAGCACGCCGCCGAGGCTGCACAACCCGCCGGCGAGCATCCACACGAACAGCACCACGCGGTCGACGTCGATGCCCGAGGAGGCCGCGAGGTCCCGGTTGTCCGACACCGCCCGCATCGCCGTGCCGATCCGGGTGCGTTGCAGCAGCAGCGCGATGCCGACCAGCACCAGCAGGCTGATCACGATGGTGGCGAGGTCCTTGTCTGTGAGGCTTATCGGGCCGTAGTCCCGCTCGACCTGGGCGGTGTAGTCGGCGAAGGACTCCGACCGCCCACCGAAGAAGATCAGTACCAGGTAACGCAGCGCGAAGCCGAGACCGATGGAGACGATCACCTGCGCGATCAGCCCCGTGCTGCGGCGGCGCAGCGGGCGCCAGACACCCAGCTCGTTGAGTGCCCCGACGCCCAGACCCAGCACGATCGCGATGAGCGTCGCCCAGATCAGCTGGACCCCGAAGGCCACGTTGACCGTCCAGGCCAGCACCGCGCCGATGGTCACCAGCTCGCCATGGGAGAAGTTGGTCAGCCCGGTGGTCCCGAAGACGAGCGACAGTCCCACCGCGGTGATCCCGATGACCAGCCCGAAGCGGATCCCGTCCACGCCCAGCCGCAGCAGCTGCGACCCTGCCGAGGTCTGCAGTTCCTCGCGTTCCTCCCCGAAGCGGAAGATCACGACGGAGAGCCGGTTCTCGCCGATCTCACGGGTCACCTCGCCCTGCAGCACCTGAGTGCCCCTCGGCAGCGACGCGGGGTCGATGCGGAAGGTGTAGCTGCCGGGCTCGGGGACGGACAGCTCCCAGTGGCCCTGGTCGTCGGACGTGGTCTCGGCCACCTGCGTCCCCCGGGCGTCCGCCGCCTGCACGGTGACGCCCGAGAGCGGCGTCCCGTCCTGGCCACGCAGCGTCCCGTTCACCGGCAGGCCCTCGACGGGTTGCTCGGACGGTGGGGGCTGGGCTGGGCCGAGGTCGCCGGCCAGGGCGGGCCCGGCGAGGCCGAGCAGGCCGGCGCCGGCCAGCAGGACGGTCAGCAGCCACCGCAACGGGTGGCGGTGCGGACTCCGATCGCCGGGGCGCGCTGCACCTGATCGTCTGACCGGGCCTGGTGGTCGCACCGGGTGCGCCTCCTCGTCGAGGTGTGGACGTGCGACAGGCCTAGTGGATCCCCGGCCGCCACGCGTGGGCTCAGTGTGGGCTCAGGGCAGCGCAGACTAGCCCGTCGGTCGTCGGATGGAGCGGAGTCGGCCCAGTGCGTTCCCAAGACGTGACTCGGAGATGTCCGGATCACCCGGGAGGGCGCGCTCGGAACAGGCAGGTCAGGCGCGCCGTGCAGGTCCGCCGCCCGTGCTCGTCGGTGAGGACGATCTCGAAGCTGGCCGTGGTCGCCCCGCGGTGCAGCGGCGTGCACACCCCCGTCACCACACCCTCGGTGGCCGCCCGGTGGTGCGTGCAGGACAACTCGAGGCCCACCGGCACGCCGTCGGGCCTGCCCCACACCGCGGCGGCGATCGAGCCCAGGGTCTCGGCCAGCACTGCATTCGCGCCGCCGTGCAACAGCCCGAACGGCTGCCGGTTCCCGGCCACCGGCATCGTGCCGACCATCCGCTCGGCATCCCAGCCGGTGATCTCGATGCCCATCCGGTCAGTGAGCTGCTCGTCGGCCCAGCGCGCCATCGCGGCGGGGGCGTGCGGGTCTGGCTGCGACGTGCTCACGGCGTGCACCTCCGCGCGGGTTCCTCCGATGGACCTGCCCACTCTAGGCAGCGCCGGGGCGCACGACGGGCGGCCGGGCGCGCCCGGCGCTGTCGGACACCGGGCCTAGACTCACTGGCCGTGACCGGTGCCGACCCGACCTCCGCGCAGCCCCGGCGGCTGCTTCTGCTCGACGGGCACTCGCTGGCCTACCGGGCCTTCTTCGCGCTGCCTACCGAGAACTTCCGCACCACAACCGGGCAGACCACCAACGCGGTCTACGGCTTCACCTCGATGCTGATCAACTTGCTGCGTGACGAGCAGCCCACGCATGTGGCCGCCGCGTTCGACATCTCCCGCGCGACGTTCCGTGCCGAGACCTACGCGCCGTACAAGGCGAACCGCACCACCACGCCCGACGAGTTCCGCGGGCAGGTGTCGCTGATCCACGACGTGCTGGGCACCCTGGGCATTCCGGTGCTGGCCAGGGAGGGCTACGAGGCCGACGACCTCATCGCCACACTGGTCACATTGGCGGAGCCCGAGGGCTTCGAGGTGCTGATCTGCACGGGCGACCGGGATGCGCTGCAGCTCGTCAGCGACCGGGTCACCGTGCTCTACCCGCGCAAGGGCGTCTCCGATCTCACCCGGTTCACCCCCGACGAGGTCGCCGAGCGCTACGGTCTGAGCCCCGAGCAGTACCCCGACTACGCCGCGCTGCGTGGCGACCCGTCGGACAACCTGCCCGGCATTCCCGGGGTGGGGGAGAAGACGGCCGCGAAATGGGTGCGGGAGTTCGGCTCGCTCGACGCGCTGGTCGACCGGGTGGACGAGGTGCGCGGCAAGACCGGTGACGCGCTGCGGGAGAACCTGTCCGCCGTGATGCTCAACCGGCAGCTCACCGAGCTGGTCCGCGACGTGGACCTCGCGGAGCGTCCCGAGGACCTCGCGATGGCGCAGTGGGACCGGGACGCGGTGCACCGGCTGTTCGACGAGCTGGAGTTCCGGGTGTTGCGCGACCGGCTGTTCGCCACGCTGACCTCGGCCGAGCCCGAGGCCGAGGAGGGCTTCGAGGTCCGCGGTGGTGCGGTGGAACCGGGCGGGGTGGCCGCGTGGCTGGCCACGCACGCCCGGGACGGCAGCCGGGTGGGGCTGTCCTTCCGGGGCAGTTGGGCCAGGGGAGCAGGGGAGCTGGAGAGCCTCACGCTCGCCGGAGCCGGCGGGCACGGCGGCTGCCTCGAGGCGACCACGTTGACCCCGGCCGACGAGGCCGCGCTCGGGGAGTGGCTGGCCGATCCGGCCGCGCCCAAGGCCGCGCACGACGCGAAGTCCCTGCTGCATGCGCTGGCCGCCCGCGGCTGGCCGCTGGCCGGGCTCACCAGCGACACGGCGCTGGCCGCCTACCTGGTCCGGCCGGGGCAGCGCAGCTTCGATCTGGCCGACCTGGTGCTGCGCTACCTGCAGCGCGAGTTGCGCGCCGAGGACGGCGACGGCGGCCAGCCCAGCCTGTTCGAGGGGGAGGACGCGGCGGCACGCGCCGCCGAGGAGGTGCTGCGGGCCAGTGCGGTGGCCGAGCTGGCCGACGCGCTGGACGTCGAGCTGGACCGGATCGAGGGCCGCCGCCTGCTCACCGACCTGGAGCTGCCGCTGCTGGCGGTGCTCGCCGAGCTGGAGACCGCCGGCATCGCGGTGGACGGTGACGTGCTGGCCGGGCTGGAGGCCGACTTCGCCGCCGCCGTGAAGCAGGCCGCGCAGGACGCCTACGGGGTGATCGGCAAGGAGATCAACCTCGGCTCGCCCAAGCAGCTGCAGGTGGTGCTGTTCGACGAGCTGGGCATGCCCAAGACCAAGCGCATCAAGACCGGCTACACCACCGACGCCGACGCGCTGCAGAACCTCTATGAATCCACCGAGCACCCGTTCCTGGCGCACCTGCTCGTGCACCGGGACTTCAACCGGCTCAAGACTACAGTGGACGGGCTGCTCAAGTCGGTCGCCGACGACGGGCGGATCCACACCACGTTCAACCAGACGATCGCGGCCACCGGCCGGCTGTCGTCCACCGAGCCGAACCTGCAGAACATCCCGATCCGCACCGACTCCGGTCGCCGGATCCGGCAGGCCTTCGTCGTCGGTGACGGCAGTGTCGATCCCCACTGGGCAGAGCTCATGACGGCGGACTACAGCCAGATCGAGATGCGGATCATGGCGCACCTGTCCGAGGACGCCGGGCTCATCGAGTCCTTCTCCTCCGGGTTCGACTTCCACGCCGCCACCGCAGCGCGGGTGTTCGGAGTCGAGCCCACGGCGGTGACGGGCGAGCAGCGCGCCAAGATCAAGGCGATGAACTACGGGCTGGCCTACGGGCTGTCGGCGTTCGGGCTGTCCGCGCAGCTGCGGATCTCCACCGAGGAGGCCCGTGGCCTGATGGACGAGTACTTCCAACGCTTCGGCGGGGTGCGCGACTACCTGCACGAGGTCGTCGACCGGGCCCGCAGGGACGGCTACACCGCCACCATCCTGGGGCGGCGGCGCTACCTGCCCGACCTGGTCTCGGACAACCGGCAGCGCCGCGAGATGGCCGAGCGGATGGCGCTCAACGCGCCGATCCAGGGCAGCGCCGCCGACATCATCAAGGTCGCGATGCTGGAGGTGGCCCGCGCGCTGGCCGCCGAGGGCATGCGGTCGCGCATGCTGCTGCAGGTGCATGACGAGCTGGTACTGGAGATCGCCGAGGGGGAGCGGGGGGCGGTGGAGACGCTGGTGTGCCGGGAGATGGGCTCGGCGCACCGGCTGGATGTGCCGCTCGAGGTGTCGGTGGGCGTGGGACGCTCCTGGGACGATGCCGCGCACTAGCTCGGTCAGCCCAGCTCGGTCAGCCCAGCTCGGTCAGCGCAGTGCGGCGGCCGGGCGTGCCTCCCACACCGTCCACAGCGGACGGTAGCCCTGCCGGGGCCAGAACACCGACGACAGTGGGTTGGGCGGGTTGTAGTAGAGGTAGGAGCCGACCACGCCGGAGGAGGCGAACGCGGTGTGCACGTGCGCCACCAGCCGCTGGCCCACACCGCATCCCCGTGCGTCGGGCAGCACCGAGGCGCAGTTCACGTAGCCCCACCGCCCGGCGGGCAGCCGGGTCGCCGTCCAGCTGCCCGGGACCACGTCGCTGAACCCGCATTCGGCCAGGCCCACCATGATGCCTCCACGCTCGGCCACCCAGATCGGCTCGCCCCTGCGCAGCCGGGTGTCGAGCAGGCCGCGTTTGAGTTCCACGGTCTCCTCGCGCAGCACCGTGCCACCGACCAGCATGGAGTACTCGTGCTCGGCCAGCGCCAGTGCCAGGCAGCCCTCCAGATCGCCGGGACGGGCGCGGCGCACCCCGTCCGGCGGCGGCCCGGATGGCCTGGCCAGCGGGCAGCGCACGGCGATCACCGACAGCGGCACGAACCCGTGGTCGAGCAGCGCGCGACCCACCTCGACGTCCCGGCTGGGCCAGCTGACCACGCACCCGGAGTCCCCGTCGGGCAGCCCGAGGTCGGGCAGCCGGGATCGCCAGGCCGCCAGCAGCGCGTGCATCCCGGCGCGCCCGCTGCCACCGAGCACCGGGACGAGCTCGCTGACGTGGCTCGCCGACCACATTCTGGCCGGGGAGCCGGGCGGATGCTCCGCGCGCACCAACACCCCGGCGACGGTCCCGCCACCGGTGCGTGCGGTGAGCACCTCGCCCTGCGGCGGTGGTGTCGCCGGAGGGAGCAGCGGGTCCAGCCAGCTCAGCCGCTGTCCCTGCAGTGCCAGCAGCTCCTCGGCGCCGGTCACCCGGCAGCACCCGGTCGCCGGCAGCAGAAGATCGCGGTTCCGGGGAACATCGCTCCGCGCAGCGGGCTCCACTGCCCCCACTCGCGAACGTGGTCCTCCGGCCACTCGGGCTCCACGACGTCGTCCAGCACGAGTCCCGCGGCGGAGATCTCCCGGACCCGGTCTCCGAGTGTGCGGTGGTGCTCGACGTAGGTGGGGCGGCCTTGCGAGTCCACCTCCACGTAGGGGGTGCGGTCGAAGTAGGACTGCGCCACGGTGAGCCCGGCCGGGCCAGGGTCGTCCGGGAAGATCCAGCGCACCGGATGGGTAACGGCGAAGACCCACCGCCCGCCGGGACGCAGCACCCGCGCCACCTCGCGCATCACGGCCGCGGAGTCGGCCACGAAGGGGACCGCGCCGAACGCGGAGCACGCCAGGTCGAAGGAGCCGCCGGTGAAGGGCAGTTGCTCCGCGCCGGCCTGCACCAGCGGCACGGCGATCCCACTCGAGGCGCCCGCCGTCCGCGCGTGACGCAGCATCCCGGCCGAGAAGTCGAGGCCGACGGCGTGCGCACCGTGCCCGGCGAGCCAGCGGGAGCACGGTGCCGAGCCGCATCCCATCTCGAGGACCCGGAGCCCGCGGACGTCGCCGAGCAGCCCGGCCTCGTCCTCCCGCAGACCCTCGGGACACCAGACGAAGTCGGTCACGCCGAGGAAGTCCCCGTGCTCGTGGTGGTAGTCGTCGGCGTCGGCGTCCCACCACCGCCGGTTGGCCGCGGCCGAATCACCGGCCGAGACGGCTCGACGGGCCGCTCGCACCGTGCCCAGTGCTTCCTCGGTGGAGGTGTGTCGCGCCGCCATCCCCGGCTGCCCGACTTGCGGCCCGCAGCTCACCGGTGCAGTCTCCCAGACCGACGGTTCGCCGCCTGCTGTGACGTCGTCCGGGGGGCGCGTTTGCCGTGCCCGCGATCTGCTGAGTAGGATCATCAAGCGCGGTGGGTTCGCGCTGCCCGGGCACCTGTGGCCCGATCAGCATTTCACGCTCGTGGAACACGTGGGCCCTGGTGATGGTTGCACCATTACCAGGGCTGTGAGCAGGTGTCCGCCGGTGAGAACGATCCACCGCGAGCGAACCAACGCCAGCACCTGTCCATCCGCGATTCCCGTCCCTTCGGAGCACCCCACCGCATGACCACCGACACCACCACCGCCCCGACCACGCAGCAGGTCGCGATCAACGACGTCGGGACGGAGGAGGACTTCCTCGCCGCCATCGACCAGACCATCAAGTACTTCAACGATGGCGACATCGTAGAGGGCACCATCGTCAAGGTCGACCGCGACGAGGTGCTGCTCGACATCGGCTACAAGACCGAGGGTGTCATCCCCTCGCGCGAGCTGTCCATCAAGCATGACGTCGACCCCGCCGAGGTCGTCGAGGTCGGCGACGAGGTCGAGGCCCTCGTTCTCCAGAAGGAGGACAAGGAAGGCCGGCTGATCCTCTCCAAGAAGCGCGCCCAGTACGAGCGCGCCTGGGGCAATATCGAGGCCCTCAAGGAGAACGAGGAACCGGTCAAGGGCACCGTCATCGAGGTGGTCAAGGGTGGCTTGATCCTCGACATCGGGCTGCGTGGCTTCCTGCCGGCCTCGTTGGTCGAGATGCGCCGGGTCCGCGATCTGCAGCCCTACGTCGGCCGGGAGCTCGAGGCCAAGATCATCGAGCTGGACAAGAACCGGAACAATGTGGTGCTCTCCCGCCGTGCCTGGCTGGAGCAGACCCAGTCCGAGGTGCGCAGCGAGTTCCTCAACCAGTTGGCCAAGGGGCAGGTCCGCAAGGGCCAGGTCTCCTCGATCGTCAACTTCGGTGCCTTCGTGGACCTCGGTGGCGTGGACGGTCTGGTGCACGTCTCGGAGCTGTCCTGGAAGCATATCGACCACCCCAGCGAGGTCGTCGAGGTTGGCCAGGAGGTCACCGTCGAGGTGCTCGATGTCGACCTGGACCGCGAGCGGGTGTCGCTCTCACTCAAGGCGACCCAGGAAGACCCGTGGCGTCAGTTCGCCCGCACTCACCAGATCGGCCAGATCGTGCCTGGCAAGGCCACCAAGCTGGTGCCGTTCGGCGCGTTCGTCCGGGTCGAGGAGGGTATCGAGGGCCTGGTGCACATCTCGGAGCTGGCCGAGCGGCACGTGGAGATCCCCGAGCAGGTCGTGCAGGTCGGCGACGACGTGATGGTCAAGGTCATCGACATCGACCTGGACCGGCGCCGGATCTCGCTGTCGCTCAAGCAGGCCAACGAGGGTCTGTCCCCGGAGATGGAGTTCGACC
>JBOHGT010000313.1:0-7623 GCA_050700385.1 Pseudonocardiaceae bacterium | reverse complement strand
GAGACGCTGTCGCACCCGCTGGAGACCGTCGTCTACGTCGAGCGGCAGGGCGCCTACGTGCGCACCCGTGGTGACCGGCTGGTGGTGACCGACGGCGAGGAATCGCTGCTGCGGTTGAGCCTGCGCCGGGTACGCCAGGTGGTCTGCTACGGCCGGGTGGGGCTGTCGACACCGTTCCTGCAGCGGGCCGCCGAGCGGGGCATCGAGGTCGTGCTGCTGTCCGAGCAGGGCACGTCGGGAGGCCGGCTGACACCGCTGACGAGCTCGGACCCCTCGGCGCGGCGCGCCCAGTACCGCGCGGCGGACGACGCCGGCCGCACACGGGTGCTCGCCGCGGGTTTCGTCACCGGCAAGGTCGGCAACATGCGGGTCACGCTGCTGCGCACGGCGCGCCGGCAGCAGGACGCCGCAGCGAGCGAGGCTGCGCGCAGCCTGGAGCGGGCGCTGGAGGACCTCGGTACTGCCGGGTCGCTCGATGAGATCCTGGGTCTGGAAGGCAGCTCGGCGCGGGCGTACTTCCAGGGCGTGCACCGCATGCTGGACCCGATCTGGGGCTTCACCGGGCGGCAGCGCCGCCCACCGCCCGATCCGGTCAACGCGATGCTGTCCTACGGGTACACGCTGCTGTGCCACGAGGCGGTCGCCGCGCTGGAGACGGCCGGGCTCGACCCGATGGTCGGGTTCCTGCACCGCCACCGCTGGGGCCGCCCGGCGCTCGCGCTGGACCTGATGGAGGAGTTCCGGCCGATCATCGTCGACGTCGCGGTGTGGCGGTGCATCGCTGCACGCCAGGTCCGCCCGGAGCAGTTCTGCGACGAGCCCGAGCAGGGCAGCCGGATGAGCGACGACGCCAGGCACGCGTTCCTCGGCGCCTACGAGAAGCGGATGCTGACACCGTCGTGGTGGCCTACGACATCGTCGACGACCGGCGCCGCGAGGACGTCGCGTCGCTGCTGTCGGGCCACGGGCCGCGGGTGCAGCTGTCGGTCTTCGAGTGCGAGGTCGGTTCCATCGACGAGCTCCGGGCGCTGCGGGCGGCGCTGCGGGCGGCGCTGCGCGAGCGCATCGACCCGCTGGAGGACCAGGTCCGGCTCTACCCCACCACGGTGCAGACCTTCGCCGAGCGCTACATCATCGGCGCCCGCACCGTCGAGGAACGCAGCGACTACTGGATCGTGCGCTGAGCGCAAGGATCGGCGTTGTGGGTGCGGTCGTGTTCGGCGCGGACGCGGGTGAGCCGGTCGCGCCACCATGCGGCGTGCTCGGGGTCGGCCAGTTCGTAGGTGTCGAGCAGGCTGGGGTCGGGTGCGGGAGGGGTGCGGGGAACGGGCAGGTAACCATCGACGGCCCGCAGCGAGTCGGGGCCGGCGACGACGTCGCCGTGGAGCAGGGACAGCGTGCCCAGGCCGCAGGCGAAGCCCAGTTCGGGCAGTGCCCCGGCGAGGGCGAGCTGCGCGGCGAGGCCGACGCTGGTTTCCAGCGCGGAGGAGACCACGCACGGCAGCCCGGCGGCCTCGGCGACCCGCAGCGAGCGCCGCACCCCGCCGAGTGGCGTGCACTTGAGCACCGCGACATCGGCCGCGCCCGCCACGGCGACGCGCAGCGGGTCGTCGGCGCAGCGGATGGACTCGTCAGCCGCGATGCGCACGTCGACCCGGCGTCGGACGGCGGCCAGTTCGTCGATGGTGCGGCAGGGTTGTTCGACGTATTCCAGCCCTCCGGCCGCCTTGTCGAGCCGGCGGATGTGGGTGGCGGCGGTGTCGATGTCCCAGGCTGCGTTGGCGTCCACGCGGATCGCCCCGTCAGGGCCGAGGGCATCACGCACGGCCTCCACCCGGGCGAGGTCCTCGGGTAAGGATTCGGCGTGGTCGGCGACCTTGACCTTGGCGGTACGGCACCCGGAATTGGTGGTGATCTCGTGGGCGCGCTCGGGACCGACCACCGGAACGGTGCAGTTGATCGGAATGCGGTCCCGCACCGGTTCGGGCCAACCTACGGTGCACTGTTCGATCGTGGTCGCCAGCCACGAAGCGGATTCCGTGTCGTCGTAATCGGCGAACGGGCAGAACTCACCCCACCCTGCGGGACCTTCGATCAACATCCCTTCGCGCACGGTGATGCCTCGGAATCGGGCGCGCATGGGAATGGCGTAGATTCGGGCACCGTCAAAGTCGATCTGGGTCATCAGGTGATGGTGTCCTCGTCTCGGTGTTCTCGGCCGGAGGCACCGTAATCGCATAAAGCGCGGGCTCGGAGAAGGCTACCGCCGTGAAAGCGGAACCCAGCAGGAACTCGCTCCCGTTCATGTCCCGTCCCGACAACTCGACGACCGTGCGGACCGTGCCGTCCAGTGTCGCTGAACAGTGCAGCCCGTTGCTTACCAGTAGATCGTCGGTGGCAGGAGCGCGATCGGCAAACCCGGATGCGGTGACACTGGCTTCTCCGCGCTTCGCGGCGTCCTCCTCTCGTTCGCTCTGCTGCACCCGTCGACACCCGACCCGCTGCCGTTCGCCGACGCATAGCGCCGGCTGCCTGGCATGTCGAACCACAGCAGTTCTGGCGGGATGTGCAGCACCCGTGCCCAGTAGGCGAGGGTGTCCAGGTTTCGGATGGGTGAGCCGGTCTCGATGCGGCTGACTTGGGCTTGGGTCAGGCTCAGCCACTGTCCGAGCAGGCGTTGGGATATGCCGCTCGGTCCGTAGACCGGCTGGTGGTACGGGTGTAGCCGGTAGGCTCGAGCCACTCGGCCCATGTGCTGCTGGATAAGCGCGTCGCGCAGCTGTTCGGTCTGCCAGAACTGCGCCGGCAGCTGGGGCGCGGCGATGAGCTTGTCGCGCGAGGCCTGCTCGCAACCGCCGCATTGGCTTCCTGGGTTGTCGGCGGCCAGACGTGTGCCACAGCGGCAATACCGTTGCGCAGCTCGCGGCGATCCCGTCACACCCCGCTCCGATCCCTACCGGGTACCCGGGGCAGTGTAGTTGGCCTGCCCGGAGTAGTGGGCCTGCCCGGAGCAACGTTGCTGCCGTGGAGTTTCGCCTACCGCCGCGGGCTGGGTGTTCGCGATGCGGTGGCGGCGCTGACGGAGGCCCGCGACACCGGCTGCACCTGGGTGGCCAGGGCCGATGTCAAGGACTGCTTCGACCGGATCCCGCAGTGGGAGGTGATGCGCCGGGTGCGCGAGCGGGTGGACGACGAGCGCATCGTCCATCTGGTGGGGATGATCCTCGACCGGCGGGTCACCGGACGGCGCACGAGCCCCGATGATCGCGGGATCGGGCTGCACCAGGGTAGTGTGCTGGCGCCGCTGCTGAGCAACCTGTATCTCGACGCGTTCGACCGGGCGATGCTGCAGGCCGGCACGAGCCGGGTTGGAATCCACGACCGTCGCGCGGATGGGTCTGCGTGACGCGGCCCTCACGGCGCTGCGGGACCGCCGAGCGTGCCCCCGAGTACCGGGGAAGGGACCATCGAGGGGCACGTGAGTTCACGCTGCGTGCGCCAGTTGTAAGTGAACGGACCGCGACGCGGCGAGGTCTGGCTTGTCGACTTCGGCACTCCGGTCGGGCACGAGCAGGGATTCCACCGGCCGGCAGTAGTGCTCTCGGCCGACCGGATGAACTCGAGCCGTGCGGGCCTGGTGATCGTCGTCCCGATCACCCGTCGCCATCGCGGGCTTCCGTCTCATGTCGAATTGGACGCAGAGGAGAGCGGTCTCCGTGAGACGAGCTACGCGAAGAGCGAGGAGATCAAGTCGGTCTCCGTCGACCGTCTCGTACATCGTGTCGGTCACGCCCCCGAGTCATCGGTGCACCGGATCGGAGCCGTCGTGCGCACCCTTCTCGATCTCTGACGGGACGTTCACACGTCATGGGCGCGGTCGACCTCGACGCGGACGCGATCGACTGACGTATCACCGGGCTGCGATCTGTGGGATCTGACCCCTTGCGCACGGTCGGGTGCGCTAGGGTGATGGGGATCGAAAAGGGGGCGCCATGCTGGCGGCGTCTGGTGGTTTCACTGCCGATCCGAGGTTGTTGCAGCAGGTCGGCGGGGAAATCGTCGGGCTCGCGCAGAACGTGCACGCCACGGCGAGCGAGCTGAGCGGGCAGTCGACCGCACTGGCCGGCAGCAACGCCGGTTTCGCCTGTCAGCAGGCTCTGGTGGCCTGCGAGCGGGCATGGGAGCAGGCCATCGACGCCGCCAGCGCGAGGCTGGCGCTCGACGGTGACCGGATGGTGGCCTGCGGCCAGGACTACGCGAGGTCCGAAGCGGCGGCGTTCGAGTCGTTGCGGCTGGACTGGACAGGGTAAGCCGTGGTCACGTTCGCCGGGCTGCGGGATGCCCAGCCGCGGCTGTTCGGTCAGGCTGCGGACAACTGGGAGCGGCATGCCGTGACGGTGCGGGACTGCGCCGCCGAGCTGCGGCGGCAGGTCCAGGCGCTGGACTCGTGGCAGGGTGACGCTGGGGATGCTGCTCGCACCGACCTGACGAAGCGGCAGCGGGAACTCACCGACGCTGCGGAGTGGCTGGGCAAGATCCCGCCCGTGCTGCGCGACCAGGAACGCGACCAGACCAGCGCGCAGCGGGATCTTCGCGCTGCGTTGGCCGACGCGGCGGAATTCGACCTGCTCGTCTTCGATGACGGCTCGGTGTCGGCGGGCTACCGCGGGCCCGGCAACATGCACGAGGATTGGGAGCTCGAGCAGCGCCGCGCACAGCACGTGGCCCAGGCGATCAGCGAGGCCGTCCGGAGTGCCACGACGGCCGACGAGGAGAATGGAGCGGCGCTCCGCGCGCTGCTGCCAGCCGATGCCGGGCTGGCGCCGCCGCCGGGCACGCCGGTGTCGACGGTGCCGCAAGGCTCGATCCCCACGCGCGGCACCCCACCCGCCGAGGTGAATCGATGGTGGAACTCGCTGACGCCGATGCAGCAGGAATCGCTGATCTTCACCGACAGCGCGACGATCGGTGCGCTCGACGGGATCCCCACCATCGTCCGCGACCGGGCCAACCGCGCGGAGCTCGCCGAGGAACAGGCACGGTTGAGACAGCGCAAGGAGCTGCTCGTCGCCAGGGGCGATGGTCGCACCGTCACCGAGCAGCGCGAGCTGGGAACCATCAACGGCGCACTCGACGGCATGGCCGCCATCGAGACCCGGCTCAACGCACCCGTCACGGCCGGCCAGCAGCAGGCCTACCTCCTCGACTTCGACGCCCGCGGCCCCAACAGCCAGGCGGTGGTCACCGTGGGCAACCCCGACACCGCCGACAACGTCGTCACCACGGTGCCCGGCACCGGCTCCCGGCTCGCAGAGATCGGCGGCTACCTGGACCGGTCGGACCGGCTCGCAGATTCGGCCCATCGGGCAGACCGGTCGGAGTCAACCGCGGCCATCACCTGGATCGGGTACGAGGCGCCGCAGGACATCGTGGCCGCTACTGAAAGCGGGTATGCGGAGACCGCTACCCGCGACCTCGACCGGTTCCAGCACGGGCTGCGGGCCACCCACGAGGGCCCGGCCTCACACAACACCGTCCTCGGCCACAGCTACGGCTCTACCGTGGTCGGCCACACCGCCCACGACCGGGGGCTGGCTGCCGACGCGGTCATCTTCATCGGCAGCCCCGGCATCGGCGTCGACCACGCCAGCGACCTGGGGATCCCACCTGAACACGTCTGGTCGAGCACCGCCGAGAACGACGTCATCAGACTCGGCGGCCCGGTCGTACACGGTCCCGACCCCACTGGCGAGGACTTCGGGGGCCAGACCTTCACCAGCGATCCCGGACACGAGGACTGGTACGGCTACAGCGTCGGGGCACACAGCCAGTACTGGGACCCACGATCTGCCTCGCTGGAGAACATGGGAAAGATCGTCGTCGGGAAGGAACCAGCATGACCATGAGGACACAGTCGTGACTAGGAGGTTGTGGGTACTCGGCCCGGGTACGGTCCTGGGGCTTGTGTTGCTCGCCGGTTGTAGCAGCGGCGCGACATCGGGAGGCTCGATGAACACGATCACCCAGCAACAGGCGATTGAGCGCGTTGACCGATACATCGCTGATGCCGTGGTTGCCCTCCCTGTCGACCCCCAATTGACGCCGACTCTCGAGCAGCTCGACGGCGAGTGCATGGACCCCACCGACAACGGTCCCCGAAACAGGATAATCGTAACGAAGGGGTACTTCCTCGACGGCATCCCCAAGGACAAGGAAAGCAACCGCGCATACTTCGGAGCACTGCGCCAGTGGTGGACCAGCCATGGCTTCCGCATCCTCGAGGACGACCGCACCGGGGACATGTACCTCTGGGTGGAAAACAACGCCGACGGGTTCCGGATGTCGCTACAGGAAAGCGCCGAGGGCTCAGTCTCGCTCGGCGCCAACTCGCCGTGCATTTGGCCGAACGGTACACCCGTGCCCGAGCCGTGACGGGTCGGCCGAGTGGCTACCGTCAACCCGCTGCCACGGTGGGCTACCGACCGGTAAACACTGCCTACGCGGTTGCTGCAAGACGAGCACAGCAGCCTGCTCCAGGCGATGATCGACGCCGCGAACCGCGCGGACCAGCTGGCCGCACAGCCCGCTGCCGACCCGGCGGTCGCGGCCGTCGACGTCTACTGCCCGGAGCACCACGACGCGCCGGCAGTGCCGGGGCTCGACGGGATCGAGCCGAACCCGCCGAAGTAGGGCAGCTAGCCTCCCACGCTGTCGATCGCCATTCGGCACCGGATAGCGCCCAGCGGCCCGGGCGTGACCGCGATTCGGCTCCGAATGACGCCCAGGGCGGTGGTCAGTCGGTGAAGGGGTTCAGCAGCCGTGTGCCGGTACGGTCGAAGTCCTTCGTGTTGCGGGTGACCAGCGTCCAGCCGTGCACCGTGGCAGTGGCCGCGATGAGCGCGTCGATCACGGGAACGGGCTGGGCCCCCCTCTGCCTGCCCCACTCGCGCGCAACGTGGACGCTGACGGGGATGATGCGCTCACCGAACTCCTCGACGACATCGTCCAGCCAGCCCTCGACCATGGCCGCTTGCCGCCCATCACCCCGTTCGATCAGTCGCGTGACGCCGCGGCCGATCTCCCCGATGGTCAGGACGCTGACGTGCAGACGTTCCGATGGTGTCGTGGAGATCCAATCCGTCAGGCCCGGGTTCCGCCGGCGCTTCCTGGTGTCGGACAAGACGCTGGTGTCCAGCAGGTAGGTCACTCGTCGGTCCCGAGATCGATCTCCCTCGGAAATTCTGCCTTGCGCTCGACCTCGAGTTGGTCCAGGACGGAGACGGCGTCGTCATCGAGGTACGGCGGACCGAGCAGGAGTCCCGTCAGACCTTTCTTGGGCCCGGTCAGCCTGCGGTACTCGGCGATGTCGATGACGACTGCGACCTCTTCGCCGTGCCGGGTGATCGTTTGTGGGCCGGCCCGCTCCACCGCGCGGAGTACCTCGCTGAAACGCTGCTTCGCTTCCTGGACTTGCCAGTTCATCGTGGTCTCCGTACTGATCAACGAGAAGGTCTGTCTAGACAGACCTGAGGGTACCCCATCACGAGCATGCGACGACAGCAGGCCTCTCACCGCGCCCGTGCCGCCGTGCCGCCGCGAAGGCGTCCTTTGCCTCGTCAGACG
>JBOHGT010000312.1:0-7163 GCA_050700385.1 Pseudonocardiaceae bacterium | reverse complement strand
AGGGGAGCGGTGGAGCGGGGCGCGGCCGGCGGGCTGGCGCACCGGCGGGGGCTGCGGTGCCGGCGGGACGGTGCGGGTGACCGGCTCACCGGAGGCGACCGTGATCGCCTCGCCGTGGTGGGCGAGGTGCAGCGACGTACCCTCGAGCAGCCGGTAGGTCGCCTTGTCGCGCGCCACCTCCACGGCGAGCCGGCTGCCGCGATAGCTCATCCGGAACGCGATCCGGGACAGCGCCGGGGGCAGCCTCGGGGCGAAGGCGAGCGCGCCGTCGTGGTCGCGCATCCCGCCGAAGCCGGCGACCAGCGCGATCCATGCGCCCGCCAGCGACGCGATGTGCAGCCCGTTGCGCACGTTCTGGTGCACGTCGTGCAGGTCGGTCAGCGCCGCCTCGGCAAGGTAGTCGTAGGCCAGCTCCAGCTGCCCCACCTCGGCGGCGAGCACCGCCTGCGTGCACACCGACAGCGACGAGTCCCGCACGGTGCGTGCCTCGTAGTAGGCCATGTTCCGCGCCTTCTGCTCGGCTGAGAACGCATCCCCGCACAGGTGCATCGCGAGGACGAGGTCGGCCTGCTTGACCACCTGCTTGCGGTAGAGCTGGTAGTAGGGGTAGTTCAGCAGCAGCGGGTATTGCTCCGACGATGTTGCGGCGAAGTCCCACTCGGCGTGCTCGGTGAACCGCTCGGACTGCGGATGCACGTCGAGCACCTTGTCGTAGGGCACCACCATCTTGTCCGCCGCGTCCCGCCAGCTGCGGGTCTCGTCGTCGTCGACTCCGAGCGCGGCCGCGATATCCGGATGGCGCCCGCATGCCGCGGCGGCCTGGCGTAGGTTCCGCTGCGCCATCAGGTTGGTGTAGACGTTGTTGTCGGCCACCGCGCTGTACTCGTCCGGCCCGGTCACCCCGTCGATGCGGAACCCGCCGTGGGGGTCGTGGTGGCCCAGCGAGTCCCACAACCGCGCCGTCTCGACCAGCAGCTCGACACCCCACTGCCGGTCGAACTCGGTGTCGCCGGTCGCGTCGAGGTAGCGCACCACGGCGTCGGCGATGTCGGCATTGACGTGGAACGCCGCGGTGCCCGCCGGCCAGTAGGCCGAACACTCCTCCCCGTTGATCGAGCGCCACGGGAACGCCGCGCCGCGCTGCCCGAGCTCGACCGCGCGGTCCCTGGCCTTGTCCAGCGTGGAATGTCGCCAGCGCAGCGCGTCACGGGCGGCCTCGGGCACCGTGTAGGTGAGCACCGGAAGCACGAACGTCTCGGTGTCCCAGAACGCGTGCCCATCGTAGCCGGGACCGGTGAGCCCCTTGGCCGGGATGGCCCGGCTCTCGCCGCGGGCGCCGGCCTGCAGCACGTGGAACAGCGCGAAGCGCACCGCCTGCTGCAGCTCGTCGTCCCCGTCGAGCTCCACGTCGGCGACGTCCCAGAACTCGTCGAGGTAGGCGCGTTGCTCGGCGAGCAGCCCGTCCCACCCGGTCTGCAGCGCTCCGGCCAGCGCGGCGTCGACCTGGGCGCGCAAGGCGGGCGCGGAACGCTGGCTGGACCAGCCGTAGCCGAGGAACTTGGTCATCCGCAGCCGCCCGCCGCGGGGTACGTCGACCGCCGCGGTGAGCCGGGCCAGGTCGCCCGCGGCGCGGATGTCGGTGCGCAGGCCGTTGGAGACGTCGAGCACGTGGTCCATCGCGGCGGCCATCCGCAGCCGCGAGCTGCGGGTGCGGTGCACCAGCACCGCCCGGTAGTCCTCGGCGACCGCGAAGTCGGTCTTCAGCGGGGCGCGCAGCGCGGCGGCCACCCGGGGGTCGCGGGTCCGGGTCCTGACCGGCTCGTTGGCCAGCAGGTCGGACTGCACCACCAGCTGCAGGTCGCCGTCCAGTGGCTCGACCTCGTAGTGGATCGCTGCCACCGCGCGCTGGGTGAACGACACCAGCCGCTCGGTGGTGATCAGCACGCGCCGGCCGGTCGGCGAGACCCAGAGAGTCCGCCGCCGCAGGGTGCCGGAGCGGAAGTCGAGCACCCGCTCGTGTTCCGGTGCGCTGCCGTAGCGCACGTCGAGCGGCTCGTCGCCCACCAGCAACCGGATGATCTTGCCGTCCGTCACGTTCACCACGGTCTGACCGGACTCGGGAAAGCCGTAACCGGCTTCGGCGTAGGGCAGCGGCCGCTGCTCGTAGAAGCCGTTGAGGTAGGTGCCGGGCAGCCCGCGGGGCTCCCCCTCCTCGAGCGTGCCGCGCAGCCCGATGTGCCCGTTGGACAGCGCGAACGTCGACTCGGTGCGCTGCAGGGCCTCGAGGTCGAGCCCGCGCCAGCGCAGCTCCCACGGCGCTATCTGGTAGCCGTTCACGCGGGCACCTCCAGCAGCTCGACGAGGTCGTTGACGACCACGTCGGCGCCGTGCTCGCGCAGCGCCGCCGCCTGGCCGGCCCGATCCACGCCGACGACGTGGCCGAACCCGCCGGCCCGGGCCGCCTCGACCCCGGCCAGCGCGTCCTCGAACACCGCCGTCGCATCCGGCGCGACGCCCAGCGTCCGCGCCCCCGCCAGGAACGAGTCCGGCGCGGGTTTGCCGCGCAGGCCGTCCCTGGCGATCACCACGCCGTCGACGCGGGCCTGCACGAAATCCGTGAGCCCGGCGGCGTCGAGCACGTCGGCCCCGTTGGCCGACGACGTGACGACCCCGATCGCCATCCCGGCGTCCCTGGCGGCCTGCAGGTAGCGCACCGAGCCGGGGTAGGGCGCTACACCCTCCCGGTCGAGCACCTCCTGTAGCAGCTCGTTCTTCCGGTTGCCCACGCCGTGCACGGTGATCGTGTCGGGCGGGTCGTCGGGATGGCCCTCGGGCAGCGTGATCCCCCGGGAGGCGAGGAACTCACGGACCCCGTCGTAGCGTGGGCGGCCATCGACGTAGGCGGTGTAGTCCCGGTCGGTGAACCCGGCCGCGTCGGGGCCCTGCCGATCGCGCAGCAGCGAGTCGAACGTCTGTTTCCACGCCGCGCGGTGCAGCTCTGCGGTGCTGGTCAGCACGCCGTCGAGGTCGAAAAGGCAGGCATTGATGCCCGCGGGCAGTCCGATCATCGCGCGGACGCTACAGCCGGGCTCCGGTCGCACGTGCCCCGGGTCGCGGGTCGCTCGGAGCCCGGCCGGCTCAGTGCTGCGGGCGCCGGCGCAGCTCGGCGAGCACCGCCCCGAAGAGCAGGTGATCGGCGGTCAGCGCGACGCGCTCGGCGACGCCCCGGCGGCGGTGCCGCTGCAGGCCGAGCGCCGGTTCCAGCACCAGCTCGAAGGCCAGCCACAGCAGCGCCCCGTACACCGGGCCGGCCCACGGCTGCAGCCGGATCCGGGCGGGCAGCGCGCCGAACATCGCCCCACCGCCGCCGCCGTACACCCAGTGCAGCAGCTCGACGACCGCCTCCCGGCGCTCCGGGGGGACCCGCTGGAGCCAGCCTTCGGCGTGCCGATCGACGATCATCTCGGGAGGGGTGCGGCCCATCAGACCGAATCGCACCGTCAGGGTTCGCAGACCGCTCATGCTCATCGCGGCGACCACGCCACGCACCGTGGCGTGCAGCATAACCCCGCCCAACCGGTGCAGTAGACGGTGCGGCAGGCCACGTCCTCGCTTCGATGCACGCATGGCGCAAAGGATTCCCCCGATCGGTCCATGAGTAAAGGTTTTGGAGCGCCGGCAGTCCGGCGATCCCGTAGCCACCGGGCGCGGCGGTCCCGATCTAGTCCCCGAAGGCGAGGATCGAAGCGGTGAAGCCGTGCACGTGGTTGCGGCCGGCGACCGGGCCGATCTCGCCGGCGGCGAAGAAGCCGGCCACGCCGGTGATGCCGAGCCCGCGACGGATCGCGAGCACATCGTGGTCCGCGCTCGGGAACAGCGTCGCGCCGCGGCCGTTGCAGGAGAACAGCAGCGCGCCCTCGACCGGTCCGGCGGCCCGGAAGCCGGTCAGCAGCGCCTCGAGGTCCTCGTCGGCGGCGTCGCGGTCGCGGACCTGGAATCGGACCGTGCGACCTACCTCGACGACGTCTCCCACGGCGACCGCGCCATGACGGGGGTCGGCGCCGATGACCCCCCGGACGAGGAAGGCGCCGCGCTCGTGCTCCTCGGCGTACTCGTCCATCGCGATGCCGATGTGCAGGCCCCGCGCGGCGAGCGCCTGCTCGTCGGGCGGCAGCGCCGCCACGATCTCCTCGAGCTTCCGGTAGGCCGGCACACCGGCCAGCTCCAGCAGCACATTGCCCTCGGCCCTCGTCACGATCATCGCCGGCCCGATCGGCCGGCAACCCTGGCTGACCAGCGTGCGGGCACCGACGGGCCCGCCGAGCAGCACGCCGACCGCGCCCTGCTCGAGGACATGGCCGTCGAGGAAGAGTCGCGCGGAGCCCTCACCGCGCTGACCGGTCGCGAGCCCACCGACCAGCGGCAGCCAGACAGGGACGTCGTTGGAACGCTCGATGAACTCGCCGGCCGGAAACGAGTACGGGTCCGCCAGCAGTACCGCGACGGCGTCGTCCGGCTCGCGATCGGGCAGACCGGTCACGACCACGCCCTCGGGACCGCGCAGCACGTCGAGGTGGAACGGCTGCCGTCGCACCCCGGGCAACACGGCGGCCCAGGCGGCCACCGCCCCGGTGGCCTCGACGCCCTGGCCACGACCGATCACCCCGCCCGCGCTGCAGCCCAGCGTGGTGGCGGCGTCGGCGACCTCCATCGCCCGCAGGCCGGCCTCCGACACAGCGGCCGGATCCGCACCGGACACGAAGAGGCAGAGCAGGTCGGGCCGACCCTCGAGCGACTCGGTCGCCTGCCGGACCGCGGACTCCGCGGCGCCCACCAGGTCCGGGCCGGGGGCGAGACCATCACCGAAGCGAGCCACCTCGGCCACCTCCTCGTACGCGTACCCCCATTCTGGCATCCGGGTCTACCGTGTGCGGGCAAGGAGCGGGTCGGGCTGGTGGCCTGGCTGTGAGTGATGATGCCGGATCCGGGCTCGGGGACGACGCGGGACAGCCCACCGAAACTCGACCACGAACAGCTGGTGGCCGCGCAGCAGGAAACCCTCGCCACGCCGTTGCGCGATCACAGCCTTCGTGCGCTCTTCCTGCCCGTGCGCTGTCCGCGCCCTTGACATGGTGTACGGGCGGGACCGCACGTTGAGCAGTTCTACTGGGTGCCGCAGGCGCTCGCATTCGCTTACTATCAGCTGTCCTGGTTGCTCTTCGTGCTCCGCCCTGACTGGTCCTACCTGCTCAATGCCGATTTCGAGGACCACGCCGAACACGAGTACATGACCTTCGTGGCCGAGCATCCGGAGTGGGAGGACACGCCGTTCGAGTCGGCGTTCGCCGATGGTTACGGGCACTTCGACTCGCTGGCCGACCTGTTCCGGCAGATAGGCCACGACGAACGCGTGCACGAGCAGGAAAGCCTGGACCAGGTCCAGCGAGCCCGCTTCCGTTGACACAGTTCCGGCCGAAGAGGCACTGACGAGATGTCTCTGGTATGATGGGCAAGATGAGCCAGGAGCATGAGAACGCACGGCCGACCGATGACCTGCCCGACCAGGGCGAGGATGCGCGCTCGGCGTTGCGCCGTGGCTGGAGCCGCAGCGGGTGGAGCGAAGCCGCGCACACCAAGGTGGATGTCAGGGAGTGCAGCGACGCGTCGTGCATGAACGTTGAGGTCAACGTCGGTTACCAGGGAATGGTCGACGACTCGGCGCTCTCGCAGGTTGCCGGAGTGGGCAATGATCTCCGGTCCGCCTGGAAGACGAAGCTCGAGGGTGAGGGCAAGCGGGGCTCCGGGGGTAGGAGCGTGAAGGATCTCGTCTTCGGTGATTCGTCGGAGCCGAAGCAGTGAGTAGCCGCCTGCGTTTCGGGCGTGACGGCGCGCAACTGTAGTGCGCGTCGCGCTGTCACCAACGAGAGGAACGCGGGAAACGACGACGTCCCCAGCTAGCGGACACCTGCTGAGCAGTTACTCTGCCTCCACCAACTGCGCGCTACTGACTGGCAGACAGACTCACGAGCACAGGGAGTGGCGGTGACCGAGCAGAAGCACCCACCGCCCGGTATCGATGCAACCAAGATGAGTCATGCCCGGGCATATGATTACGTTCTGGGCGGGAAGGACAACTATGCCGTAGATCGCGCTGGTGCCCAAGCCGTGATAGATCTTGCCCCTGACCTCCCGGTGCTGGCGCGAGCGCAACGGCGATTCTTGCTCCGCGTCGTGAGAATGTGTGTCGAGGCAGGTATCGAGCAGTTCCTGGATGTGGGGACCGGTATTCCCACCTCACCCAATGTGCATGAGACGGCCTTCGCGATCAACCCCGATGCCCGCGTAGTCTACGCCGACAACGACCCGATCGTGTTCGTTCACAACAATGCCCTGCTGGCCCGCGACGAACGCGTGATCTCCATCGATGCAGACGTCCGTGAGCCGCAGCAGCTCTTCAGCCACGCCGAGCTTCAGAAGCTCATCGACTTCGACCGGCCACTACTGGTGCTCTTCATCGGTCTGTTCCACCTCGTCACCCGTGCAGAGGACCCAGCCTCACTTGTCGTCCAGTTCCGGGAGCTCATGGCCCCAGGAAGCTACGTCTGTATATCCCAGTTCTGCACTGACGGTAGCCATCCCGCAGCCAAGGCGAAGCTCGAAGAGATCTCCGAAAACTCTCCCGCACCCATGACCTTCCGGACTCGTGACGAAATCCAACGGTTCTTCGATGGGTTCGAGCTCCTGCCACCCGGTGTGGTGGACGTACAGGACTGGTGGCCTGACGAGATGGCGCCGCCAACGATGTTGAAATGTGCAGCGGGCGTGGGTAAGAAGGCGGCGCGGGTGTGAAGCCACAGTGGAGCGGTGGCGCGGTCGCCCGCGAGCTGGCCGCCGAACTGGGCATCCCGGCCTACGACGCGGCGATCGTCGGCTACCCCGACGCGATGCGCCGATACCGTCGTCCAAGCTCGGGCCATTGAACGCGCGGCTCATCCCTTCCGCGACCGGTCGCTCACAGACACTGTCCCCTCGGGCCCGGGGGGGTGTCTCTATGGGTTTGTCAAGCGGCTGCGGGGGTCGTGTCCGGCTGGAGCGGGGTGGGCTGTTGGTAGGGCGTGCGGTCGCGGATCATGGCGAACAGGACGTCGACTCGGCGGCGGGCC
>JBOHGT010000311.1:0-12006 GCA_050700385.1 Pseudonocardiaceae bacterium | reverse complement strand
CGATGACGCGCTCGCCGCGGTTGTGGAGGCCGTCGCGATCTATCGGTCGCTTGCCGAAGAACTTCCACTGGCCTTTACCGGGTATCTTCGAGCGGCGATATCGACCCAGATCGAGTTACTCGACGGCTTCGGCCGGTTGGACGAAGCTGATGATCTTCGCAGCCAGCTCGACGAACCGTCTGATCCGTAGTTGCGAAGCTACCCCGCGCATGACCGGTGACCAGGCGTTTCGTCGGCACCACGGGCGCCAAACTGGGCGCGTCCGGTACCTGGGCGCGACAATTCGTGGATAAGAATGTGGATGAAGATCACCAACCGGCATCGGCGGCCACCCCGCCGCACCCGGGGCCGGCGAGCGTGCCACCCCCGGCGTCATCGGCTTGCCGACATCCGACGCCCTGGAGGTCGCACCGCGCAACGTGCGGGGGTCAACACCGTTTGCCCCCCGGCCCGACCGCGGGTCGCATGGTCGACGCCCTCGAAGCCGAGATCTTCGGGCGGCTCGCGGCGCCCGTTCGCACACTTCGTCCCTGTGGGCCGCCACGGCGCGACCTTAGTAACCACTACGTATGCGGCGCCGATAAGTGGGCAGTTTGCATCAGACAAGGGGTGGTCAATGAACCGGGCGCTCGCGGCTGCGGTGTGGCTGCTGGGGCTCTTGGTGCTGCTCGTTGGGTGTGGGTCGGACGATGCAGCCGCCGCAATCCGACGGGGCGGGAGTGTACCGACCATCAGCACGACGCACACCACGTCGAGCGGTGCCGTCGCGGATGGCAATCAGTCGTTGTCGTTCTTGGATCTGCTGGGTGCGATTGGCACCTCGTTGGTCATCCTCGCGGCATTGATTGGGTCTCTTCGTTGGCTTCGAGTGCGCTACCTCGCTACCTTCGGTCGGCGAAGGGTCCTGCGGGCCAAGCTTGGCCGCTTAGCGACAGAAATCAGGCTTGAATATGTCGAGAACCTGTTCGGGCCTTCCCTTTTACGCGACAAGGTGGCCACGCTCGATCGCCACGTTTGGTGGTTGCACGACGTGATACTCCAGACCACCTGCGATGACGACGGAACAGTCAAGGTGTTCTCTGTGACTGTAATGCATGAGAAAATCAAGTATCGGTTCCATCTGCCGAACGGACAAAGCGGCGATGCAACTTTAGGCAAAACACCATATTCGCAATTCAGCGACATCGAAGACGCCAATGTCATTCGTGCATGGGCGGGCGCTCGACACTGGGGATATCAGGAGGTTTACTATTTTGGCAACCCAGGCTTTTACCAGACGTTTAGCACCGGATTCAACAACATAGCGCCCCTGGGGGATCCACCCATCAGTCCTTTACTTACTGCAATGCAAGAAGACGACGTCAATAGCGATAACGTGGTCCTCAACCTGCAAAACGAGACCGCACTTGAGGCGCTTCGGAAGGTGCGAGAAGGCTCAGCCCCAAACACATTCGCGGTGGCGGCTCCTCATTGGTCATTCGACGACATCGATGTGCTACTTCGCGGACCAGGCGTGGACAAGCTTCGACTCTTACCGACGTTCAACAAGTTTGCCAATAAATCGCCCCTGCGGAGACTAAGGCGAAAGCATGCCCCGCTATCAGGAGGGCCGGAGGATGGACACTGAGCTTCCACTAGAAACAGGCGAGGTCGCTCCGCCAGGGCTGGAGGGGCCACACGTGATTACCTTCACGTGCCGGCTACCGTTCCCTTTGGGGATTGATAGGGAAATTGCTCATGCTATCTTCTTTGGCGGAGACTACGTCGATCGTGCTCGCGCTACTGCCGCTGGCTTCTACGAACACCCATATGTGACCGTCCGACTCTTCAACGGACCATTGCGCGGCATCGATCTAGTACCCACGCTGGTAAACGACGCAGTTGAACACTTCTACGGACAGCGATTGCCGAACGCTGATGTCGAAATGACAACAGCGCCACCCGATTCGACCATGGGGACGTACGAGCAATGGGTGACTCTGGAGACCCCCGGTCTTAGACTCGATTGGGAGCCGGAGGAGGATCAAGCGTTCGCGTTCCACCGTTCCCTAATGGCATTGAACATGTTCCTTTCGGCCCACGAGCTCATCAGTAAAAATACTGAGATGCGCACAGTAAGCACAGTGGATCTCAGACCGGCCGCTGTCGTAGGGGCAATCACAAACGCCGAGGGATGGCGGTACTTGGGTATTATGGTTCTTCATCCGGAGGCTACTCAGCATGTAGCCGCACCCGGCCCGCCTCCGGCCGATGGCCAGGTTTACGCACAAATAATGAATGAGCTGCAAGCTGGCCACCCGTTTTATCCTGTCAGGCTATGGTTCAATCGAGCAATGCGGGCCGGACAGTTCCGTGGTGACGCTGCGGAATGCATTGTTCAGCTACAGATATCAATGGAGAGCATGCTGTATGGCCTTTGGGTCACAGCTATGGTCGACCAAGGACTCAGCTCGCGAGAAATAGATGACACCGTCCCGGATATCGTTCAATTTGAGTCATTGTTCAAAACCAAGGTACCCGAACTGATAGGTGGTTCCTGGGACGTTTCAAGGCGCGATAGCCCCGCAGGACGATATTGGAGCGACGTTTACAAGGTTCGGAATCTGGTAGTCCATCGTGCGCATGTACCGCATGCAGGTGAGCTAGACGCCGCAATAAGTGCGTACATCGATTTGCGCGACTACATTAACGAGCGACTGTGGGAACGTGCGACGCAGTACCCACGAACACTATTCGCAAAACTCGGCGAAGGTGGACTCCAACGGCACGGTTGGAGCACGGCTCGAATTCGGAAGCTCGCCGAGGCCTTCAAGGCGGAACCCGATTCCTGGTATCTGCCGTACGACGTGGCAGGTCGGGACCCGAACATTAAGTAAGCCTTCGAACGCGTTGGGGCGATCACTGTACTGGCCATCGACGAGTCCTCGGCCGAGGTCGTCCGGCGCATCTTCGCCGAATACCTGGACGGCAGGGGAGACCGGGCGATCGCCAACGGCCTCAACCGAGACGCCATCCCCTGCCCCTCGGCGCGGCAACCGGACCAGAACCGGCACCGACTCGCGGACGGATGGCAAGGCAGCACCATCCGATCCATCCTGGAGAATCCCCGCTACACCGGATATGCATTCTTCGGACGGTGGACCAAACACGAAACGCTGATCAACCCTGACGACGTGGCAGCCGGACATGTGACCCGCTTCCGGCGATCCACCGCGGACCGCATCGTCCGCTCCCGCCAGCCGGCCCACCCGGCAATCGTGACGGTCGAGGGCTTCACCAGCGCGCAACTGCTCCGCCGCTCCCGCTCGGCCGGCGGCATGCGGGGCATGGCCCGGTTGGAACGCAGCCGCAACACTGGTATGCGAATGTATGTGCTGCGTGGGCTGATGCGCTGCGGGATCTGTAGCCGCAAGATGCAGGGAGCAATCATACGAGGACACCACACCTACTACCGATGCATGGCACGCACCCTTACCCCCGGTTCCGCTGCCCTGGCCGACCATCCCAGAACGGTGAACCTCCGCGAGGCCGATGTCCTGGAATCGCTGAACGGCTGGATCGGCCACCTGTTCGACCGGGACAACGTAGACCAGACGGTCGCGGTACTGGTCTCATCGCAGGACGGCCCAGATCGCACGCAGAGTGGGCGAGAGGCGATCAAGCAGCGGCTCGCCGAGGCCGAGGCGCGGATACACCGGCTCCAGGCAGCCATCGAAGTAGGCGTCGATCCGGCGGCGCTGGTCGAGGCGATCAACGCCGCGCAGGCACAGCGAGCCGCCGCACGGGCCGAGCTGGACGGCGCACCCACACCCAGCGCGCTGACCGAGGCCGAGGTCTACGCCATGATCGACTCGCTGGGTGACGTGAGCGCCGTACTGTCCGATGCCCATCCCGAGAGCCTGAGCAAGCTCTACCGAGAGCTACGCCTAGAGCTTCGCTACGAACCACACGAACGTGCCGTCAGGGTGACGGCTTCGCCGCGTGTGGTTAGCGAGTGTGTCCGAGGGGGGACTTGAACCCCCACCCCCGTGTCGGGGACTAGCACCTCAAGCTAGCGCGTCTGCCATTCCGCCACTCGGACATCGCGCGCACGAGGCTGCGTGCGGCGTTGCATGAGGGTAGCCGATCGCGTCGGGCCGCCCCAACTCGGCCGAGCTCGGGTGGTAGGAAGACCGTGTGGGTACCCAGAGCACGACCAGCACCGCCGAGGACGAGGTCGTCGAGCTGGCCGCCGACCTCATCCGCATCGATACCACCAACACCGGTGACCCGGCCACCCTGATGGGGGAGCGGGTCGCGGCCGAGTACGTCGCGGGGAAGCTGGCCGAAGCGGGTTTCGAGACCACCTGCGTGGAGTCGGGCGCACCGGGGCGGGGCAACGTGGTGGCCAGGCTGCCGGGAGCCGACCCCGACCGGGGAGCGCTGCTGGTGCACGGCCACCTCGACGTCGTCCCGGCCGACCCGTCGGAGTGGTCGGTGCACCCGTTCTCCGGCGCCGTGCAGGACGGCTATCTCTGGGGCCGTGGCGCGGTGGACATGAAGGACATGCTCGCGATGACGCTGGCCGTCGCGCGACGGTTCAGCCGCGACGGCGTCACGCCGCCACGGGATCTGGTGTTCGCCTTCCTTGCCGACGAGGAGGCCGGCGGCCTGCAGGGCTCCCACTGGCTCGTCGACCACCGGCCCGGGCTGTTCGACGGCTGCACCGAGGCGATCGGCGAGGTCGGCGGGTTCTCACTGACCGTGCGTGACGACCGGCGGCTCTACCTGGTCGAGACGGCCGAGAAGGGGATCGCCTGGATGCGGCTGCGCGCCCGGGCACGCGCCGGGCACGGCTCGATGGTGCACGACGACAACGCGGTGACCGCGCTGTGCGAGGCCGTCGCCCGGCTGGGACGGCACCGCTTCCCGCTGGTCATGACCGACTCCGTCCGTGAGTTCCTCGACATCATCTCCGAGGAGACCGGCCTGGACTTCGACGGCGACGACCTCGACGGCTCGGTGGCCAAGCTCGGCGGGCTCGCCCGCATCGTCGGGGCGACGCTGCGGGACACCGCGAACCCGACGATGCTCGACGCGGGCTACAAGGCCAACGTCATCCCCTCCGTCGCCGAGGCCGTGGTGGACTGCCGGGTGCTGCCCGGCCGGAAGCAGGCCTTCGAGCGCGAGGTCGACGAACTTCTCGGACCGGACGTCACCCGGGAGTGGGTGGTGGACCTGCCGCCGGTGGAGACGACGTTCGACGGCGACCTGGTGGGCGCGATGGACGCAGCGATCCTGGCCGAGGACCCCGGCGCGCGCACGGTGCCCTACATGCTCTCCGGCGGGACCGATGCCAAGGCGTTCAGCCGGGTGGGGATCCGCTGCTTCGGATTCTCCCCGCTGCGGCTGCCACCCGACCTCGACTTCGCCTCGCTGTTCCACGGCGTCGACGAGCGGGTGCCGGTGGACGCGCTGGCCTTCGGCACCCGGGTGCTCGACCGGTTCCTGCGGAGCTGCTGAGCGTCGTGCCGGTTCGAGACACATGCCGCCGACCCCTGGCGGATGGGCGTCGTTCTGCTAACGTCTGCACCCGTAGCAGTCTTGGTTCCAAGGACGCCTGTGGAGCAAGCGCGCCACAGGCGTTCGTTGTGCCCGGCCGGGTGAGGCGGTTGCGCCTGCGTCCGACGCGGTGATCACGACGGCGATCCGGGACACCCGCAGTGCGGGCCGCACGGGCGGCCCGAGAAGGAGATGGAAGATGGCGACCGGCACGGTCAAGTGGTTCAACGCGGAGAAGGGGTACGGCTTCATCACCCAAGATGGTGGCGGCCCCGACGTGTTCGCCCACTTCTCGGCGATCCAGGCGACCGGCTACCGCACGCTGGAGGAGAACCAGCGGGTGGAGTTCGAGATCACCCAGGGCCCCAAGGGCCCGCAGGCCGACCAGATCCGCACGGTCTGAGTCGACCCGGATCTACGCAGGGCCCGCACCGGTCACGGTGCGGGCCCTGCGTCACGCGAGGGCCGTCACCACCGGTGGGTCAGACCGACAGTGGGTCAGACCGACAGGCCGGGAAGGGCGGCGGAAGATCGCTGGCGTCGCAGCCACACCGTGCGCGTGCCGTCGGCGTAGAGCCGCACCCTCGACAGTTCCCAGCCGGCGAACTCAGCCTGGACGGCCAGCTGGGTCGCCGCGGTCAGCCGGGATATTCCCCGTGGCAGCCGCAGCGGCTGGTACTCCCAGTCCGGACCATCACCCTCACCGATCTCCATCACTGCACCACCTGCCCGGGGTCGATCACCTGCACACCCGCACCTGACGACGATCCCACCACGACCCGCCCGGTCCGGGAATCCACCGCAACCGAATCGGGTTGTTGCACGGTGGGGAACCGGTGGCGCTCCACCGGCTCACCTCCCGCCATGTCGAAGCCGACCACCTCGTTGCGGGCGGTGAGCGTCACCCAGGCGAGGTCGTGCCGCGCGTCGTATGCGAGACCGTACGGCGCACCGGGGACCGGAAAGCGCTGCCGCAACAGCAGCGGGTCGCCGGAAAACGCCAGCAGCTCGCCCTGCCTGGTGTCGACCACGAGAATCCGGCCGAACCGGTCGCCGACCGCACTCGTCGCGCCATTGCCCGCCCGCAGCGCCGGACCTTCCCGACCGGTCGCCGGCTCGACCACCGCGAGCGAGGTCTGCGCCCGGTCCAGCACCGCTACCCGGTTGCCGACGGCCACCAGCTGCGCGGCGTCGGCGAAACCGGGAATCGTCCGCACCCCACCGTCGAGCACCGCGAGGCGATCCCCGAGGGCCACGACCGTCCGGTCCGCGACGACCGTGGCATCGCGCACCGGGCCGTCGAGTCCGATCTCCTCGCGCAGCGTGCCGTCCGGCAAGCCGAACTCGACCAGCGATCGGGGGTCGGGCAGGGATGCGAGCAGGACGCCGTCGGACGGTGTCAGCTCGGCGGCGGTACCGGTCAGCGAGATCTCCCGCACGGCGGCGAAGTCGTCGAGCCCGAGCAACAGCAGCCGGTCGGGGTCGCGCACGCCCACCGCGAGCGTGCGGCTGTAGGGGTCCACCGCCAACGCGGTAACCTGGGCACCGGCACGCAGCACCTCACCCACCGGCGGAGTGCGCGGCTGCGGTGCCGCGGCCGGGGTGGCCACGTCCACGGTCGGTCCCACGTCGGCCCCTGCCCCGGAGCAGCTGGCGAGCAGCACAGCCAGCAGCGCTGCGTGACGTGGACCAGACGACACCCGACCGACCTCCTCGGCGGTAGCTGGCTGGCGGACTGGACGAGACTGGCCTTCCAGCATTCCCGACATCGGTGCCCAGGTCACCCCCGGGTCTGTGAGGCACCCCACGAGCGGCAGCGCCACCGCACGAGTCCGGAGGTCATACCGTGGGCGGTGAGGTCCGTCGATCCCGACCTCGGGGAGGGGACATGAACGGCTCGGGTAGCGCACGGTGCGAGACTCGTCCGGTGGCGGTGGCCCACCTGGTCACCGGGGCCCACCTGCACGGATACGGCAGCCTCGCCGACGGCCGGGAGTTCGCCGTGCGGACCCGTGACGGCACCGCGCGGCTGGAGGTGTACCGGCTCCACGCGCGCCAGCCGGTCCCCGCCGCCGAGGATCTCGAACTGGTCAACGAGCGGCCGGTCCGGGGCGTCGACCTGGACGACGAGCGCAGCGTGCGCGCGCTGGTGGCCGACATGGCGGCGTCGGCCGGTCCTCCCGGATCGGTGCCCACCACGGTCGTGCGCGCGGTGGTCGGCGCCCTCGGCCGTTTCGACCCCCCGCCCGGCCGGTAGCCGGCGCCGCCCACTCACGAGGTGGCTCTAGGCTGCCCGCCCGTGAGTTGGCTCGAAGCGATCATCCTGGGCCTGGTTCAGGGCCTCACCGAGTTCCTGCCGATCTCGTCCTCGGGGCACCTGCGGATCGTCTCCGAGGTGTTCTTCGGCGCCGACGCCGGCGCGGCGTTCACCGCGGTAACGCAACTGGGCACCGAGTCCGCGGTGCTGATCTACTTCGCCCGCGACATCGGGCACCTCGTGGCGACCTGGTTGCGCGGCTTCCGCTCATCGGCGGTGCGGGCCACCCAGGACTACAAGATGGCGTGGCTGGTGATCATCGGAACCATTCCGATCGGCGTCCTGGGGTTCCTCTTCGAGGACGGCATCCAGACCACTGGGCGTAACCTGTGGATCATTGCCAGCTCGCTGATCGTGTTCGGGCTCATCCTGGGGGCAGCCGAGCGGTTCGGCCGGCAACGCCGCCCGCTGGAGCGGCTGTCGGTGCGCGACGGCATCGTGATGGGCTTCGCCCAGGCGATGGCGCTGGTCCCCGGGGTGTCCCGGTCGGGAGGCACCATCACCGCGGGGCTGGCGCTCGGGCTGACCCGCCCCGCCGCGGTGCGCTACTCGTTCCTGCTCGCCATCCCGGCGGTGGTCGCCGCTGGCGTGTTCCAACTGCCCGACGTGTTCGTCATCGGCGGGCCGGGGCCGCAGCCGACGGTGGCGCAGATGGTGGCGGCCACGCTGGTCGCGTTCGCGGTGGGCTACGCCTCGATCGCGTGGCTGCTGCGCTACGTCGAGCGGCACAGCGTGTACCTCTTCGTCTGGTACCGGGTCGCGCTGGGGGCCGTAGTGCTCGCGCTGCTCGCCACCGGGACGATCAGTGCGACGTGACGCCTAAGGTGACGGGTTGTGGGCACCCTGATCCTGCTGCGGCACGGCCGGTCCTCGGCGAACACCGCCGGCGTTCTCGCCGGACGCAGCCCCGGTGTGGCACTGGACGAGCGAGGCCTGGCCCAGGCCGAGGCGCTGGCGGGCCGGCTGGCCCCGGTCCCGCTGGCCGCGTCGGTGAGTTCGCCGCTGCAGCGATGCCGGGAGACGCTGGCACCGCTGGTCGCAGCCGGCGGGCTCGAAGCCTCCGTCGACGACCGCTTCACCGAGGTGGACTACGGTGAGTGGACCGGCCGGGAGCTGAAGACGCTGGGCCGCGAACCACTGTGGAAGGTCGTGCAGGCGCATCCCTCGGCGGCAGTATTCCCCGGCGGGGAGGGACTCGCCGCGATGCAGACCCGCGCGGTGGCCGCGGTGCGGGAGTGGGACGCCAAACTCGTCGCCGAACACGGGACGCAGGTGGTGTGGCTGGCCTGCTCACACGGTGACGTCATCAAGGCGGTGCTCGCCGATGCGTTGGGCCTGCACCTGGACGGCTTCCAGCGCATCGTCGTCGACCCGTGCTCGATCAGCGTGGTGACCTACACCGAGACCCGCCCGTTCGTCGGCCGCGTGAACGACACCGGCGGCGACGTCAGCGGCCTGGTGCCGCCCAAGCGCCGCGGCCGCCGCCGCAGGGTCCCGTCATCGGCAGCCACCGTGGGCGGCTCCACGGGCACCGCATGAGGCGCACTGCGACGATCACCACACCCGCACCGGATCGGGCCTGCCGATCGGCCCCGGGTGCCCTAATGTCGGAGCTGTCATGTCCCGTGTAATCCACGTGTTCCGCACCCCCGACCGGTTCGTCGCCGGCACCGTCGGGGAACCCGGCGAGCGCACTTTCTACCTGCAGGCCATCGACCAGGCGAAGGTCGTCAGCGTCATGCTGGACAAGGAGCAGGTCTCGGTACTCGCCGAGCGGCTGTCCGCGCTGCTCGACGAGGTGGCCCGCCGGTTCGGCGCGGAGGTACCCGCCGAGACCGGTGAGTCCGAGCCCGACACCGACCCGCTGCAGACCCCGGTGGAGCAGGAGTTCCGCGTCGGGACGATGGGCCTGGGCTGGGACGCCGAGTCCAAGGCGGTCGTCGTCGAGCTGCTCGCCGTCACCGAGGACGAGGTGGACGAGTCGGTCGTGCTCGACGACACCGAGGAGGGCCCGGACGCGGTGCGGGTGTTCCTGTCCCCGGAGCAGGCCAGGGCCTTCACCGACCGCGCCGAGCGGGTCGTCTCCGCCGGCCGCAAGCCGTGCCCGCTGTGCGCGGAGCCGCTCGAGGCCGAGGGTCACATCTGCCCCCGGCAGAACGGCTACCGGCGCTCGTCCGCCGGCTGAGCGGTCGCCCGTGCTCCCCACCGACCCGGCGGCTCTGCCACTGCTGTGCCACGGCCGGATCGACGTTGCAGGCCGTATCGTCGATGCCTCCAACGCGACGCTGTTCTGCGCGGTCAGCTCCGACGGGGTCGAGGCGGAGTGCGTCTACAAGCCGATCCGCGGTGAGCGTCCGCTGTGGGACTTCCCGGACGGCACGCTGGCGGGCCGGGAGGTCGCCAGTTACCTCATCTCCGAGGCGACCGGCTGGTCGCTGGTACCACCGACGGTGCTGCGCCCCGGACCGCTCGGGGCCGGCATGGTCCAGCTGTGGGTGGATACCGAGCACGAGCGCGAGTTGGTCGACGTGGTCCCGGTGGACGGGGTGCCCGACGGGTGGCGCAGGGTGCTGCGCGCCCACGACCGGTTCGGCGACCCCGCGCTGCTGGTCCACGCCGACACCGCCGGGCTGCGACGGATGGCGGTGCTGGACGTGCTGCTCAACAACGCCGACCGCAAGGGCGGGCACGTGCTGGCGGGCCCGGATGGTCGGACCTACGGCGTCGACCACGGTATCTGCCTGCACCACGCGGACAAGCTGCGCACCGTGTTGTGGGGCTTCCTCGGCGAACCGCTACCGGGCGAGGCGGTGGAGGCGGTGCGCCGGGTCGTCGGCGAGCTGCCCGGCCACCTCGCCGACCAACTCGGCGAGCACCTCACCCGCAAGGAGGTGCAGGCGGTGCGGGACAGGGCGCAGCGGCTGCTGGCGATCGAGACCTTCCCCGCACCCAACGGGGATTGGCCGGCGATCCCGTGGCCGGCCTTCTGAGGTGGCCCGTCGCTGGCCGCGGTCGTTCGCCGACCGGCTGACCTCACCGTTGCCGGATCCGCTGCAGGTGCTGCGGATGATGCGTGGTGGCGGGTTCCGCGGCGGCGGGTCCTGTGGCGACGCCGCAGGTGCTGGACGCATCCCGGTGCGGCGCGACCCGCTGCCGGCTGCGACGCCGTCGGTGACCTGGGCAGGGCACGCCTCGTTCCTGCTGCGCCTGGGCGGGGTGTCCGCGCTGGTGGACCCGGTGCTCTCCGAGCGGATCCTCGGCGCCGGGCGGCGGCTGACCCCGCCCGGGCTGCAGCGAGTGCCGCCCGTCGACATGCTGCTGATCAGCCACAACCACTACGACCACCTCGACGCCGCCACGGTGCGCCGGTTGCCGCGGCGTACCCGTGTGGTCGTCCCCGGCGGGCTCGGGCGTTGGTTTCGCCGCCGGGGGTTCCGCGCAGTCACCGAGCTGGACTGGTGGGAGTCGGCCGACGTCGGCGGGGTAGCGGTGGACCTCGTTCCCGCTCACCACTGGAGCCGGCGCAGTCCGTTCGATGCCTGCGCGAGCCTGTGGGGCGGCTGGGTGCTCACCGCACCGGGCGGCCCGCGGCTCTACCACGCCGGGGACAGCGGCTACGGGCCATACTTCACCGAGATCGGCGCCCGCTACCCCGGCATCGACGTCGCGATGCTGCCAGTCGGTTCGTACACGCCGCGCTGGTTCATGGGCCCCATGCACGTCGACCCGGAAGAGGCGGTGCAGGTGGCGTCGGACGTCGGGGCACGGGTGATGGTGCCCATGCACTGGGGCACCTTCCGGCTGTCACGCGAGCCGGTGCTCGAGCCGATCGAGCGCACCCGCGCCGCCTGGGCCGCTGCCGGACGCGGCCCCGGCGACCTCTGGGACCTCGCGATCGGCGAGACACGCCTGCTGCGCCCACCGCCGTGAAGGCGAACCCCCGATTGGTCACGTAGAGCAGCCGCCACAGGGGCGGACGGTTCACCGGTCTGCTACTCGGCGGTCTGGCGGCCAAGCTGCGGCTGCTCGACCTGGCCAGTCAATACGACAACGGCACTTCGAGCGGCGCCACCCCCGATTCGGACATGCATTGACGCATGATCGCCGTTTCGTCAGATTCAGGTCCGGTCAGCGGACCTGAATCTGAC
>JBOHGT010000310.1:0-20047 GCA_050700385.1 Pseudonocardiaceae bacterium | reverse complement strand
GCCATGGCTACCGGAATCATTCACGACTCGTCAGGTACGGCGGCCGGTGGGCACCTCGAGCCCCTCGTCCAGGCAACCGCATTCCGCGGCGATCTGCCCGGCGGTATGTTCGTCGCCCGCGCGGCGGGGCAGGGTCTCGGGCGCGCGCAGCCACACGATCGCGGCGATCGCGGCGATGGCGCCGGTCACCGCGAAGGCAGCCGAGTAGCTGAGCTGGTCGGCGAGCACCCCGGCGGCGAGCGGGCCGATGATGGCGCCGATGTCCGCCGCCATCTGGAAGCCTGCGAGCGCCGGACCACCCTTGCCCTTGGCGCCGATGACATCGGCCACCGCGGCACCCTGCGGCGGAGTGAGCATCCCGGTACCGACGCCCGAGATGAGCGTCGCGGCCAGGAACGCGGGCACGCTGCCGGTGAAGCCGACCCAGATCGTGCCTCCCGCGGCCACCAGCAGCCCGAGGATCATCGGGGGGCGCCGTCCGACCGAGTCGGCGATGCGGCCCGACAGCATCAGCACCGCCACGTTGCCGGCGGCGAACACCGACAGCGCGATCCCGGCAAGAGCCTCCTCGCGGCGCAGCACCTCGGTCACGAACAGCGGCACCAGCGAGATGCGGACCCCGAACACCGCCCATCCGTTGGTGAAGTTCGACACCAGCGCCGCCCGGTAGGCGCCGTGGCGCAGCGCGGCCCGGACGGTCAGCGGCACCACCTCACTCGCCGGCTCGGCCGCGGCCAGCGCCGAGCGGCGCAGCGCGAACCACCCGACCGCGGCGGCGACGAACAGCGCGCCGCCGTAGACCACGAACGGCGCCCGGATCGAGAACCCGATGAGCCCGCCACCGACCAGCGGACCCGTCACGTTGCCCAGCAGGAAGCTGGTTGCCCACAACCCGGTGGACCGCCCGCGCAGCGGTGGCGGGGTGACCCGCACCAGCAGCGCCAGCGCCGAGACGGTGAACATCGTCGAGCCGATCCCGCCGAGCGAGCGGAACACCAGCAGCTGCCAGTAGGTCGTCGCGAAAGCGCAAGCCAGGGTGGACAGCCCGACGATGAAGATCCCGCCGGCGTAGACCGGTCGCTCCCCGAGCCGGGTGACCAGCCGCCCGCTGGCCGGGGCGAACACCAGCCGGGTGAAGGCGAACGCGCTGATCACGACCGACACCGCGGTGACGCTGACGTCGAAACTGCGGGCGAAGGTCGGCAGCGCGGGCGCGAGGATGCCGAAACCAATCGCGATGACGAAGCTGACAGCGACGAGGATCCAGACCTCGCGAGGCAGCCGGGGCTGCGGCTCGGTGGGGGTACCCGGTCCCGCCGACTCCGGTCCGGATCCCACCGGTTCACCACCCTTCCGATCTTCTTAGCAGAGCTAAGGATAACCGGGGCGCCACCAGCCGCGAGGCTCACGCGACGGAGCCGCCCGGACTCGTGCCGGGCGGCTCCGTCGCTCGATGTGGAGGTGCCGGGAATCGAACCCGGGTCCTCCGTCGCCTCGTCAGGGCTTCTCCGTGCGCAGTCCGCTGTGCCTCTGCTCGGATCCACCGGTCACGCGGACGAGCCGGTGTGACGATCCCAGTCGCTGTGAGTGTCCCGTCCAGACCCCGCGACCGGATCTGGCGGTGAGTCCCCTAGCTGATGCCGGAACCCGGGGCGGGGACGTCCCCGATCCGACAGACCGGTGCTCTCGCTCAGGCGGCGAGGGCGACCTGGTCGCGCGAACTGACGTTGGCGCTTATTGGTGTGCAGCGACGCTTACGGTGGTCTCCTGCCTGCACCGGCACGCTTCCCGCTGACTCAACATCCGGAGTCGAAACCGTTCACCCCCTTGCTCGGGTCGGACAACCAGCATAACGCGCCGCGCCACCCGGATCATCCCATGCCCTTGGCACGACGGCCCAATGCCCGCTGCACCTCGCGCTGCGCGTCACGCTTGGCGAGGTCGGCCCGCTTGTCGTAGGACCTCTTGCCGCGCGCGAGGGCGATCTCGACCTTCACCTTGCCGTCGGAGAAATACATGGCCAGCGGCACCAGGGACAACCCGCTCTCCCGGACCTTGCCGATCAGCCTGATGATCTCGCGCCGGTGCAGCAGCAGCTTGCGGGTACGGCGCGGCTCGTGATTGGTCCAGCTGCCCTGGCCGTACTCCGGGATGTGCACATTTCGCAGCCAGACCTCGCCGTCCTCGACGCTGGCGTAGGCGTCGGCCAGCGACGCGCGACCTGCGCGCAGCGACTTCACCTCGGTGCCAGTGAGCACGATCCCCGCCTCGAAGGTGTCGACGATGGCCCAGTCGTGCCGTGCCCGGCGGTTGGACACGATCACCTTGCGGCCGCGCTCCTTGACCATGCTCACGTCCGCACGTACGCCCGGAGCGTGAGGTAGCCGGTCACGGCCGCCACCATCGCGCCGACCAGCAGCAGGATCGGCGAGACCACGGCGATGTCGCCGAACCCGATGCGGGGCACGATGCCGGCCTCGAACACGCTGGCGAGCACCCGGTCGAGGAAGGCCGTCTTCGCCGTCACCAGTCCCGCGATGGCGAGCAGGCCACCGACCACGCCCGCGACCACCGCCTCGATGAGGAAGGGGAGTTGGGTGTACCACCGGCTGGCGCCGACCAGGCGCATGATGCCGACCTCGGTGCGGCGGGTGAACGCCGATACCTGGATGGTGTTGGAGATCAGCAGCAGCGCTGCAAGGGCCTGCACCAGCGCCACCGCGAACGTCGCGTTGCGCAGGCCGGCGAGCAGCTCGAAGAGCCGGTCGAGGTAGGCGCCCTGGTCGGCGATCCGGTCCACGCCGGGCCGGCCGGTGAATTCTCGAGCGATGACCCCGAAGCGCTCCGGATCGGCGAGCTGTACCCGGAACGACGCGGGCAGCGCCTCCGGGCGGGCGAGCTCACGCAGCTCCGGCTGCGCCTCGAAGATCTGCAGGAAGCGCTGGAATGCCTGCTCGCGACTCTCGAAGGTCACCGACTCGACCCCAGAGGTGCCCTCGAGCTCGGCGCGCAGGCCGGCGCACGGGCTGGAGGTGCATCCCGGGTCGTTGGCGCTGATGTCCTCGGTGAGGAAGACGGCCACCTCGACCCGGTCGTAATACAGGTTCTGCATCTCGTCGATCGTGCGGACGACCAGCAGTCCGCCGCCGAGCAGTCCGAGTGAGATCGCCGTGGTGAGCACCATCGCGACGGTCATCGTCACGTTGCGCCGCAAGCCGGTGATGACCTCGCTGAACACGAAACTGGCACGCATCAGGGGTGGGTGTTCCTCGCCTCGGGAGTGTCGGTATGCAGGTCTCAGCGGCCGACGCCGTAGACGCCGCGGGTCTCGTCCCGGACCACCTGCCCGACGTCGAGCTCGACGACCCGGCGGCGCATCGAGTCGACGATGGAGTGGTCGTGGGTGGCCATCATGACGGTGGTTCCGGTGCGGTTGATCCGCTCCAGCAGCAGCATGATGTCCTGGCTGATGTCGGGGTCGAGGTTGCCGGTGGGCTCGTCGGCCAGTAGCACGAGGGGGCGGTTGCAGAACGCCCGGGCGATCGCCACGCGCTGCTGCTCGCCGCCGGAGAGCTCGTAGGGCATCCGCTCGGACTTGCCATCCAACCCCACGAGGTCGAGCACCTCGGGCACCACCTTGCGGATGGTGTGGCGGGGCTTGCCGATCACCTCGAGGGCGAACGCCACGTTCTCCGCGACGGTCTTGTTGTTGAGCAGCCGGAAGTCCTGGAAGACGCAGCCGACCCGCTGGCGGAGCTGGGGCACCCGGCGACGGGACAGCTTGCCCACGTTCCAGTCGGCGACGAAGACGTCACCCTTGCTGGGGACGTCCTCGCGCAGCAGCAGCCGCAGGAAAGTCGACTTACCCGAGCCCGACGGCCCGATGAGGAACACGAACTCGCCCTTGCCGACCTCCACCGACACGTCGTCCAGGGCGGGTCGGGTGGAGGTCTTGTATGCCTTGCTGACGCGTTCGAGCCGGATCACGAGCGGCGAGTCTACCCACGCGCTGTGCGCCCGGGGCCGGTGGCGACCCCGCGCTGCCTTCAGCTCGCCGTGGCGGTCTCGTGCTGGCGGCGCCAGCGGATGCCCGATTCCAGGAACCCGTCGATGTCACCGTCGAGCACCGCAGCGGGGTTGCCCACCTCGTGGTCGGTCCGCAGGTCCTTGACCATCTGGTAGGGGTGCAGCACGTAGGAGCGCATCTGGTTGCCCCAGGAGCTTCCCTCGCCCTTGAGTGCATCCATCCTGGCCTGCTCCTCCTGGCGGCGGCGCTCGAGCAGCCGGGACTGCAGCACCCGCAGCGCCGCGGCCCGGTTCTGGATCTGCGACTTCTCGTTCTGGCAGGACACCACGATGCCGGTGGGCAGGTGTGTGACGCGCACCGCCGAGTCGGTGGTGTTCACGCTCTGCCCGCCAGGGCCCGACGAGCGGAAGACGTCGATGCGGATGTCGTTCTCCGGGATCTCGACGTGGTCGGTCTGCTCGGTGACCGGGAGCACCTCGACCCCGGCGAAGGACGTCTGGCGCCGTCCCTGGTTGTCGAACGGCGAGATGCGCACCAGCCGGTGGGTGCCCTGCTCCACCGACAGGGTGCCGTAGGCGAACGGGGCCTTGACCGTGAAGGTGGCCGACTTCAGGCCCGCCTCCTCGGCGTAGGAGGTGTCGTAGACCTCGGTGGGGTAGTTGTGGCGCTCGGCCCAGCGCAGGTACATCCGCATCAGCATCTCGGCGAAGTCGGCGGCGTCGACCCCGCCCGCCTCGGAGCGGATGGTCACCAGCGCGTCGCGCTCGTCGTACTCGCCGGAGAGCAGGGTGCGCACCTCCAGCGACGCGATCTCCCCCCGCAGCTTCGCCCGTTCGGCCTCGGCTTCCTTCCTGGCGTCCTCGTCAGCGCCTTCTTCGGCCAGTTCGTAGAGCACCTCCACGTCGGCGAGCCGCTGCCGCAGCCCCACGATGCGGCGCAGATCACCCTGCCGGTAGGCCAGCCTGCTGTTCACCTGCTGGGCGTGCTCGGCGTCGTCCCACAGATCGGGCCGGGAGGCCTCCTGCTCGAGCTCGGCCACCTCGGCACGCAGCCGGTCGATGTCCACCACGGCCTCGATACCGGTGAGCGTGGTGGCGAGGTCCTTGAGGTCGGCGGCGACGTCGGTGTTCACGACATCCGAGGATAGTCCGTGCCGGGGGCCGGCCGTGGCTCACTGCGTCCCCTGCTCACTGCGACCTTATGCTCACCCCGTCGGGATCGAGTCGAGCAGCTTGATGACCGCCCGCAGGTGCGCGACGGTGAAGTCCGCGGCGGCCTTGCTGTAGGGATCCTCGACAACCTTGGCGGCCGACCGCGCGTCGGCGAGCTGCCCGACGTAGGCCTCCCGGGCGCCGGAGACCAGCGCGCTGCGCTGCCGGGAGGTCAGCGAGCCGGCGTGCACCAGGCGCAGGATCAGCGGGCTGCGCAGGTGGTCTGCGCCCGGCGCGGAGTTCAGCCAGGCCTTGAATGCGCGCTTGCCCACGGCGGTGATCACGTACTGCTGGCTCGACCGCGGGCCCTGCTTGCCCAGCCGCAGCAGGCCGGCATCGGCCAGCACCGGCAGCTCCCGGTAGACCTGGCTGCGGGTGACGCTGAAGAACGACCCGAACCGCTCCCTGGCGGCCGCGACCAGCTGGCCCCCGGTCATGGGGCCGTCGTGCAGCAGGCCGAGCAGGGCGGCGGAGGTGGCGTTGAGGTCACTCATCATCCCACCGTGCCATGGGTGCGCACCCACATCCACAGTGGTCACGGAGCCGTCCATTGTGGCAGGGACGAAGTTCACCGGGACGGCCGAATGTCGAACGGTCCAGCTCAGCGCCCGGCGCCCGTGCACGGTCAGAGGTCGCCGGCGAGCTCGGTGATCCGCTCGATCAGATGCACCCGCTGCGCGGCGGTGCCGGCCAGAGGGGTGATGTTCAGCGTGGTCGCGCCGGACTCGCGCACCAGGTCGTCGGGCACGGCGGCCGCAGCCTCGTCCTTCCTTCCGCCGAGGTAGAGGTCCTGGATCCGCTCCGCCTCGGCCCCGAAGCCGTAGCGGCACGCCAGGTCGTGGTAGAAGTTTGCGGCCCTTGGCACCCATGCAATCCCTCGACGCCGTCGCCGATGGCCAGCGGTGCGGCCACCACCACGTCGAGTTCCCCCAACCGTGGATCGCGTTTCGCCTTCCCGGCGCGCAGCGAGTCGCCCCACACCTCACCCGCGCGCTCCGGGAGGTAGAAGATCGGCTCCCAGCCCCCGGCGATCTCCGCGGTCATCGCCAGCGCGCCGCGATGAAACCGAGCTGGCTCACCGCATCGAAGCTGTAGGCCTCGGGGACGAAGACGATGTCCAGCCCCGCCTTCTCGTAGTCGGCCAGCTCCGCGACCGTCTCGCTGAAACCCCCCGCTGTAGTTCAGGGCCATGCCGATCCGCATGCTGCCCTCCTCGCGCTCACCGGCTCACCCCGGGCCGGCCGGCTGCAGCGACAGCCGGACGTCGGCGGTGGACAGCTCGCCGACCCCCTCGGCCTCGACGCGCTCGGCGAGTGAGAGGGCGTGGTCGCGCAGCCCGGCGAGGTCGAGGCCGTACGGTGGGTCCTGCGCGCGGGAGCCGATCCGCTCCGCCCCACGGCGCAACAACGCCGCCGCACCCTTGACGTTACCCCGCTGCACGTGGGTGAGCCCCACCGCGAGCTGCGCGAGGCCCTGCCACATCTGCCGCTCCGCGGGCACGCTGGCCTTCCAGGTAGCCTCGAGCACCTCGTGCGCGTGGAACGGGTAGCCGGCGTCGAGCAACCGCTGGGCCTCGCGCAACGCCTCGTCGGGGGGCAGTGCGGCATCCTCGGCGGGCTGCTCGACCCCGCCGGCGCCGTGCGGCAGCGGCCGCCCAGCCGCGTCGCGCGGCCGGGCGTTGCGGGCCCGCCCCGCCGGGTCGCGGTCCCGGCCACTCGTAGTCACGGCCGTCCCCTCCCCACAAGCTCCGGTTGTCGATTGTAACGCCCATGCTCGCGCCAGGGTCGTTCCAACTGTCCTCGGCGAGGCGGTCAGGAGTCGGGCAGGGTGTCGATCGGTGGCAGGTACCAGGGTGCGTCAGGTGCCGGGACCCGGTCGAGCCACCGGTGCGCATCATGGTGTCCCAGGGCGATGGCCTCGTTGAGGAAATCGGGGTCGAACATCAGGTAGCTGATCAGCTCGCCATGCTGTTCGCTTTCTCCGCCGAGCAGCCGGCTCAAGATCACGAGGTCGGGCGCTTTGATGGCCCGGTAGCTGCGGTAGCACCGGCGGAACACCTCTGAGGCGATGTCGCCCAACACGCCACGGCTGGACGGGGCGATGAACATGTACGGCACGTGGCGGTAAGGCTTCTTCTGCTGGGCCTTACGGTGCTCGGCCACGGCGCTGCCGGCGCCGCTGATCAGCTCGTTGACCTGACCCAGCCGCCGGACGTCTTCGATCATCGGAGCGATCAGCGTCGCGGTCAGCAGCTGCAACGCGCCGTCGGCGAAGTCCGGGTCGGTGTCGTCGGCGGACCACAACACGCTCGGTCGCGGGGCGATCGAATGGGTGCCGATCACCACCAGTCGGTCGGCGCCCAGCTCCAGCGCGGGATCCAGCGGCGTGTTCAGCCTCGCGCTGCCGTCGAAGTACCAGCCCGCGGCGCGGGCGGGCTGATCGACACGCACGGCAGGAAACAGCATCGGGATCGCAGCCGACGCCATCAAGTGCTCGCCCGACAGCGTCACGGCCACGTACTCGGTCGCCCGACCGGACGGTAGGCCAGGCTGGCCGTGGCACTCGACGAACACCATGCTGCGCGGGTTGGCCGCGTGGGAAGCGACCACCGCGAGGCAGTCGAGCGCACCATCGCGCACGTTGCGGTGCACGGCCGGCCAGTCGAGCAGCCGGTTGATCGAGCCGCGCAACGGCGCCGGGTCCAGCAACCCCGACAGGCGCACGCCGGGCACCCCGAGGACCTCGCAGGCGTAGCGGAGGGTCGTCAACGGGGCCTGCCAGCGGGCAATTGGATTCAACACGTCGCAGAGGCGTAGCCCCCGCCACCGCCCGACCAGCCGGGCCGCGGCCTGCTTGGCGTCCTGGTCGGCGTCGGCGGCCAGGCTGGCCGCGTTCAACGCGCCGGCACTGGTGCCGACGAGCACCGTCGGCCGCTGACCGCGACGCTCCAGTTCCGGCAGCAACACCGACAAGACCCCGGCCTCATAGGCGCCACGTGCCCCACCCCCGGACAACACCAATCCGACCCGCTCACCCACCGCCGCTCCTCACTACGGGCGTCAGCCGACGCTGCGCGCATAATCGTCGCCCAGCTGCTCCGCACGATCCCACGCCGACCAATGGACGTTCTGGTCAGCGTCACAGCGGACATGCAAACGGCCACTGGAAGGATCTCCGGGGGCCATTTGCGTGGTAGCAGAGGAGAATTCGAACCTCCGACCTCTGGGGTTATGAGGCGCCCGGCACCAGTCTCACGTACCGCCAGGACCGGGCGGACCGGCAGGACCCGGCGGACCGGCAGGACCCGGCGGACCGGCAGGACCCGGCGGACCGGCAGGACCCGGCGGACCGGCAGGACCGGGCCGACCGGCAGGACCGGGCGGACCGGCAGGACCGGGCCGACCGGCAGGACCGGGCGGACCGACCGCCCCGGTAACCCCGGGCCGACCGGCAGGACCAGGTGGACCAGGTGGACCAATCACTTCCGGCAGTCCGGGTGTGGGCGACGACGAGCCCTGTCCCGGTGGAGGACTTTGCGTGCCAACCTGCGCGATGCCGTACCCGTACCCGATCATGCCACCAGCGACAGCGACAACGGCTGCAACTATGACGAGACCTGTAATGCGGAGGGAGGTCGTCCCTTTAAAGCTGTTCTTCCATCTCTTGGCCGTGGATGCGATGAAACCTGCGCCGCCGAGTCCGATTGCTGTCTCTTTCTTGCCATCGTGGTGTTTCTCTTGATCCAGGGCCGCCGCTGGATAGTACATTGCGTCGACTTCGGCCTCGCCGACCCGGCCAAGTATGTCGATGACCTTGAGTTTGACCGTGGCGAGCTTGTGTGGCTCTCCCGTCGCCGCTGTGGGGGGCGGTGTTTTTGTCACGGTCATGGTCGGGCCGTGATTCGGGCGGGGGTGTGACTCCTGATCGGCGCGCCAGGCGTAGTCGTAGGGCGGCTCCGGTGAGCCGGCCAGTGTGGTGGCCAGCTGTGTGGTAACCGGGGCGCCAGATGCCTCCTGGAGCGGGACGATCGGCTGGACGATGGTAGGTTCGGGCTTTTTCTGCTCCAGGGTGAGGGTGAACGGTTGCTCGTCGGGCGGTATGGCGTACAGCGCGACGAGGTATCCCTGACGCAACACCAGGCCCACCGTCGGCGCCTCGGTGGACAGGTCGGTGCCGGGAATGGCGAAGCGTTGGAGCAGTGGCTGGTCGGAATCGGGCGCTGTGCCCGTGGGGTGTGGCGGTTCTGGTGGGCGCGTAGCCGCGTAGAACGTGCAGCGCAGCAGGTGTGCCCAGGCGTCGATGAGAACATCCGCGCCGGCCGGCTGGGGTTCGGGAGCGGTCAGGTGCACGGAGAGCTGAGCCGAGGACGTCAGGGAACAGTGGAGCTCGGCGTCGACCGCCGTGGCTGTCTCGTCTTGCCATAGCTGGCCGGTGAGGTGGACGGCGTGGTCGGTGAAGGTTGCGGCAACGTGCGCCCAGCGCCAGGCCACGGGGCCGTCGGGCTGTGGGGTCGTGCCGGTGGCCAGACCGTGTGCGCACAACCAGCCCAGGATCCTGTTCAGACCCGTCTCGCTCAGTGCCACCGCGGCGTTCGCTGTGCGGTGGTCGGACAGCAGATTCGGGGGCGGTGCCGGGGTGGCGGTGTGGGGAGTACAGCGCATGGCCAGCGTGAGCGACTCGGCGTGCGGATCGAGCGAGACCGTTGCGTCGGCGAGCGCCAGGCCATCGGTGGCCACGTGGTCGGGCTCCTCGGTGAGGTGCAGCGGCACCGCGTCCGGCAGCCAGTTCAGAGGCAGGTTGGCAAGCGGCGCCATCAACTGCGCGCACAGGGTGGGACGCAGCAGCGTGCGTTCAATCGCTGTATCCACCCAGGTCAGTAGTTTGTCGTCGCCCTCGTAGGTGAGCTTCAGATCGCCCAGATGCAGGTCCGGTAGGGACGGCGCCACCAGGGTTACCACAGGTTGGCCATCGTCGTTGACAACCACTGTCGGTTGGCACTTGGCGTTGACCCGGCCTTCCATGGTCGAGTTGATGCCCTCGACGGCGTACCGTGCCCCGCCCCGCACGTCGGCCGAGAACGTCACCACGTCCTCGGCAATCTCGAGGCCCGGCTTGGCCCAATGGGCCTTCATCTGAAACGGTGTGACTGTCTGCACGAGCACCCGCGAAATCGGGCTAGTCAGCGCCAAGTTCGTCAACAGCGACGCGTTAATGACGCGGATCTGCACGTCGCGCAGGACGTCACCGCGCAGCTGTAGCACGAAATCGTCGTCCGGTCGCGATGCCATCGCTTACCTCCGAAGACCTTACCAGGTCAGGGCTTGCCAACAGATACCCTCGGATCACCGCAGTACTTCAAAGCGAGTCCCAGCACATCGACTCAGGTTGCCGCCCGTAGGCTCCGGCTCCCTGTCCAGCATTGATGAGCACGTGCGACGATCAGTGAGACTAGGGCCTCCGGGATGCCCAGGATAGAGGACCGTCCATAAGTGCAGTGTTGAATGCCCCATAGGGCACCCACGAGCTACGACAGCTGGATCCCAGTGCTCGGCGGGGTATCCGTGGACCCCTTCGAGCAGGCCGTTGGTCAGGCGTGGGGTTCCCCCGGCATGGACGAAGAGGGCGCCGCCGCGATCTTCGGCACGGGTGATGGATGCTCCCCCCGTGTGACTAATCCCGTGACTACGACGAGGCTTCACCGCCGTTGTGAACCATCGGCAGACCAGAGGCCCCCTGAACACGCTGTTCAGGGGGCCTCTGGCGGTGGTAGCGGGGGGAGGATTCGAACCTCCGACCTCTGGGTTATGAGCCCAGCGAGCTACCGAGCTGCTCCACCCCGCGCTGGTGAGATCAGCTTACGTGGCGGGGTCCGGCAAGAGCAAATCAGGCCCCGCCACCCCTACAGTGATCCACCTCTCACCCCCCGGGTCCGACCGGCGCCGGCTGGCCCGAGCCGCCGTCCTGCGGTGCGCCGTTCTGGACCCCGGCAGCCTGCTGGTAGCGCGCAGCCGCCTGGTCCAGCGAAGCGAGCGCCTGTCCCTGCGCGGCGAAATCACCGGAGGCCTGCGCGTCGCGGAGCTGCTGCAGCGCCGCGGAGATGTCCGCGACCGCCTGCGCCATCTCCGGGCTACTCGGCTGCTGGCCCGGTGCCGGCGTACCGGGCGGCGAGGGCTGCCCCTCGGACGGCTGGTCGGCCTGCCCCGGCTGGATGGCGGCATCGCCGGCACCAGCGCCGAACACCTGGTTCAGGGCCTCGTTCAGCGTCGCGGCGAACCCGAGGCGGTCACCGTAGAACACGAGCACCCGGTTCAGCTGCGGGAACGAGACATCCTCGTTGCTCGCCCGCTCGACGTACACCGGCTCGACGTAGAGCAGCCCGCCGCCGGCGACCGGCAGCGTGAGCAGGTTGCCCAGCCGGACGTCGGTCTGGCTCTGCCGCAGCAGGTTCAGCTCCCGGCTGACCTCCGCGGAGGAGTCGAAGCGGGTCTGCACCTGCTGCGGACCCAGGGTCTGCGAGTCGGTCGGCAGCTCCAGTACGCGGATCTGCCCGTAGTTGGCGGGGTCGGAGCTCACCGACACGAAGGCAGACAGGAACTGCCTGCGCAGGCTCACCAGCGCGCTGGTGAGCTGGAACTCCGCCGGTCCCGAGCCGTTCGGCGGCCCGGCGAGCACGTAGTACGGCGGCTGGTCGATGTCGCTCGAGCTCTCGGTCGGGTCGCTCGGGACGTCCCAGAAGTTGTTCTGGGTGAAGAACACCCGGGGGTCGTCGACGTGGTAGCGGGTCAGCATGCTCCGCTGCACCTTGAACAGGTCCTCGGGGTAGCGGAAGTGCTGGCGCAACGAGTCGCTGATCCCGCTGGCCGGAGTGACCGTGCCCGGGAAGACGTTCATCCAGGCCTTCAGCACCGGGTCGGACTCGTCGACGGCGTAGAGCGTGACGGTGCCGTCGTAGGCGTCCACAGTGGCCTTCACCGAGTTGCGGATGTAGCTGATCTCCTCGTCGGGTAGCCGCTGCACCCCGGACAGGGTGTCCTGGGTGGCCTCGCCGAGCACGGTGCGCTGCGCGTAGGGGAAGTTCTCCAGCGTGGTGTAGCCGTCGACGATCCACTTGACCCGCCCGTCCACCACGGCCGGGTACGGGTCGCCGTCCGGGGTCAGCCAGGGCGCGACCTTCTCCACCCGCTCCCGCGGGTCCTGATTGTATATGATCTTCGACTGGGAGCCGATCGCCTGGTTGAACAGCAGGTTGCGCTCGCCGTGATGTGCGGCGAACGTGATCCGGTTGAACCAGCCGCCGATCGGGACGCCGCCGGTGCCGCCGTAGGTGGAGTTCTTGCCGTCACTGTCGTACTCCCGCGGGGCGTCGCCGGGTTCACCACCGACCACGACGTAGTCCTCGATCAGCTCGCCGAAGTAGATCCTCGGCTGCTCGACAGATATGTCGCCCTTGGTGGTGGTGTCGCTCACGGTGAACAGCGGGTACCCGCCGTCCCCGCTGCCCGGGTCCTGCAGGGCGGAGTCCACCTGGTTGGCCGGAGCTGCCACGAATCCGTTGCCGTGGGTGTAGGTGAGGTGCTGGTTGATCCAGGTGCGCTGGTTCTCGGCCAGCGAGGCGGTCTCGAGCTCGCGGACGGCGACCACGTAGTCCTGCAGCTCACCGTCGACCTGGTACCGGTCGACGTCCAGCTTGTCCGGGAAGCCGAAGAAGTTCTCCCGCTGCTGGAGCTGGGTGAAGGTCTGCTCGAGGACGTTGGGGTCCAGCAGCCGGACGTTGGAGATGGTCGGGGTGTCGGCGCGCACCGCGGACGGGGACGCCTCGGCCTGACCGGTGTAGTCGATGTACCGGACCTGCTGGTCGGTGATGCCGTAGGCCTGCCGGGTCGCTTCGATATTGCGCCCGATCGGGCCCGCCTCGCGCTCGTTGGCGTTGGGCCGCACCGAGAACTGCTCGAGCAGTGCAGGCCAGGCGGCGCCGACCAGCACGCTGGAGATCACCAGCAGCGCCGTCGCGATCGCCGGCAGCTGCAGGTTGCGCATCACCGCACCGACGAAGAACGCGATCGCGCAGATCACCGCGATGAACAGCAGGATGATCTTGGCGGGCAGCACCGCGTTGAGGTCGGTGTAGCTCGCGCCCGTGAACAGCGGGTTGCGGTCGGAGAACAGCAGCTGGTAACGGTCGAGGTAGTAGTCGAACGCCTTGAGCAGCACGAACGCGCCGGCGAGCACCGCGAGCTGGACCCGCGCCGGACCCGAGAGCTGGCCGCCGCGGCCGGCCAGCCGCACCCCGCCGAAGATGTAGTGCGTGACCAGCGCGCCGAGGAAGGAGATGACGACCACGACGAACGACCAGGACAGCAGCAGCTGGTAGAAGGGCAGCTCGAAGGCGTAGAAGCCGACGTCCTGGCCGAACTCGGGATCGGTCACCCCGAAGCTGGTCCCGTTGAGGAAAAGCTGCACCGTCTGCCAGTCGCTCTGCGCCGAGAGCCCGGCGATCAACCCGACCCCGACCGGCGCCCCGATCCCGACGAGCCGGAGCCGCTGCACGATCGCGGTGCGGTACCGCGCGATCGGATCCTCGGGACCCACCACCGGCACGAACACGGGCCGGGCGCGGTAGGCGATCGTCAGGTTGAGCGCGAGCAGCCCGCCGACCACCAGGCCCACCACGACGAGCTGCACCAGCCGGGTGACCAGCACGGTGGTGAAGACCCCGCGGAAGCCCACCTCCCCGAACCATAGCCAGTCCACGTAGGTGCTGATCAGGCGGGAACCTGCGATCAGGAGGGCCAGCAGCACGGCCCCGACCACGATCAGGATCCGGCCACGCCGGGACAGGGTCGGTACTCCAACCGGGGGCCGAGTGGCCACAGGACACACTCCAGAAGTGACGGCGGTGCTGGCCGGACCTCCCCGGAGCGCCACCGCACGCACCGCCGGGTCAAGTCCTGTCTGTCCAACTCTACGGCGGCCCCCGAGGTTCCGGGGCGACCACCGGGTGGTCGGCAGCCGCTGCCACCATGGCGGGATGAGCGAGTCCGACCACGCGCCCGTTCCCGACCCCCGCGAGGCGGTCACCGGTCCCGGCGACGGCGGCTTCGCCGGCGCGCTTCCGGCCGCCGTCCGGGAGGTCGAGCAGTTCGTCGCGACGGCTGGCTGGGACCAGGCCCCGCAGCTGTTCGCCCTGGTCCCCACGGGTGCGCTGCTCGCCGGTCAGCCGCAGCTCGCCGGTCAGGTGGACGACGTCGCGCCGCTGACGCCGGTCGCCCAGGAAGCGTTGCCCGAGGGCGAGCTCGACGTCGCGCTCGCCGGGATCGAGTGGCCCGACGCGGTGGCCGGCTGCGTGCTGGCGCACGAGATCGTCGTGCTGCCGCCGAGTGCCGAGCACCGGGCGCTGCCCGATGACGCCGAGGGCGCGCGGCAGGCAGCCGCAGCGCACCCCGATCGCCGTGAGGGCCGGCTGGTCGCCGCGGTGCTGCGGGACGGCGCCGGAGCCTGCGTACTGCGGCTGCGAGGCACGTCCGGGGGCGGCACCGCAGGGGAGGAGCAGCCCGACGAGCTCGTGGAGGACCCCGCCCTGGCGCCGAACCTGTTGCGTGCCCTGCTGGCGACATTGAGCTAGCGCAGGAAGGGCAGCGTCAGCAGGAAGGGCAGCGTCAGCAGCCCGGTGCGGGTTGCCCGAGGCGCAACGCATCGAGGGCATCCACCGCATCCCGCAGGGTCCCCACCCGGACCAGACGCAGCCCCTCCGGCGCCCGGCCGACCGCTTCTGCGCAGTTGCCTGCCGGCACCAGGAACACGGTGGCGCCCGACTCGCTGGCCCGCACCATCTTGAACGTGATCCCGCCGATCGGTCCCACCCGGCCGGCCGCATCGATCTCACCGGTGCCGGCCACGAACCTGCCGCCGGTCAGCGGGTCGGGCGTCAGCTTGTCCACGATGGACAGCGCGAACATCATGCCCGCCGACGGACCTCCGACGTCCGCGAGGCTGATGGCGATATCGAAGTCGACGTCGGGCTGATCGGCGATCCGGACGCCGAGGTAGCCCCGGCCGGTGTCCTGGCCGGGGCCCAGCACGATCGCGACGGTCCGGCCGGGACCGTCTCCCCGCCGGATGCCCACCTCCACCCGGTCGCCGGGCCGGCTGCCGGCCAGCGCGTCGATCATCCGCTGGGCCGAGGTCACCGGGCGGCCCTGCACCGAGATGATCTGGTCGCCCGGTTCCAGCCGCCCGGCCGCAGCAGCCCGCTGCTGGACGGCGTGCACCACGACCGCACCCGGATAGCCGAGATAACGCAGTGCGGCCGTCTCGGCGGAGCTCTCCGAGTCCCTGAACAGCTGCACGTTGCGCTGCTCGACCTCGGTCTCGGACAACTGCGGCGGGAACACCTCGTCGCGGGGGACCAGCGCGTTACGCCCGGAGAGCCAGAAGCCGAGCGCGGCGAAGAGCGACACGTTGTCGACGACCGACACGGTGGTCATGTTGAGCTGTCCGGTGGTGGGGTAGGTGCGCTCCCCCTCGATGTCCACCACGGTCTTGCCCTCGACCCGTCCGAGCGTGTCGAAGGTGGGTCCCGGGCCGAGCGCGACGTAGGGAACGGTGGCCACGCCACCGAGCACACCCAGCACCACGGCGAGTCCCGTGCTGACCAGCAGGGTCTGAGTTCGGCGGGTCACGGGCGGACAGCGTACGGGGCACCTGCGGCGCGTACCGTGGTGCTATGACCGATCCTCCCTTCGGCTTCGGCCCCCGCGACCCCGGGGAGGGGGACGACCGGCGACGCCGCGACGAGGAGGGCGATCCCGCCAACCCGTTCGGCCCGCTCGGCGACCCGGGTGGTTCCGGCGGCTTCGACGTCGGCGCGCTGGGCCAGATGTTCACCCAGCTCGGCCAGCTGCTCAGCCAGGCGGGCAGCGGGGGCGGGGGCCCCGTGAACTACGAACTCGCCAAGCAGATGGCGCTGCAGAACCTGTCCACCGGAGGCCTGCCGTCGGCCGGGCAGGCCTCCGCGGTGGCTGATGCGGTGCGGCTTGCCGAGCTGTGGCTCGACCCGGTGACGGCGCTGCCTGCCGGCGCGGCCAGCACCGCGGCGTGGGCGCCGCGGGACTGGGTGGAGCGCACCCTGCCGACCTGGCAGCGGCTGTGCGACCCGGTGGCGCGGCGGATGGCCGGCTCCTGGGCGGACGCGCTGCCGGCCGAGGCGCGGCAGGCCGCGGGTCCGCTCATGGCGATGATGGAGCAGATGGGGGGCCTGGCGTTCGGCTCGCAGCTGGGCAGCGCGCTCGCCCAGCTCGGCGGCGAGGTGCTGACGTCGTCCGACATCGGGCTGCCGCTGGGTCCGGAGGGCGTGGCGGCGCTGCTGCCCGCGAACATCGACCGGTTCGCGGCAGGCCTGGAGCGCAGCGCTTCGGACGTGACCGTGTTCCTCGCCACCCGGGAGGCGGCGCACCAGCGGCTGTTCGCGCACGTGCCGTGGCTGCGCCAGCGACTGCTCGCCACCGTGGAGGAGTTCGCGCACGGGATCCGGGTGGATACCGCGGCACTCGAGGAACTCGCCCGCCAGGTCGACCCGACCGACCCGCAGAGCATGGAGCAGCTGATGCGCTCCGGCGCACTCGAGCCGAGCACCAGCCCCGAGCAGCGGGTCGCGCTGAGCCGGCTGGAGACATTGCTCGCCCTCGTCGAGGGCTGGGTGGACGTCGTGGTCGCCGAGGCCGTGGGCCAGCGGCTACCGGGTGCCGAGGCGCTGCGCGAGACGCTGCGGCGCCGCCGCGCCTCCGGCGGGCCCGCCGAGCAGACCTTCGCCACGCTGGTCGGGCTGGAGCTGCGGCCACGCAAACTGCGCGGCGCTGCGCAGCTGTGGCGCGAGCTGACCGATACGCGCGGCGTGGAGGGGCGCGACGAGCTGTGGAACCACCCGGACCTGATGCCCATGGCGGACGATCTGGACGACCCGGTCGGCTTCGCGCGCCGCGACCCGGGCAGCTCCGACCTCGACGATCCGATCGCCGCGCTGGAGCGCACCGCCGACCAGGCTCCCCGAGAGCAAGAACCCGGTGAGCCACCGCAGGACGCCGGCGGCGGGCGGGGAGACGGTCCCGAGCCGGCGGGGACCTGAGCTCAGCGCCACCCGCGGCATGTCCCAGGTTGGCTGTCAAGGCTCGACGAGCCAGCTGTGGACAACTTCGCAAGCCTGTGGACAGCCGGTGCAACGTCGGCACCCTGCACGGCAGGCTTCCGACCGTGACCCCGCGCGATCCGACCCCCACCAGCCCGCAGCTACCGCGGCGGCCCCGGCTCGCACCCGGCCGTTCGGTGTTGTGGCGCTCCCCCGACTGCGTCCAGCTCGGCCTGCACGCGGCGCACGCGGTGGTTCTCGACGGCTTGCCCGTGCCGCTGGCGGCGCTGGTGCGCGGGATGGACGGGACGCTGGGCACCGCAGCCCTGCTCGCCCGCGCCGTCGCCGACGGGGCCGACCGCGCCGACGCGCTCGCGGTGATCGGGGAGCTGCACCGGGCCGGGTTGGTGGTCGACGACGCCGGGGCGCAGGGTGCTACGCCGACCGCGCCGGGTACGGATGTCGCGAGCTGGTCGATGAGCACCGGCCGTCCGGCGCCCGAGCTGCTCGCGGGTCGGCGCGCCGCCACGGTGTACGTGAACGGTTCCGGCCGGGTAGCGGTGGCGCTGGCGACGTCGCTGGCCGCGGCCGGGGTGGGGCGGGTGGTACCGGACGCGACCGGCACGGTGCGCGCCGCAGACCTCGGCACCGGCTACCTACCCGCCGACGTCGGTCGGCCGCGCGGGCAGGCGGTGCGCGATGTGCTTCGCCGCTGCGTCCCTTCGGTCCGGACCGACATCGCGTCCGGGCGCGGCGAGCCGGACGTCGCGGTGCTCGCCGACGCCGTGGTACCGGCCCCCGCCAGCGCGCTCGACCTGGTCGTCGCCAGGACACCGCACCTCGCGGTGTACGCCCACGAGGGCGTCGCGGTGATCGGGCCGTTGGTGCTGCCCGGCCGCAGCGCGTGCCTGCGCTGCGTTCAGCTGCGGCGCGGGGACGCCGACCCGGCGTGGCCCAAGCTCGCCGCACAGCTGTCCAGCGCCGTTCCCAGCGCCGACCTGGGCTGCACCCAGGTCGCTGCGGCGATGGCGGTCGAGCAGGTCCTGGCAGTCCTCGCCGGTCCGGTGACGGGTCTGGACGCCCCGCCCACCTGGAACGCAACGCTCGAGCTGGACCCGGTGCGCGGGCTGCTGCACCGGCGGGAGTGGGCGGCCCACCCGCGGTGCGGGTGTGGCGCCGCGCCGTAACGGGGCGATCACCAGCACTGCGGGCCTGCGGCGCGTCGGGCGAGAAACCACTCTGTGTGGTGTCACTCCCTTCGGGGAGAATCAGGGGTGTGACCGACATCCCGCGCCGGGCGGCGCAGCGCACCGTCCGTCTCGCGAGCCTGCCGCTCGGTGCCGCGGGCCGGGTCGCCGCCGGCTGGGGCAAGCGGCTCACCGGTGCCACCTCGGACGAGGTGAGCGCCGAGTTCAGCGCCCGGACCGCCGAACAGCTCTTTGTCGTCCTCGGCGAGCTCAAGGGCGGCGCGATGAAGTTCGGCCAGGCGCTGAGCGTCTTCGAGGCCGCGATCCCCGACGAGCTCGCCGGGCCCTACCGCGAAGCGCTGACCAAGCTGCAGTCCGCAGCCCCGCCGATGGCAACGGGAACCGTCCGCCGGGTCCTCGACGAGCAGCTGGGAGCGCGGTGGCGCCGCCGGTTCGCGACGTTCTCCGAGGAACCGGCGGCCGCGGCGAGCATCGGCCAGGTGCACCATGCGGTGTGGCACGACGGCCGCGAGGTGGCCGTCAAGGTGCAGTACCCCGGCGCGGACGAGGCGCTGCGCTCCGATCTGCGCCAGCTGCAGCGTTTCAGCCGGCTGTTCCAGGCCCTCGTGCCGGGCCTGGAGGTCAAGCCACTGCTCGCCGAGCTGCGCGACCGGATGGTCGAGGAGCTCGACTACCGCGACGAGGCCGACAACCAGCGGGCGTTCGCGGCGGCCTTCGACGGTGACCCGCACATCGCCGTTCCTGCGGTGGTGGCCAGCGCGCCCAAGGTGATGGTCTCCGAGTGGGTCACCGGCACCGGCCTGTCGACGATCATCCGCAGTGGCGCGAGGGCCGAGCGGGACGGCATCGCCCGCAGGCTCACCGAACTGCACTTCTCCGCCCCCGGTCGCGCGGGGTTGCTGCACGCCGACCCGCACCCCGGCAACTTCCTACTGCTTGGCGACGGCCGGCTCTGCGTGATCGACTTCGGCGCGGTCGCAAAGCTTCCCGGTGGACTTCCCCGCACTCTCGGGGTACTCACCCGGCTCGCGGTCGACAAGCGCTCCGACGAGCTGCTCGAGCTGCTGCGTAGCGAGGGTTTCGTGCGGCCCGGTACCGAGCTGAGTGCCGAGGACGTGCTGGCCTACCTCGCCCCGCTGGTGGAGCCGTTGCGCTGCGAGGAGTTCCACTTCACCCGGGCGTGGATGCAGTCCCAGGCCGAGCGGATCGGCGAGTTCGGCAGCACCGACTTCCGCACCGGGCGTGCGCTGAACCTGCCGCCGCATTACCTGCTGATCCACCGGGTCACCAGCGGGTCGATGGGCGTGCTGTGCCAGCTCGACGCCACCGCGCCGTTCCGCGGGTTCGCCGAGCGCTGGCAACCCGGCTTCGCCGACTGAGACCCGCGTCCCATGTGCCGCGAAGGCGTCCTTCGTGGCACCCCTGCCGCTGCGAAGGCGCGGCGTCACAGCCCGGCGGCGGCACGTGAGGCGCGCCGGCT
>JBOHGT010000309.1:0-6791 GCA_050700385.1 Pseudonocardiaceae bacterium | reverse complement strand
GCCACCCCGTCGATCGCCTTGCGGGCCAGCACCAACCCGTCGGACTCCCCGGCCTGCACGTGGATGGTGGCCAGCACGGTGTTTGCCTGCACGAAGCCGACGCGGTCACCCACGCCGAAGGTCCGCGCCGAGGCCGCGGCGAACGGCTCCCCGGCATCCAGCTGACCCAGGCGCATCGCGACCAGGGCGGTCGTGTAGTCCATGTCCGCCTGCTCGTAGGTGCCCGGCGGCGCCCACCCGTCGTGCGCCTGGGACAGCTCGCGCCGCGCCAGGTCCGGCCGCTCGAGGTCTGCGTAGGCCACCGCCTCCAGAGCGGAAAGCCGCGCGACCAGCACCGGCGCACGCGGGTCATCGACGGTGTTCTTGACCGGGGTCATGTTCAGCAGCCGGACCTGTCCGAGCTGGAAGCATTGCAGCGCGTCCTTCGGGTACCCACGCTCCAGGAACAGCACACCGGCGTGCCACAGCGCGTAGGCCACCTGGTAGCCGTCACTGGCCTCCGCGGCGATCTGCACAGCCCGGGAGCAGTGGTGCAGGGCCGCGTCGTCGGCGCCCGAGTCGATGCAGCAGGCCCCGGCCACACGATGCAGATCGGACAGCGCGGAGCCGAGCCGGGCCTTGACCTCATCGGTGGCGGGCACGTCCAGCAACCGTGTCCGCGCCGCCGCGACGGCGCCGACGACCTCGGCACCTCCGCCGTGACGCCGGGCGTGCGCGCGCAGCTGCCCGGTCTCCTGCTCCAGACGAACCACGTCGCTCATGCCCAGCCGCGACGGCAGCGGCTCATCCGACGCCGGGTAGGACGGCGCGGGCAGCTCCCCCGGCTCCGGCTCGCCGTACCCGGCCACGGCCCCGCCGAAGACCGCCACTGACCCGGTGACCACCACGGTGCGCCGTTTCATCGCGTCGGCCACCTCCTGCGGGGTCATGCCTAGCCCGTCTGGGGCCGTGTTCGACGCTACGTCTTCAGCGTAGGCCAGCCGCATCCACCCGCGGGGGACGCCGAGCCCGTCACAGATCCGCTCCAGCACGTCGGCGTACCGCACCTGGCGACCCTTGAGAATGTCGCGGACCTCGGACTGCCGCTGCCTGGTCCAGCGCGCGATCTGGTGCTGGCTGATCCCGGCGTCGACGAGCAGCCGGTACACCTGCGGTATGTCCCGGTCGAGCAGCGCAGCCCGTCCTGCCCTGGTGGACAACAGCTCGGACACCTCGGTCATGACGCACCCCTCTCCACGAGTAGCAGAAGACTAACGTGCGGTGACAGGGCGTCCCCGACCGTATCCCGCGTCCGCCAACATGCTCTCGAGCTGGCGGGCAGCGTCGCGCACCGATGGTGTCGGCTGCTTGGTGTCGAGCTGGTTGATCGCACCTAGCAGGGTCGTGGCGGTTCGGGTCGAGCCGACCTCATCGACGAACGGCATGAGACGCTGGATGGTCTCGTCAGCGTCACTCCAGGCGGCCACCCGGATTTGCGCGTCGAGCAGCGAGGCGAGGTGGTTGTAGCGGCGTCGGACTTCCCGGCCGGGTGTCAGCTCGATGGAGGCTCGGAACGTGTCGGCCGCCGAGTGCCAGTTGCCGGAGTCTGCTTGGATCATGGCCTCGTGCCAGGCAAGCTCCTGGTCGTTGATCCACCACGCCCAGGCGGGGTCGTCATCCCGCACGCCGTCCAAGTAGAGCGCGCGGGCCTTGTCGTAGGTGTGCTCGGCGGTGGCCTCGTCACCGGCCCGGGCCAGGGCGCGGGCTTCGCGGGTGCGGAAGAGCGCTTCCAGCCGAGGCGAGAGTGTATTGGTGGCAAGCACCATGCGGGCGATACGCAACGCTTCGACCGGTCGGCCCAGATGTCCGGCCTGCATGGACATGTTCTGAAAGATCAGTAGCTCCATGTTGTGGTCACCAGCCAAGCGCGACAGGTGCAAGGCTTCGTGGTTGATCCGGCGAACGAGATCGTGTTTCCCGGCGTCGTAGAGCATCCAACCGACCACTTCTCCGAGTTCGCCGGCAGCGGCGTAGAGGTCGCGCTCGATGCGTGGATCACACAGGCTGGTACCGAGTTTCCGATGGACCGAGCGGAAGAGCTGGAGGGCCACGCCGGAGGACTGGTCACCACCGAACTGAACGTCCAGATCGACGAGTTCACGGATGCGGGTCCGCAAGGTGTCGACGTAGCCGGTATCGAGACGGACACCTGACGGGACGGCGGAGTCACCCAGCAGCAACTCATCGGCTGCCGGTGGCGCTGGTGCTCTGACCACGTGCCCGTTGGTCCGCAGCCGCTCAGCGCGCGCTCATGCTTCGGCGAGCCGGGTCGCTTGCTCCTGCTGCTCGTGCGCCTGCTTGGCGGCCACCAGCTCATGGAAGGCGGCAAGGAGCACGCCGTCTGCCCCGACTGCCTCGTCGCACGCTTGCCAGAACCGCTGGTCAGCGCGGGCGCGCGCGACTGCAAGGCCACCCACGTGGACGCCGTTGCGGCTGGCATTCAGGATGTGGCTACCCGGCCGGGCGCTACTACACGGGCCGGTGCCGCGCCCGGTACCGTACCAGCGATCGATCGAGCGGCGCGAAGACTGCACCTCCCACCGCCACGCGACTGCGCCGATCTCGAGTCGATGATCGCCGTGAAAATCCACGCCGCCCCGGACCAGGTCGTCGTGGGGCACGGGTCCACCGAGGTCATGGATTGGCTTTTTCGTATGCAATCCCGCTCCGGAGGCACGGTTGTGGCCACCGAACCGACCTTCGAGCTGTACCGCACGCTCGCGGACTGGCATGAACTGGATTATGTCAGCGTGCCGTGGGATCCACGTAGCTTCAACCACGACCTGCCAGCGTTGATCCGGGCCATCGACGACCGCACCGCCGTGTGTGTGCTCGACCTACCGCATTCGGTATCCGGCGCACCCGCCAGGCTGACAGATGTCCTCGATCATCTGGCTCCCCGTCTGCCGGAAGGCGCTCGACTCTTAGTCGATCTTGTGTATGCCGACTTCATGGCGTCTCCTCCGACGCTCTCCGCTGAGCTGTTGGACGGGCACCCCAACGTGCTGTTGTGCGGTTCGCTGTCGAAAGCGCACTGCCTGCTGGGCGCGCGAGTCGGCTACGGCGTGACGGCGGCGCCCTTGGCAGCCCAGCTACGCCACCAGCGTCTGCCGTATGCGATCGACGTGCTGGCACTCGCGGCAGCGGAAGCCGCTCTAACAAACACTGATCACCTGCGCTGCACGGTCGAGGCCAACCGCGCCGCCCGCGTCAGACTGACCACGGTGCTCGACGAGCACGGCATCGCCTACGTTCCGAGTGACGCGAACTTCATGCTGATCAATCTCGGCACGCTCCACGCCCCCGTCGTCGCCAAACTCCAAGACCGCGGCGCCCGGTTCAGGGATGGTCGCCGCTGGCACTTGCCGGGGTGGATCCAGACCCACTTGATCGACGCCAGTATCGTCGAGCCGCTGATCGAAGCGATCCAGCTCGTCGATCCCGGTCGCCTCACAGCACCTCGCCACACGCCAACAGCCGACACATTCACGAAGGGACACCCGACTCCATGACCGACCTGAGGATGCTCACCGGGGACCGGCCGACCGGCAAGCTGCACGTTGGCCACTACGTGGGCAGCATCGCCAACCGCGTGAAGCTCCAACACCAGTACGAGTCGTTTTTCATCATCGCCGACCTGCACATGCTCACCACCAAAAACACGCGTGATGACATAGCCAAGGTCTCGACCAATGCCCGCGACATGGTGCTGGACTCGCTGGCCGCCGGCATCGAGCCCGAGCGCGCCACCTTCTACCTGCAGTCGGCAATCCCCGAGGTGTGCGAACTCAACACTCTCTTTCAAAACCTGATCACTGTTCCTCGGCTGGAGCGCGTCCCGAGCCTCAAGGACATGGCCCGTGACGCCAACAAGGAAGAGATGCCCTACGGCCTGCTCGGTTATCCGGTCCTGCAGACCGCCGACATCCTCTGCGTCAAGGCCCACGTGGTTCCGGTCGGCAAGGAAAACCACGCGCACATCGAGGTCACCCGCGAGATCGCCCGCCGCTTCAACTACCTCTACGGCGAGACGTTCCCAGTCCCCGAGCTGGTCACCAGCGAGGTGCCCATCCTCGTCGGCACCGACGGGCAGGGCAAGATGAGCAAATCACTCGGTAATGTCATCCACCTGTCCGACAGCGCCGATGAGGTCCGCAAGAAGGTGTCCGGGATGTACACCGACCCCAACCGGACCCGCGCCGACATCCCCGGCACCGTCGAGGGCAACCCCGTCTTCATCTATCACGATGTCTTCAACGACAACACCGCTGAGGTCGAAGACCTCAAGGAGCGATACCGCGCTGGCAAGGTCGGCGATGTCGAAGTCAAGGACGAGCTCGCCGCCGCAATAAACCGTTTTCTCGACCCGATGCGTGAACGGCACGCCCACTACGAATCCCAGAGCGGCCTAGTGGACGAGATCATTGTCGAAGGCACTGAACGGACCCGACGAGAAGTCCAGCAAGTCGTCTTCGACGTCCGCAAGGCCATGGGGCTCACGGGTGCGTACAACCAGCTACGCCGCAAGGCCGAGCGTGTGCGCAAAAGCAGGCAAGCCACCGACTCGTGATCGAATTCCGGAAGAGACTCATGATATCAGGAAGTATCGCGCGGGAAGTTCTCGACTCTCACGAGGGGCGCGCCGTGCGGACCATTCACAGTGGTTCTTCCGGTGCAACGGTTCGTATTGTCGAATGCCCTAACGGGTCACACGTCGCCGTGAAGCAGGCAAAGGCTACACACGTATCAGCCGCTAGGCAAGCAGAGGCCCGCGACGAGATCTCGCCTTGGTTCGCGGAGCGGTTACCAAAAGTGTTGTTCGCCGGACCATTCCAAGGGCACGACGTTCTCGTCACCGAATGTCCGTCGGTGCTGACCTTCGCTGACGCTGTTGCCGAGCAGGGATCCACACCGACTCTGGTAACGAGCTGGCAGGGCGTAATCAGCAGCCTGACGGAAATGTGGCAAGAATCAGCACGGCCTGGATATTCCCCAGAATCATCAACCCGAAACCATCTCTTGAGGTTGAAGTGTGGGATTGATGGACTCGGGTTCACGCTGGCGTCCCTCGGAAATTCGTTGTCAGATCTCCGAAGTTTCGTCGTCAACGACACAGACCACGTCGGATGGCATACCGCATGGCAGCGATTGGCTGCTCTCGGTTCGCCAGCAGAACGGGTCGTCTGTCATGGCGACCCCCAGCCCACCAACGTCCTTCTCGATCCTGAGCTCCGCCGGCATCTCATCGATTGGGAATGGTCTGGCCTACACCACGACTGGCGGATGATGGTCAGCCATCTGATCGGCTGGTGGTTCGTTGATGCAATTCTTTCCCACGCTTGGGGATGCTTCACCGCACGTCGGTACACACTCAGCCTCGCCTACCAGGACCTTGATCTGCGTTCTGTGGTTCCGTGGACGGATCTAGCCGCAGACGCGTTCCAAGTGATGACCGACGTGACTCGCCGAGACCAAGATCTTGCCGCCGTGTCACTGCATACGGCTCTGCTACTGTTGCGTGAGGTTCCCCGAGCCTCCGAGTCAAGATCCCGACACCATCTCCTCGCCCCGCTCCTGGGGGAAGCCGTCCGGCTGATCAACTCGGCGGACAACGGTCCACCACATCCGCTGATCCAAACGCTCGTACAGCCATCGTACAGAAAGACCGCAATCACGTGATCACATTCGGTCTTTCCCTCCCGCACTATGACGGTCTATTCTCAGCAGGCAGCACCACTGGAGCTGTTCGCACCCAGGCAGCCTTCGACTATGCACTCCGGGCCGAACAAACTGGTTTCTCCCAAGTCTGGGTCTCCGACCACCTATGGCTCGATCTCGACGGCGAGCGACGACGGTCGCCGGACTGCTGGACATTGCTGGCGGCCATCGCGACCCGAACACAGCGGATTCGTCTCGGCTCACTCGTGACTGCCGCACCATTGCGTGAGCCAGCGCTTCTCGCGCACCAAGTCGCCACTGTCGCAGACTCAGACCTCCGGAAGTCGCTGAAGGCCACGTCGGTTGACGTGGCCTTTTCGTTGCCCAACTGTTCCCGAAAGTAGTTGACCTTTGGGTGGATTCGGGGTAGGGTCCGGGCGTGGCGCAGGCGGCACAAGTACTGGAGGGCATGCCCGACCCCGCGCCGCTGCGGCTGCACACCCACCAGGGCGAATCCTTCGTGCTGTCGGGCAAGTGGGTGCTGTTCCGGTTCGACACCGCCGACACCGGGATGCGCAAGCTGGCGATGGTGTCGCTGACCCAGGCCCGCCACCCGGTCAAGACGGTGGCCGCGGTGTTCGGGGTGACCCCGACCTATGTGTCGATGCTGCGCACCACCGCCCGCGAGCGGGGTTCGGCGGGGCTGGTCAAGACGATGGGCCGCCCGGCCACGCTGTCGGCGGCGCAGCTGGCCCAGGCCCGGTCCTGGGCCCAGGAGGGGGTGACCGGCCAGGAGATCGCGCGGCGGCTGGGGGTGTCCGACACCATGATCAGCCGGCTGGTCGGGGCGAGTCGAGCGACGCCGGCCCCGGTGCAAGATGCGCTGATCGCCCCCGAGGACACCGAGCCCGAGGACACCGAGCCCGAGGAGCCTGGCGGTGTCGAGGAGGCCGCGTCACCCTCGGCTGCCGCGCCCGAGTCCGGTGCCGCGCCCGAGTCCGCCTCCTCGACGCCGGGTCGGTTGGCTCAGGGGAGGGTGAGCAGCCGGTATGCCGGGGCGATGCTGTTGCACGCGTTCCTGGACAGGGTGGGTG
>JBOHGT010000308.1:0-3644 GCA_050700385.1 Pseudonocardiaceae bacterium | reverse complement strand
GGCGTGCGTGATGTCGGATAGGACGGCGGCGCGCCGGTTAGTGTGACCGCTCCATCGGCGGACCGATGATGCAGCGAAGGCCTCAGCCGTGTCATACCTCCCTGACTCCAGCGCCAGCCGCGCTGCTACCAGGTCGACATCACCTGCGCGCAGTGCGCGGGGGTCCCACCCGTCTCGCGCGGCCGTGATCGCGGAGCGGGCATCATCCGACCGTCCTAGGTGTGCCAGCGCGGTCGCAGAGTCCGCCCGTATCCATGCGTCTAGCGCTCCCCGCCGTTCGTCGCTGCGCGGGCCCTCGAACAGCTTGATCTGCGCGAGCTGCAGCAGCTCGAAACCGTCGTTCGGGTCGCCGGTCTCCTCGGTCGCGAGGCCGGCCTGTGCCAGTGCGACGGCGTGCCGGTAGGCGTCGCCAGCATCGCAAGCAAGTGTCATGGCCTGGCTGTAGTGGTAAGGGGCGTTGCTATCGAAGTGCGCATCGAACGCCGCCCACCGGTCACGGTGTGCATCTCGGCCAACGCGGCGGCGAGGGCGCGCTTGACAGGCTCGTCACCGTCCACCGTCATCAGCCGCGTGTAGTGGATGGCGGCTTCGCTGATGGCGTCGGCCCCACCCCCGTAGAACCGCGCGACGGCTCGCATCTGCTCGGTCACGGCCCGCACGCCGGTGACATCCGCATCGGACAGCCGCGGCGGCAGCGGGGTGTCAGCAGCGGGCGCCAGCGGCCACCGTCCCGGCTCGCCGAGCACAGGAGCGCCCAACGTGAGGAACGCACTCAGCGTGACGAAGTTGCGGCGCTTCACGAGCTCGTCCACCTCCCCGGCGGGGGTGGCTGGCGACCATGACTCCCTCAGCGTAGGTGGTTGCGGTGTGCTCGTCATAAGCCAGCCCCATGGTGCCCCGCGGCACACCGAGCCCGTCTGCGATGCGCTTGAGCACCGCGTATCAGGTGACCTTGCGGCCCTTGTGCAGGATGTCGTGCACCTCGGACTGTGACTGCCCGGTGCGTTGCGCGATGTCGTACTGGCTGGCGCCGTTCTCGATCACCAGCTGGTAGACAGCTTCGATGTCCTGGACGGCCAGCGCGGCGCGCATCCGGGGCTGAGCCGGGCCGACCGGGCACCGTGGGGCTCAGCTGAAATGTCCCCCGGATGGGCTACGCCGGCAGGCCTGCGCGGTGGGCTATTCGCCGAAGCTCCATGCCGGCCGGGGGAACCACGGCGCACGCGGGGAAGCAACTCGGCGAGCACGTCGCGACGCGGCATCCACATTGCCGGGGGATGGTCCGCAGCGGCTACCAGCGACCGGGACAGCGCGAGCATGCCCGCAAGTTGCATCGACTCCGGACTGGTCGTCGGCACGGTCATCGAGTCCAGCTCCTCCTGGGCGAGGCCGAACGTCCCCGGTGAGCATCTCGATCACAGCGCCACGCGGCGACGCCCAGCGCGATCGGATCATCGAGGTCCTCGGCTGCCCGCAGGGCCAGCGTGGCCGCCTCCCGCCGCAGGTCCAGCGGGGCACCCACGATGTACAGCCATCCGCAGGTGGTTTGGGTGTGCACCAGCACCGCAAGGTCGAGCAGTTCGGCCACGTCCTGGCCGGCAGCCAGGGTGGTGTGGCGCCGCGACGGTCATAGGCCACGCTTTCTATCGCGCTCGCCCTGGCCTGCAGCTCCGAGGGGGAGATCTGCAGCGTGTTCGCCAGCGCGGCGGCCTCCGAGCGGCTGTCCAGCGCGTTTCCCGGTCTCGATCCGGTGCAGCGTCGACGCGCTCATCCCGGCGAGCTCAGCGACCACCCGCAGTGACTTCTCGCGGGGTGTTGCGGATCTGCCACACCCGCCGGCCGATGCCGATGCTGTCCTCGCCGGTGCTCATCGCGTGTCACTTCCCCGCTGGGCATCAACCGCTGGCTCCCGCGCCGCCCGGCTGGGCGGTGGCGCGTTGTACTGGCCCGGCAGGCTCCCCCGGTGTGCCCAACCTCGCCGTCGAATTGTCGGCGGATGACCGGGGACGAGAAGCACGGGTGGGCCGCGGCGTCCACCCTGGACGTGCTGTGGGTGCTCTACGACCGTGTCCTGGACGTGTCGCCGGAGCGGGCGGACGATCCGGATCGCCAAACGCGCACGCCCATCCGGTGCCCGGTGGCTTCACCATGCTGCGCGAGGGCGGCGCCGGCGTCGCGGTCGCAGTGGGCCCGGCGCTGGACGCGGTACTGGCCGCCACGGCCACGCTGGACCTGACCGTGCTGTACACGACCTCGGTCCGCCCGTTCGACCATGCCGGGCTGCGTGCCGCGGTGGCCGGCGCGGCGCCCAACGTGGTGCGTCCGCGACTTCCTCGGCTGACAGTACCGGTGTTGTCCCAGGAGAGCGGTCGTCAAGCGGCGGTGTGCACGTCGCGCTGCGCCACCGGGACCTGCACGTCGTCGAACAGCAGCCACAGCCGCCATGCCGTCGTGGCCACGAGCGCGTCATAGACCCGGCGAGCGGTGTCCTCCTGGGCGGCGTAGTGGTGGGTACCCGTGCGATCGGTGTCGCGGATCAGCAGCGCGTACCGGTAGCTGCTGAGCGGCAGGCCGGGCTCGTCTTCGAAGTCGGCGTCGCGGAGCCAAGCGCCTGCACTACGGCCGAACGAGGTGACCAGGTCCCCGTCCTCGTCACGGATGAAGCCGGCACCGATAAGCTCCTCGATGACGCGCGCGACGGCGTCGACCGACTCCTCAGCGTCGATCAGAACACCTTCCCAGCGGCTCATCGGTCCTCCTCGCTCCACGTGAGATCGTAGTCGTCGCTAATGATCCTGACGAGACGGAAACGACCGGGGTAGGCTCCTGCAGCTCGGGCGAGGCCTCGCACCGCTTCATCCCGGGTGAGCCCGGATCCGCGAGTGTCGATCACGACCCGGGACGCTTGACCCTTCGCCCTGTTGAGGCAATTGCGTACTCGGGCTGACGTTGCGCCTGGCAGCAGCGTCTTGAACTCGTGCGCCACGCCGTCCACTGCGGCATCAGCGGTTCGAGTCGGCCCCTCTGGCAAGGCGGTGACCATCCGCCCTTCCTGTGCGAGCATCACCGCGATCCGCCGCTCGGGTGGGCTGAAGCGACGGACGGCCTCATCCACACGGCCTGCCCGATCCTCTCGCCGCCTGCCGCCCGAACTCATGTTCGAATCTTTCACCGAGGCCCTGACAGCCCATACCGGGCCTCGCCTGCGCGATGATCAGTACGGACGGCTGCTGACGGTGTTCGCGAAGACGCGGATGCGGGAGAGCCGGGAGGTTGACCGCGCGCGGCGGGCGATGCAGCGACGTATCGACGAGGAGCACACCGCGGACGAGGGCGACGAGGAGTGAGGTCGATGGCTGCGCGGACCGACTGGCAGGAGCTGCGCGGCCGGCGGATGGCCGAGCCGGGCGCACCGGGGCCTACGAGGCTACGTGAGCAGCGGAGGTGTCGCCGCCTCGCCGTTGCGTTCGGGGTCCTGGCTGGACGGAGCAGGGACACGGGCTAAGTAGGATATGGCCAAGCCGCGACGCGGAGGTACTGACGCGGAGGTATGACAGTGGGTGCACCGCTGAGCATGACCGGTTTCCTCACCGCTGCCGACCTGTCCTACGAACCAGACGACGGCCTGCGCCGCGAGCTACACG
>JBOHGT010000307.1:0-13854 GCA_050700385.1 Pseudonocardiaceae bacterium | reverse complement strand
TGCCCGACCGGTGCGGTGTCGGCACCGGCGACCACGAGCGCGGTGAGCACCGTGAGGGTGAAGCGGTCGAGGTCCTCGCAGGCCCGGGCCACCGAGGCCCGGATCCCGGCGCGGGTCGCCAGCACCGCGGAGTCGGCCGGCGCGGGCACGGCGAGGTCCGGCCGCGTGCGCAGCAGCGCGGCCAGTGCGTCGTCGTCCAAAGTGCGCAGCCAGTCGGCCAGCGAGGTGGCGGGCATCCCGTCCACGGTAGCCAAGCAGGGGACGTCCCTGCCTGGTGCGGCCCGTCACAGGGCACACTGGTCCCAATCGTCGACGGCCCAGCTGTCGAGAGCCAGAGGTCGAGCGCGTCGAGGAGGAGCAGTGGCCAAGCCGAACCGCACGGAGCGGATCGACCCGAGCTGGCCGAGCCGGTCGGAGGAAGACCACCCGATCAGCGAGCTGGCGAGCGCGCAGCAGGGCGCGTCCTCGCCGTTCGGCGAGATCGAGTTCCCCGCCGAAGATGTGCCCTACGTCCACCCCAGGACCGAGATCAACAAGTAGCCACGGTCGAGCTCCGGGTGCTTGTCGGGAATTCGCCGAGGGGGCTCGTAGCAGACCGGGGCGGTCGGGTACAGTTCCGCCACCGCGGCCGACTCGGCCGCCCGGTCGTCCTGTCGGGGGGACGGTTCCACCCCACCGCCGACCCGAACGCCGACCATGACCCAGAGTTCCTCGCCCGACCGCCTGCGGTCCTGGGGCTTCCTGCTGCTGTGCAGCGCAGCGGGGGTCGGTGTGCTGCTGCTGGTGTTCGTCGCCATCCTCGCGATCGCCCCCCTGGGTGAGGGCAGCCCGGTGCCGGCGGCCGCGCCACCGGCACCGGCTCCGAGCGAGAGTGCCGTACCGGCGCCGCAGCCGATGGGTGCGGCCCCGCTGCCGGAGAGCACCACGCACACCACGATCGAGGCCGCCCCGTCCGACACCGGGCCGGCCGAACCCACCGACGGGTCCGTGGTGCACCCCCGGCAGGAGGTTCTCGTGTACGCCGAGCCCGGTGGCGCGCCGCTCGCCCGGATCGGGCCGGAGCAGATCGGCGACACCTGGCTGCCGGTGATCGCCGAGCAGCCTGGCTGGGTGCGGGTGCTACTGCCCTCCCGGCCCAACGGCTCGACCGGCTGGCTTGCCGCCGGCGAGCTGGACCGGGCGGTGTCGCCGTACCTGATCCGGGTCCACCTGAGTTCCCTGAGCATGGAGCTGTTGTCCGACAGGGAACTGCTCGGCCAGTGGACCATCGGGATCGGCAAGGACAGCGCCCCCACCCCGCCCGGTCGCACCTTCCTGCTCGGGTCCTTCAGCGACGAGCAGCAGGACTACTCCCCGGTGATCCTCCCGTTGGGCTCGCACAGCCCGACGCTGGACACCTTCGGCGGCGGCCCGGGAACCGTCGCGATCCACACCTGGCCCACCGACGAGGTCTTCGGCACCCAGAGCAGCGACGGCTGCATCCGGGTTCCGCCCGACGCCCTCGACCAGCTCACCGAGGTACCCCTCGGCACGCTCGTCCTCATCGACGAGCGGTAACCGAAAGGACTCACACGTGATCAGTAGGAAGCTCGCCGGCATCAGCGCCGCCAGCATCGGGGCCGCCACGGCGGTGACGGCCCTGCTGCTGGGGACGGTGTCCGGTAATGCCGCCGAGGAGTTCAACGACTCGGCCTACGGCATCGCATCCGAGGGGCTGGTCCCCATCGCCCCGACGCCGTCCGTCAAGTCCACCGACGGCCAGGTCGTCAAGGACTCCCTACTCCAGCTGCCGCCGCCGCTCGGTGTCGGGGTGCTCGAGGTCGAGGCGGGCGGTAACGCCGCGTCGGCCAAGGCGGTCCGCGTCAACATCGCCGAATTGGTCAAGGCCGACGTCCTGCACGCCCGCTGCGACAACGGCGAGGGCGCCGTCGAGATCATCGGAGGCTCGGCCGGCGGGCAGGGCCTTCCCGCGGGCCCCGCCCCCGGTCAGGGGATCGACCTCTCGCCGATCGCCAAGATCGACCTCAACAAGCAGACCGAGAACGAGGACGGCACGCTGACCGTCGAGGCTCTCGTGGTCACCGTGCTGCCCACCGCGCCACCGCAGCTTCCGATCGCGCCCCAGGACCTCGACCGGCTGGGTGCGCTCGCCCCCGAGCTGGCGCTGCCCACCCCCGATGCGGCTCCGACCGTCGGGGCGCTGCGCGAGCAGCTCCAGCAGCTCAACCCCGGCCTGCTGCAGGACGGGGCGCTGCTGAAGGTGACCATCTCGTCGGCCACCTGCGGTGCCGCCAAGAAAGAGGAGCCGGAGGCGCCCAAGCCGGAGCCGATCGAGACCCAGCTGCCGGTCACGCACTGACCGACCCGACCGACGCCGCAGCCCCGTCCGGATCCGAACGGGGCTGCGGTGGCGTGCGTGCGGCGCGGATAGGCTGTCCAGGTCGGACTACCAGCGAACCGGGGAGGGTCGATGCCGGTTCCCGGTCCGGGGTACTCCATCACCGTCCGGGTGCAAGCACCCCCGTCGGCCAGCGCCGCGGGTGACCTGACCGGCGCGGTGGGCCGGGTCGGTGGGGTGATCACCGCGTTCGACGTCGTCGAGTCACACGCCGACCGCATCGTGGTCGACATCAGCGCCAACGCGCTGTCCGAGTACCACGCGACGGAGCTCACCGCCGCGCTGGAGGCGTTGCAGGGCGTGCACGTGCGCAAGGTCTCCGACCGCACGTTCCTGGTGCACCTCGGCGGCAAGCTGGAGGTCGTCTCCAAGGTCGCGCTGCGCAACCGCGAGGACCTCTCCCGTGCCTACACGCCCGGCGTCGCGCGGGTCTGCCAGGCGATCGCCGCCCACCCGGAGGACGCGCGGCGGCTGACCATCAAGCGCAACACCGTCGCGGTGGTCACCGACGGGTCCGCGGTGCTGGGGCTGGGCAACCTGGGTCCGGCGGCCGCGCTGCCCGTCATGGAGGGCAAGGCGGCGCTGTTCAAGAAGTTCGCCGGGGTGGACGCGTGGCCGGTGTGCCTGGACACCCAGGACACCGAGGAGATCATCCGCACGGTGCAGCTCATCGCACCCGTCTACGGCGGGATCAATCTCGAGGACATCGCGGCCCCGCGCTGCTTCGAGATCGAGGCGCGGCTGCGCGCGGTGCTGGACATCCCGGTGTTCCACGACGACCAGCACGGCACCGCGGTGGTGGTGCTCGCGGCGCTGCGCAACGCGCTGCGGGTGGTGGGCAAGCCGCTGTCGGGCTGCCGGGTCGTCGTCTGCGGGGTCGGCGCCGCAGGCTCGGCCATCATCCGGCTGCTGCTGCCGCTCGCGCCCGCCGACATCCTGGCCGTCGACATCGACGGTGTGGTCCACACCGGACGGCCCGATCTGGACGCCAACTTGAAGCGGATCGCCGCCAGCACCAACGGCGCGGGTGTGACCGGCTCGCTACCCGACGCGGTGCGGGGCGCCGACGTGTTCATCGGGGTGTCCGCGCCGAATCTGCTCTGCGCGGCCGACGTGGCGACGATGGCGCCGGGCGCGATCGTCTTCGCGCTGGCCAACCCCGACCCCGAGATCGATCCGCTGGAGGCCCAGCGCCACGCCGCCGTGGTCGCCACCGGACGCTCCGACTACCCCAACCAGATCAACAACGTGCTGGCCTTCCCCGGAGTGTTCCGCGGCCTGCTCGACGCCGGTGCGCACGAGATCAGCGACGGGATGCTGGTGGCCGCCTCGACAGCGATCGCCGACGTGGTCTCGGCCGACCGCCTCAACGCGTCGTTCATCGTGCCCAGCGTCTTCGACACCGCCGTGGCGCCGGCCGTGGCCGATGCGGTGCGCCGCGCCGCCACCGCGTGACGCGCCTACTTCCCGCGATACGCGTACTTAAGGTGGGATGTCGGCCCTCGAAACCCACCATAAGTGCGCGTATCGCGGGAAGGGCCAACCTAGAATCGGGGGGTGATGTCCGATCCGAGTTCCCTGACCCACGTGGACGAGCGCGGTGCGGCGCGGATGGTCGACGTGTCCGGCAAGCAGCCGAGCGTGCGGCGCGCCGTGGCGAGCGGCGTGGTACGCACCACCGAGGAAGTGGTGCGGCTGCTGTCGGCCGGGGAGCTTCCGAAGGGTGACGCGCTGGCCACCGCCCGGATCGCGGGGATCATGGGCGCCAAGCGCACGCCCGACCTCGTCCCGCTGTGCCACCCGATCGCGCTGTCCGGCGTCACCGTGGATCTCGAGCCCGGCGGCGCCGAGGTGCGGATCACCGCGACGGTGCGCACCACCGACCGCACCGGGGTCGAGATGGAGGCGCTCACCGCGGTGGCGGTGGCAGGCCTGGCGCTGCACGACATGGTCAAGGCCGTGGACCCCGCCGCCGTGCTGGACGGCGTGCGCGTCGAGCGCAAGGACGGCGGCAAGACCGGGACGTGGATCCGCGAGGAGGAGCAGTGAGCACCTCACCGACCCGCCGCGCCGCTGTCGTGGTGGCGTCCAACCGGGCCGCGGCGGGGGTGTACCCCGACCGCAGCGGACCGGTCATCACCGGCTGGCTGCGCGAGCGGGGGTTCGACACCCCGGAACCGATCGTGGTGCCGGACGGCTCGCCGGTGCGCGAGGCCGTGGCCGGTGCGGTCGCGGACGGGGTCGACGTGGTGCTGACCACGGGCGGGACCGGCATCACACCCACCGACCGCACCCCTGACGCCGTGCAACCGCTGCTCGACCGCACGCTGCCCGGGCTCGCCGAGGCCATCCGGACCGCCGGCCTGCCGGAGGTACCCACCGCAGTGCTGTCCCGCGGTCTCGCCGGCGTCGCCGGCCGGACGCTCGTCGTGACGCTGCCCGGCTCCACCGGAGGGGTGCGCGACGGCCTGGGCGTGCTCGACGGTGTGCTGGACCACGCCGTCGACCAGCTGCACGGCTCCGACCACGCGCGGCAGGGAGACGACCAGGGACACCAGCACTCCGCCCGGGCGCACCGATCCGAGGAGCGGACGGGCACCGGCGAGGTGTGTCGAGCCCTGGTGACTGAGAACCCGCTGGACGTCGAGGAACACGCGCGCCTGGTGTCGGCGGCGAGCGCCGGCGCCGTGGTCAGCTTCGCGGGCGTCGTGCGTGATCATGACGGTGGCCGGTCGGTGCGGGCGCTGGACTACTCCGGCCATCCCAGCGCGGGCGACGTGATCGCCCGGGTGGCGGCCGAGGTGGCCGCGGCCCACCCCACGGCGCAGGCGCTCGCGGTGAGCCACCGGGTGGGCCCGATGGCGATAGGGGACGCGGCGCTGGCCTGCGCGGTGTCGGCCGCACACCGGGAGGAGGCCTTCGCCGCCTGCGCGGCGCTGGTGGACGAGGTGAAGCTGCGGCTGCCGGTGTGGAAGCGCCAGGAGTTCGCCGACGGCAGCGAGGAGTGGGTGAACTGCCCGTGACCTGACATCGACCGCGACGGTCACGCGCGTCGACCGCGGCGCCCTGTAGGTCAGTACGGTCGTGGTCACGGTGTCGGTATGCACGACCCGCACCCGCAGCCCCGCCCGTCGCGGGTCAGCTGGCGATCCGGAGTGTCGAAGTAGGTGTCGGAATAGACCGAGACCTCTTCGGGTGCCCGCTCGCGCAGCAGTTCACGCACCCGCTCCGGGTTTCGCACCCGCGCCTTGAGTTCGGCCTCGATCCCCACCCGGCGAGCCTGTCAGACCACCTGGCGCGCCGTGCGCCGCAGCTCACCGACGAACCGGCGGAACCCCCGGTGCAATGACCCGCCATACGCGGTGGTGCTGATCTTGTACATGGGCGATGTGTGCCCTTCGGTGTTCTCACCGAACGCCGAGACGAACAGCGTGTCGTCCAGCGCGATCACCCGCCACGTCGGCAACAGGTCGTACAGGTATACCTCCCTCGCTTCCGTATACTCACCAGCTCCCGCAGGCGTGCCACGGCCAGCCGGACACCTCCGGCGAACGACTCGAACGACTCACCGATCTCCTCGGCCCGCCGGTGCGCGGCTGGCGACTCGGGATCGAGCAGCAGTGCTCGCACCGCACACGGCGACACCCCGGCCACCGTCGGGCGCAGCAGCGAGTCGTTCATCCCTATGATGCCCAACCCCCGCACCGCGAGGATCTCCACTTCCCGCGCGTGGCGCACCGTGGCGCGGATGTCCGCAGCGGCAGCCTGCTGCGAAGGGTAGACCGCAACGACTTCAGCCCGGCCGGACGGCCCCAAGTGATCAAGTCCAGCCGGGTGCAATGGGGCTAGTCCGAGCAGGATGCGCGCCTCATCCGGCATGCTCAGCCCGTCGGCGATGCGTTCGAAGACCTCCAGCGCGGTCACCGTGCGGGTTCCTTGATGATCTCGCTGACCCGACCCTGAAGTAGTCCGGTGGTGACGGCGAGCTGGCTCTGACTCGCCCCGGCGTAGCGCTGGACGAGCCGGAACAGCGCCCCCACGTCGCGGCGCCGCAGCGTCTCGCGCACATCCTGGCGCTGCCAGGCCCACGCCGGCATCAACAGCGGTTCGTACGCCGGGCTCGCCACTCCGAGCACTCTACTTCCCACTGTGAGATACCTGTACCGAGATGGGGGCGGTGGCTCGGCCGGGTCAAGCTGGGCATCGTGATCGACCAGCTCGCCGAGCGGGTCGGCCGACATTGGCGCATCGGCTGGCACCGCACCCTCAGCAGCGCGGCCCCGGTCGATCTCTACGTCGTCCGGACGCGCTGCCCAACCGGTTGGTTCGCGCACAGTGATGACGAGACGGCGAGGCGGGCTGAGGTGACCTTGGTATGAATCATGTGGTCAGGCGTGGCGCGTGGCCGGATGTCGCCCTGCAGTTGGCCGTGGACTTCGTTCGAAAGCCGAACGGGCAGCGGTGCCCCGACCTGATCACGACTGGCGACGTCCTTGCTGCTGGGCTGGTCGGCGTCGAGGTGGTCGTGCCCTGCGCCGACGGTCAGGTTGTCTACCGCGTCGCGAAGGTTCGGGTTGTCGCCTACGGCCCTGGGTAACGGTGAGGGAGAGACGGATGCTCATCCTGGCCAGGCGTCCGCGAGCTGGGTCGAGATGACACTACGGCTGATCTCCCCGGTAGTGGCTGAAATGCCCGGACCTGGCCTTGATCGCGATGGTCACGCGCGTCGGGCCGCCACCGCGTCGGTGTAGGTCTGGGTGGTCTCGTCGGCGCGTTCGATGCCCAGTTGCCCGAGCACGGCACGGATCGCGTCGAGCGCTCCGGCGACCTCTGCTGCTGTGTCCACGATGGACTCGATCTCGATGTACGTACCTGCCAGCTCTGGCACATGCACCAGCGTGGCGAGCACTGTCCGGCCGTCGGCGACAATCCGGTAGTTCGAGCAGTGCTTCTCGAACGCGATGAGCACTTCGAACCCCAGCCCGGCCAGGATGACCCGCAACGCGTCGGTGTCGCCGACCGTCGTCTCGGCCTCCGGCTTGGACCCGCTGGCCACGTCGACCGCGGTGCCCTTGTACGTCAGCATCGTGGTGGTCACGCTGCCGGTCTGCAAGGCGCGCGCCCGCAGCTCCCGGCCCTCGCGGGTCAGTTGGCGATCCGGGGTGTCGAAGTAGGTGTCGTAATAGACCGAGAGCTCCTCCGACGCCCGGCGACCCAGCAGCTCCCGCACCCGCTCCGGGCTGCGAACCCGCGCCTTGAGCTCGGCCTCGATTCTCACCTGGCAAGCTTGTCAGACCATGCAGCGGCCGTGCGCCGCAGCTCAGGGCTGCTGGTGTCAGCTGAGTTACGGTTGGCTCCAGTGCTGGAGGCCGTGCTCGATGCGGAGCCTGACCGAGCGGTGGATGTGAGCTCGTCGGGCACGACCCAGTGGACCTGCCTGGACTCGCTACTTGGCGCGAGCTGTCCACCGACGGGTCGGGCGCGGAAGCAGATGGAGAACTCTTGCCGGACCTCGCCATCGTCGTAGGCGATGATGTGGCGGGGTCGGAGTAGACGCCGACCAGACCGGTGACCTCGATGTCGAGCCCGGTTTCCAGTAGACGGACTGGACGCGCAGCGGCGGCAGCGGGTGCTCCGCGGTCCGCCGGGTCGTGACCAACACGTGCGGCTCGGCTTCCGCTCCGGGGTTCCCGAGCTCCAGGGCGGGGTCGAACACGGTGACCCGGACCACGACCGATCCGGACGTGCCGGCCAACGCGTGTCGAACGAGATGCCGAACCCGGTCCGGATCCAGCTCCGTGTCGAAGACCGTGCGGCAGTCACGCACCAGCCGTTCCAGATGGAGTGACAGCCCACGCACTCGATGATCATCGACGCGGATCGTGGTGAAGTGGCCGGAGTTGTTCAGGGCAAGTGCCTTGATGTGGTCGATGTCGGCTGGAACGCCGTTCAGCTCCACCATGGGTCTCAGTCTTCCACGTGCACTCTCTGTCGCTGGACCGGACAGGCGCACACGCCAACAAGTTCGGCGCAAGTTCAGCAATTTCGCGGACACTGAGGCACTTCCGCATGCTCGAGGATGCAAGGAATCTGGAACGGCAGGGTTGCGTCCCCGGACGTCCAATGGCCACGATGCGCGGGCCACGGCGCCGGAAGAGCTGGTGACTTGGCAGTGACTTGGCCCTGCAACGTCCGCGCACGGTGATGACGAGATGACGAGGGCTGAGGTGATCTTGGCATGTATCAGGTGATCAGGCGTGGTGCGTGGCTGGATGTCGCCCTGCAGGTAGTCGTGGACTTCTTTCGGAAGCCGAACGGGTAGCGATGTCCCGATCTGATCATGACTGGCGACGTCCTCGCTGCCAGGCTGGTCGGCGTCGAGGTGGTCGTGCCGTGCGCCGAGAGGGTCAGGTCACCTACCGCGTCGCGAAGGTTCGGATCGTCCCTACGGTCCGGGATGACGGCGAGGGCGAGAGCGCATGCTCACCCCGGCCAGTCGTCCGCGAGCTGGCCGAGTCAGTCAGCCGTCGGGCGGGTGACTTCCTTGAAACGTCGGCGACCGAGCACCGTCGGACAGCTCCACGAACTCGCTGTACCGACCACGCACGCTGCGGTGGGGTTGGGACGGTGAGGGAGAATCGGGCCGCTGCCAGCGCCCCGCCCGGCCGTTGCCGGGACGCCCGAAGACCGCCAAGACCGATCCTCGTCAATCCAGCGGAGCAGCTCCTCGACCAAGTGCCGCCGACCGAGGAACCGGTCGGCGTCCGGCAAAGCCTTGATCGCCACCCTGCGGCGTGGCTGATCTACCTTCCCGGCCGGGGTGATCAGCCATGCCGGCGCGCTCATCCCGCACCTGCCACCCGGTGTCCAGCGGCTGCCCACGCTCCTCGCCCGGTTGCGCGCCCTGCCCCACCTGCCTGATCTTCCGTCCTTGACCCACCCGGCCACCACGGCCCCGCCCACCCCCGAAACCTGCCCGCCCGAGGCGACACTCGCCCTCAGCCTGCCACCAACCCGGAAACGGCCACCGGAAGATCAACAATCCGGATCGAAGATCACGTCATGCCGTTACTCACGGAATCGAGTCAGAGGCGGTCAACACGTATCACGGAGCTGCGCGCGTCGCTCTTGTCAAGGGGAGCTGCCAGCCTTGGAGGTACCATGAAGAACGGCTCCATCCGCGATGAGATGCTGCCGGACCCCTTGCAGTGGTTCGGCGACACCTTGACCGCTGCCGCCCGTGGTCGCCAGCTGCAAGATGGCCGTGTGGCCGACGATGGGGTCATCCCGGAAGGACACACGGCTACCCGGCGACTGTGCGCCGGTGTTTACCTGGACCGTGAGTTCCGCCAGCGGCTCTTGCGGGACATCTACAACTGCCGGAAGCGGAGGGTTGCTCCGTCCTACGGCTACGACCTTCTTCCTGTGATGTGTCACGCCTGGCGGGCGTGGTGGTTAGAGCTGGCGCGGGATGCGGTCGCCGCCGCGATATTCGTGGCTGCCGTGATGATGGCGCCATTGGGCACCCTTCTCATGGTCGGGTTGCTCGCCATGTGGTACACGCTGCGCGCATGCTGGCGCGTCCTGGTCGAGTCAACTCGGACGCTACGCAAACGGAAGTCGCACGATTATCTCCGAGGACTACGTTTCCGCGCGAAGCTCGCCGCCTGTGGACTGCTCGGTTCAGCCATCGTGGTCGCCGGCAGCGTACTCGCGATGCGTTCCGATCCGCAGGGCTCGGGGCTCCGCGGCGGCCTGGTTCAGATCGGACTCCTGGTCGCGCTGTTTGTCCTGCTATTCGCCGTCGTCGGTATTGTCCGACAGCAGCTTCTTGACCGACTTCACTACCCGTCGGCATTCAAGAGTAGCCGTCGCAGTCGACGGCTCAGCACCCTCCACAGGCAACAGCACCATCCTGTCACCGTCTACTCGGGGTACCGGCCGTTCGTCGGCAGCGGCCTTGATGTGCACCGATGGTCTTTCGCGCAACGGATAATACGCAAGAGAGGGATCGGGCAGGATCGGGACGAGGAGTTCCCTCAGTCCCGGCCGCCGTTTAAGACCAGTGAGATCGTCGGGTACCTCAAGGCGTCGATCGAACGTCTGGCGTCGACCGCACACAGCGAGACCAGGTTGCCCGGATTAATGGTGCGCGACCATGTCTTCATTGATGGCATGTACGTATGCAACGTTCCGGACGCGCTATCAGATCCCCCGTCATCGACCGTCCTGGATGAGATCATGGCAAAACCACGCGAAGAGGCGCGATACCATATCGCCTGCCAAGTCGAAGCGTGGGATGGTGAATTGGTCACTACGGTCTTCGTGCACGTATCGTTGCAGGGCCGAACCCTGTACGTTGAGTTGTCCACCTACGCACTTCTCCCGACGCCACCTCGTTTCCGAGTAATCGACGAGGTCGGCGGCACCGGTCGCAAGGCGGCGCCGCGAATGGTGCTAAAATGCCTGTCTGAGCTGCCCGACGTGCTACACGCCCCTCGTCGGCTGGTAGCAGCGCCGAAAGATTTGGTGAACGCTTACTGGGCGCAGCGGGACACCAGCTCAAAGATCAGCAAGCGTCGCGATATTGGCGCCCAGATCAGCGCACGGGAGATCGCTGGGAACGGTATCGCGAGCGAGCCGGATGAGGTCTCTGCGCCGCGCCGATCGTTCCGGTACGACGACGAGACCAGTTACTTCCAGCTCTTGGACGTGACGCGGCACTCAAAGATCATCGAGCGTCGACTACTCGCGGGGATCGAGGAGTTCCTGAAGACCAAGGGTGTCGACACGTCCGAATTCGCGCAGCGAGCCGAAGCGATCCTTAACTATGGTATGTTGAATATTGGTCACGGCGGCACCAATATTGTCGGCGGAGACTTGAACACAGGGTACCAGCCCAGCAGCGTCGGCCTCGCGGAGTAGATTCGACATTTGAAAAGGAATACGCACATGTCGGAGAACTATGGTATGTTGAATATTGGTCACGGCGGCACCAATATTGTCGGCGGAGGCTTGAACACGGGGTACCAGCCCATACGTGTCACCACGTCGGAGCGAGCGTTGCTGACGTCCGTGCGCGAGCATGTGGCCGCCGATCCCGTTGAGCGGGCGCACGACATCTTCCTATCGCATGCCAGCGCTGATCTTGTCATAGCACGGTTTCTGCGCGATGAGCTGGAAAAGCTTGGTGCTGATGTCTGGGTCGACGAATTCAGCCTGGGGCTCGGGCAGAATATTGTGCTGGCCATCGACCGTGGCATCGCGCGCTCCCGCATCGGTGTGGTGCTGGTGACGCCAACCGTGCTCGCAGGTCGGCCATGGGTCGAGAAAGAGTTCTCGGCGCTGCTCGACAGTAAAGAGATGGTCATTCCAGTCCTGCATAAGGTGACCCTGATGGAGCTGCGGCAATACAGTCCGCTGCTGCACCTCAAGAAGGGGCTCAACACTGCAGATCATACCGTAGAGGAGATCGCAAAGCTGATCGTCAGCGCTCTCGGTCGACCACATTGAGTGTTCGCGAGCTGAAAGGAACTGGCCACCGGCCTCGCGCAGAGGCGCGTCCGGAGCTGCTGGGGGCGCGGTGAACGGACACAGGGGCGGTTCCAAGCCGTGGGCGTCAGCTGAAGTACGGTTGGCTCCGGTGCTGTAGGCCGTGCTCGATGTGGAGCTGACCGAGCGGTGGAGGGCCAGCTCGTCGAGCCGGTCGGGCTCGACCCAGTGGACGTGTGGCGCGTGGGCCAGATGTCGGCAGATGCTCAGCCGCCGGCGAAGGGGGGCAGTACGTCCAGCTCCGCGCCGGCGGGCACGCCGATGCCGAGCTCGCGCACGGCGATGCCGTCGAGCAGGTAGCTGCAACCGCCCAGTATCCGCTTGAGATCGTCACCGTGCCGGCGGGTGACCTCGGCGAGCACGTCGGAGACCGTCGTGGCATCGGAGAGTTCCACGAGTTCGCTGTACCGGCCCGCGGCGGCTCGGGCCCCGGCGAAGTACCGCACCGTCACGGCGGCCACGGCTCAGCCTCCGATCGCGCTCATCGGCCGGGTCGGCTGGACGAAGCTGGGGTCATCGATGCCGTGCCCGGCGGCCTTGCGCCACATGGTGTCACGCCAGAGGTCGGCCAGCTCGACGTCACCGGCGCCGGAGCGCATCGGCCTGCGCAGGTCGGTCTCGCCCTGGGAGAACAGGCAGGACCGCAGCTGCCCGTCGGCGGTCAGCCGGGTGCGGTCGCAGTCGCCGCAGAACGGGCGGGTCACGCTGCCGATGACGCCGATCCGCTTACCGTCGATCAGCCACGTCTCGGCCGGCGCGGCGCCGCGGGCGACCGGGTCGGGGACCAGGGTGTACGTCGCTTCGAGCGCGCGCAGGATCTCGGCGGCGGTGACCATCGTGGACCGGTCCCAGCCGTGCTGGGCGTCGAGCGGCATCTGCTCGATGAACCGCAGTTCGTAGCCGTTGGCCATCGCGAACTCGACCAGCGCGGGCGCTTCGTCGTCGTTGGCGCCCCGCATCAGTACCGAATTGATCTTCACGGGGGTGAGGCCGGCCGCCACGGCGCCGGCGAGCCCGGCGAGCACGTCGGCGTGCCGGTCGCGGCGGGTCAGCGCCTTGAACCGCTCCGGGTCGAGCGTGTCGAGCGAGACGTTCACCCGGTCGAGGCCGGCCGCCTTGAGCGGTGCGGCGAGGCGGGCCAGGCCGATCCCGTTCGTGGTCAGCGACAACCGCGGGCGTGGGCGCAGCGCGGCGCAAGCGGCGACGATGTCCACCAGCCCCGGCCTGACCAGCGGTTCGCCGCCGGTGAACCGGACCTCGGTGACGCCGAGCTGCTCGACCGCGACCCGGACCAGCCGGACGATCTCGGCGTCGGTCAGCACCTCGTCTTTGGGCAGCCAGGCCAGGCCCTCGGCCGGCATGCAGTAGGTGCAGCGCAGGTTGCACCGGTCGGTGAGTGACACCCGCAGGTCAGTGGCCACCCGACCGAAACGGTCCGCGAGGCCGGCGACGGCTACGGGCGTGGTCATCACTCGACGGTATCGCGTCAGGCCCGCAACGCGGCATCGGCCGACGCAACGACCGCAGAACGGTACGCGGGCCCGAACAGCGCCGTGTGCACGAGCAACAGGTGCAACTGGTGTACGGGGACCCGTTGCCGCCACCCGTCCTGGAGCGGGCTTTCCTCCTGGTAGGCCGCGAGCAGCCGGTCGAGGTGCGGGGCCCCGCCGAAGAGCGCGAGCTGGGCCAGGTCGGTCTCCCGGTGCCCGCCGTGCGCGGCCGGGTCGACGAGCCAACCCCGGCCGTCGGCGCCCCAGAGGACGTTGCCCGGCCACAGGTCGCCGTGGATCCGCGCAGGAGGCTCGCCGCCGCCGTACCGCTCGATGTTGTTGATCACCTGTTCGACCAGGTCGCGTTCGGTCCCGGTGAGCGCGCCGTTGTCCGTCGACCGCTCGAGGTACGGC
>JBOHGT010000306.1:0-13756 GCA_050700385.1 Pseudonocardiaceae bacterium | reverse complement strand
ATGCCGAACCGGTTGAGTAACGAGTCCAGCTCCCACACCCGACGCCGCGCCCGGTCGTGCAGATCTGCCAACAGGTCACGGGCCACCGGGACGTTTCGAACCTGTGACGTGATCCGGTCCGCCATGTCGAGGTGGCGGATGGCCTCAGCGTCGCGGGTGCCCTCGGCCTGCGCCCAGCCGCGCGCGAGATCAAAGTGCAGCACGCAGCGACGATTAGCGGAGCCGAGCGTGTCGGCCAGCCGCCGGGCCGCGTCTGTGTCTATCCTCTCCGCGGTAGCCGGCCCGCGACCCAGCTCCACGGCAACTTCAACCCCCCACAGTGCCACGTGGGCCGGTCCGAAATGCTGGTACAACAGGTTGCATTCCCCGGTACAGCAGGCCAGCTCGTTGGCGTGGCCTAGATGATCCTCGGCGTCACCGGTCCGCTCCCGCTTGGCGTGGTGCAGTGCGGCGGTCAGGTGCAGCATCCCGGCGGCTTGCGCCGGGCCGGTGTCGACCGCGGACGGGTCGGCGGCGGGCGTGATCGCGGTCAGCGCCTCGTCGAGGACGGCGGTGATCCGGTGCTGTGCGCCGATCCAGGTCAGCCCGAGGGCGCGGTGCATGGCGAGCAGTCCGGTCCGGGTGGGGTCGTCGAGTCGCCGCGCGGCATCGTAGCCGCGTCGAGCCGTCTCCACGGCGAGATCGGCGTGACCCAGGTGGCGCGCGATGGAGGTTGCGACCATGCAAGCCTCGGCCAACGCGGCCAGCGCGGCGCGGCGGGCGTCGGTGCTGCCGGTGGCCACGATCACATGCAGCTCCGTCAGCAGCGCACCCAGCCCCCGACCGGCGAGGGAGAACCGTGCCTCGTCGAGGTAGGCGTTGGCCTGCGCAGTGGCGGCGACAAGCTGCTCGACCGGCCGGGCTGGCAGGTCGGGCACGTCGTCCAACGTGCAGTCGTTGACCGCCACCGAGATTCCCGGCAGGGCCGCCATCGCGTCGGCAGTCTCGCGGTCGACAGAGAGGTAGGGCTGTCCGGTCAAGTCGGTTACCGCACAGCTGAGCGCACCGGCGAGGTCCTCGATCAGCCCGCGCCGCGCGAACCGCCGCTTGCCATTCTCCAACTGCCACAGGTAGGGCTTTGAGATCCCGGCGAGCCCGGCCGCCGCGTCCAGGCTCAGGCCGCGACGCCCCCGGATCATGCGGGCGCGGCCGCCGATCTCGACGGACTCCGGATCCACCAGCGGCGCCTTTCTGGCCACCGAGCATCACCTCCCCCACCAACGTAGCGGGTACGCACACGTGGCACCGGCCTCGGCCTGACGCATGAGGCGCCCCCGGCCCGATCGTGCGGCGACACCCCGCGAACTCACGAGGATGGCCCGGAAGGTCGCCGCAGTACTACTTGCCGTTACCGCTCGTGCCGACGCCGAACCGGTTGCATAGGCTGTCCAGCTCCCATACCCGCCGGTGGGCCCGCCGGTTCAGGGCGGCCACCAGCTCCCGGGCGATCGGGTCGTTACGGATGCGCTGCGGCGCGATCCGGTCGGCGGCGTCCAGGTGCCGGATCGCCTCTCCGTCGCGGTCTGGGCCATCGGTCACCAGCGCGCGGGCCAGGTTGAGACGCAGCGATGCCACGCGCTCGGCCGAACCCAGCGCGGAGAGGTCCAGCTCGGCGCGCATGGTGTCCTCATAGGCGCGGCCACCGTCGGACAGCTCGATACCGATACCCAGTCGCCACATCGCCACGTTGGTCGGGCCGAAGTGCTGGCGCATTCCGTTGTGCTCGCCGATGCGGGCCGCTAGGCGGGCTGCCTCCGCAAGGTGTGTGTTCGCATCGTCGGCGCGTTGCTCTCGCGCGGCTGTGTTCGCCTGCGCCAGGTGCATGAGTCCCACCATTTCAGCCGCCACGGTGCCCGAGCCGGTGAGGCTGACCGCAGGCGTCAACTCGTCAATTCCGGTGGTCAGCAGCGATGAGGCGCGCTGGCGCGCCGCAAGCCGTGTCAGGGTCAGCGCCCAGTACCACCGGGCGAAGCCGATGAGTGCCGGGTCGCCGGAGCGGTTCGCCAGATCGTAGCCTCGCCGCGCGGCGGCAACCGACAGATCGACATGGCCGACGTTGCCAGCCACCACTCCGGCTGCGAAGCATGCAGCGACCACAGCGGCGAACGCGAGATCCTGCTCGGACGCTGTGACGGTGAACGCGTGCCGCTGCAATCCGGTCATCACCACGCCGATATCTTCACCGGCGAGGGAGTAACGCGCCTGGGCGCAATGCTCGTTGGCATTGTCGGCCCATTGCGCCAGCTCATCCAGCGGCCGAGGGGTGATATCCGGCACGTCGTCTGGGTCGTAGTCGTGGAGCGCCAACTGGATACCCGGCACGGTTGCCATCGCGTCGGCAGTTGCCCGGTCCGGGGGCAGGTAGGGCTGTCCGGTCAAATCGATCACGGAGCAGCCGAGCGCACCGGCGAGGTCCTCGATCAGCCCGCGCCGCGCGAACCGCCGCTTGCCATTCTCCAACTGCCACAGGTAGGGCTTTGAGATCCCGGCGAGCCCGGCAGCCGCGTCCAGGCTCAGGCCGCGACGTCCGCGGATCATGCGGGCGCGGCCGCCGATCTCAACGGATTCCGGGTCCACCTGCGGCGTCTTTCTGGCCACTGACCATCACCTCCCACCACAACCGTAGCGTGCGGTGCGCTGTCGAATCGGGGTTGGGCAGCCGCCCACGAGACTCGCCTGCGCGATCTCACGGTGGGCGTGCGCTTGCAGCTAACGCTTCGTGTTCACGCGGAACCGGTTGAGTAGCGAGTCCAGCTCCCAGACCCGACGCCGCGCCCGCTTGTGCAAGCCGGCCAGCAGGTCACGGGCCATCGGGTCCAGCCGGATACGTTGCGGCGCCAGCCGATCGGCGGTGTCCAGGTGCCGGATCGCCTCACCGTCGCGATCCGGGCCGTCCTGCACCAGCGCCCGCGCTAGATCCAGGTGCAGCGACGAAGACCGCTCGGCGCTGCCCAGCGTGGCCACATCCAGCTGCGCTCGGGTGAGGTCCTCGTAGGCTCGGCCGCCCTCACCGAGCTCGATGCCCACCGAGAGCCGCCAGACCGCGACATTGGTCGGCCCGAAGTGCTGCCGCATCCCGTTGCGCTCCCCGATCCGATCCGCGAGGCTGGCGGCCTCGGCCAGGTGGGCGTGCGCGTCGTCGCTCCTGTCGCGCGCCGCGGTCTGCGCGTGTGTCAGGTGCATCATCCCGGCCATCTCCGCCGGCAGCGTGTCTCCGGAGCGCAGGTTCACAGCAGGGACCAACTCGTCGACGCCGTGTGTCAGCGCCACCGTGGCGCGGTTGCGGGCGGCCAGCCGCATCAACCCCAGCGCCCAGTACCAGCGGGCGAACCCGAGCAGACCAAGATCATCCTGCCGCCTGGCGAAGTCGTACCCGCGGCGCGCGGCGGTGACCGACAGGTCGATGTAGCCGAGGTTCTTGGCAACCGCCCCGGCGACCATGCAGGCCGTGACCAGCGCGGTGAACGCCCGGTTCCGTTCGGCCGATCCCGCGGTCAGGGCGTGCGCCTGCAGTTCGGCGACCAGCACGCCCGCATCCCGCCCGGCCAGGGAGAAGCGGGTTTGGTCGCAGTGCTCGTTGGCGTCGGCTGCCCAGCAGGTCAGCTCGTCCAGTGACCGGGGTTGCAGATCGGGCACGTCGTCGGGACCGTAATCGTGAAGCGCCAGCTGGATACCCGGGACAGCGGCCAGCGCCTCAGCACTGGCACGGTCCGGCGGCAGGTACGGCTGCCCAGTCAAGTCGATCACGGAGCAGCCGAGCGCACCGGCGAGATCCTCGATCAGCCCGCGCCGCGCGAACCGCCGCTTGCCATTCTCCAACTGCCACAAGTAGGGCTTTGAGATCCCGGCGAGCCCGGCCGCCGCGTCCAGGCTCAGGCCGCGACGTCCGCGGATCATGCGGGCGCGGCCGCCGATCTCGACGGACTCCGGATCCACCAGCGGCGCCTTCTTGGTCATCGTGCATCACCCCTTCACCACCCACCGTAGCGAGGAGCGCTGTGGCTACTCGCGCGTGGGCATGGCGCTGCCTCTGGCCGAACATCGCCAGCGGTACGAGGAACTGGCACGCGGGACTGGGCTACTCGGAGAGGTTCGGCGGGGTGGCCCACGGTGGTGGACCATCCGGGATCAGTTCGTGGACGTCGAGCAGCACCGCGGAGTCCACGTCCAGGCGGGCACCGCTCGCCGCCGCTACCCAGGACAGGAACGCCGCAGGGTCGAACGCCTCCGCGCCCAGCCCGTCCAGGTAGGCGCGGTGCGCTCGCAGCGACGCGATGCCCCGGTCGACGAAACCGGTTACGTCGACGCCGTGGGTTGGTTCGTGTGCGCCGGCCAAGCACACGTAGCGCACACCGGTCCACGGTTGGAGACCTTCCTCGGCGAGCTCTGGGAAGATCCACCGGTTGCCGGCGTCCCGCGCGGCGTCCAGGGTCGCCAGCCCGACCGCGCGGTGGTCGGCCTGATTGGTGATGCCGCCGACCATCCGGTCGGTGAACGCCCCACCGAGCACGACCTCCGGTCGGTGCCGCCGGATGGCCCGGGTGATGTCGCGACGCAGGGCCACGCCGTACTCGACGACGCCATCGCGATGGTCCAGGAACTCGACCACCTCGACGCCCACCTCCCGGGCTCCGGTGCGCTCTTCCGCTTCGCGCAGCGGGCCCACCTCGGCGGGGTCCATCCCGTCGATGCCGGCCTCACCTCGGGTCGCGAGCAGGTAGCTCACCTGCTTCCCCTGGGACGTCCAGCGGGCCACGGCCGACGCCACGCCGTACTCCAGGTCGTCTGGATGGGCAGCGACGCACAGCGCGCGCTGCCAGTCCTCACGCAACGTCGGCAACGGCGGTGGCGGCCCGGGCACCCCCGCGATGCTAGAGGTGACGCCGCTGCGGCTCAACGCAGGCATGCTGCGGAACGGGATCAGCCGACGCTGAGGCCAGCCTTCTCGGCGCACGGGCCCGAGCTGCACCCGTGGCAGGTGGCGGACCACGGTGAGACTCACACCCGGGTCGTGGCGACCTGGCGGGGCCATCCGCGCCAGGGCGTACCCTCACGGCAATTACTTAAGACTGGGTGGCCACACAATCGCCACCGAGTCAGCATACAGCTTCGCCATCCATGCGCCAGGAACCTCTGCGATTAGCCGTTCCATCTCCGGGAGGTGTGCGAACATCCGGCCGACTTGGGTCTTCCACGGCAGATTACCGTTCGGAAAACAGAAAACCTGCAAGCCAGTCTCAAGCAGTGCCGCCTTGTTCTGCGGAGAATATCTGAGGTCATCGTCGGCAGTCACGCCGACGTAATTCCTCTCGGCCGCATACCGTATCCATGTGGGGTCGAATATATCCTGGGCCTCCTGCTTGCCCACACGTCTGCAAGAGTCACCACAGCCAGACCGGCGGCGCTAAGTGCTCCAGCGAACCGGAGTCCGTTGGTGCGATCGACCATGAAGGTCGTCAGGCTGCATCCCGGCGACTCAGGACGCGTATCGCGGCCAAGACTTCGTCCTCGGTGAGATCATAGTCTTCGGCGATGTCCTCGGGTCTCTCACCAGCGAGGAACTGTCGCATGACGTCCTTTGTGCGCACTTTGGTCCGTTCGAACACTGGCTTCCCGTAGCCGAACCGCGGATCAAGAATCACATCAGCTCTGGCCTGTTTATACGACCTCAGCCGAAGCCTTATCGGGTATCCATCGGACGCCCATTCCAGGTAGTGCAAGTGATCATCGACTACGGAAGGAAGCAGCATCTGACCGTCTCTGACGCGCATCCACTGTGGGACATCGACTCGATGGGCGACGTCACGGAAAATTGATTTGCCGTCGTGCGCCAGTCGCTCCTTGATCAGCGCGTACTCGCCCAATTCTTCTCGGAGCGACTGTGCTACTCGGCTGATCTCGAGGGGCGAGAGCCCGGAGTGCCGCAACCCGCGCAGGACCTGAGCCTCAGCTACCCCTGCCAGAGGGAGCGTTGGGGATCCACGGAGGGACTCATCGATGGAGTGCACCAGATTCTTCATCTTCCAGTTCTTGACTGTGGACGGCGAGATCAAGAGGTGCCTGCCAGCCTCGGCCACAGTCAACAGGGGCGCCAGGAACCTCTCGTCGCGCTCGTCTGGATCCACAGCTACACAATCGCACAGGCAGACGACACAGTGACAGAGGCTCGCCGCGTACCAGTAGCGACGAGCACACGCGGTTCATCCCGCAGGTAGGTACAGATCACACGGCGCCGGGCCCGGCGGCGGCCGTCTGGTGCCCACGCCCGGGCGTGCCCCGGCGGGCTGCGGCTAGCGTCTTACGGCGTGAACGACATCCCCACATTGCTGGACTGGACCGGTAACCTCACCCGTGGGCTCGGGCTCACCCTCGTGGTGACGGTGCTGGGCGCGATCCTGATGCTCCTGCTCTCGGTCGTGTTGGGCCTGGCGGCGCGGTCCCCCCGGCTGTGGTTGCGCGGCACCGCTCGAACGGTTGTCGAGTTCTTCCGCGGCACCTCGTTGCTCGTGCAGCTGTGGTGGTTGTTCTTCGCCTTGCCGCTGCTCGGGATCCGCTTCGAACCACTACTGGTCGCTGTGATCGCGCTGGGCCTGAACTACGGCGCCTACGGCTCGGAGGTGGTGCGGGGTTCGCTCAACGCGGTGCCGGTGGCGCAGTGGGAGGCCGCGACCGCGCTCAACATGTCGCACTGGCAACGGATGCGTCGCGTGATCTGGCCGCAGGCCCTGGTGCTGATGATCCCGCCGTTCAACAACCTGCTGATCCAGCTGCTCAAGAGCACACCGCTGATCTACACCATCTCGCTGGTGGACCTCACGGCGATGGGTGAGGCGTTCCGCTACGCCGGCGGCAGCACGCTGGCGATCTACGGCACGCTGCTCGCGATATACCTCGCGCTCGCCTACGCGATGACCTTCGTCATGAGCCTCCTGGAAGCAGCAGCCAAAGCCAGGCTCGGCCGCGGTAGGGGACTCCGCGATGCGCTCGAGGTCGTGCGGCCGGCTGTGGAGGTGAAGGCCGGATGATCTGGGACTGGGATTACGCGGGGCAGGCCTTGCCCGTCCTGCTGGTGCACTTCGTGCAGTTCACCCTGCTCGCGACACTCCTGGGGACCATCCTCGGCGCGGCCGTCGGGCTGGTGTTCGCCATCGTCAGGCGGGTCAAGGTGCCGGTCCTCTCGCAGGCGACCACGATCTTCATCGAGGTCGTCCGCAGCACACCGCTACTGATCCAGCTGTTCGTCCTCTTCTATGTGCTGCCGGACTACGGGCTGACGCTGTCGCCGATGACCGCGGGCGTGATCGGGCTGGGCCTGCACTATGCCTGCTACTACGCGGAGGTCTACCGCGCCGGCATCGAGTCCGTTCCGATCGCGCAGTGGGAAGCCGCGACCGCGCTCAGCCTGGGCCCGCGGTACACCTGGTTCGACGTCGTGCTGCCGCAGGCGGTGCGCAACGTGCTGCCCTCGCTCGGCAACTACGCGATCGCGATGTTCAAGGAGACGCCGTTCCTCGCCCTCATCACGGTGCCCGAGCTGGTGCAGACGGCGCGCACGTTCGGCAGCAACACCTACGAGTACCTCGAGCCGCTGACGCTCGCCGGTCTCATCTTCCTGGCCGCGAGCTACCCGACCGCCCTGGCGCTACGGCGTTTCGAGCGGTGGCTCCAACCGGCATAGGACCAGCCACGCCCGGCCGTCACCCCTCGGTGGCGCACAGCTGCTCGGTGGTCGCCTGCCGCGCGGCCTCCGCGGAGAAACCCCACCGATCGAGGATCGAGGCGAACTCCTCGGTCTCCTTGAAGGCCTTGAACTCGGTGTTGTACCTGCCGTGGAACTCCTTGTCCGACTTGCGAAAGGCCGCACCGGAACCCGTCGTGGGGAAGGAGTCCAGCGGCTTGGTGATGACGAAGTCGCCACCCTGCTGCTTCTTCAGCGCCTGCAGCGACAGGGTGGGCAGCAGCAGCGCGTCGACGCGACCGTCGTTCAGCGCCTGCAGGCCTTCGGGTGCACGGGGGTAGGTCTGGATCTGGTCCTTGGGGATGCCGAGCGAGGTTGCGGTCTTGAGCTCGTAGCTGCCGGCCAGCGCAGCGATCCTGATGTCGGGGTTGGTCTTCACGGCGTCCAACGTCGTGATGTTCTTCGGGTTGCCCGGCGCCGTCGCGAACGACTCCGTGGATACGATGTCCGGTGCGGAGTAGAGCACCTTCGAGCAGCGGGTCCGGTCCATGAACAGACCGGCGGCCACGATGTCCCAGCGCCCCGCGTCCAGGCCGGGGATCATCGAGTCGTAGTCGGTGGTGACGCCCTCGACGTTGTCCACCCCCATCCGCCGCAGCACCGTCTTGGCGACGTCCGGCGCCGCACCGGTGATCTCGCCGTTGGGCTGCAGCTGGGAGTAGGGCGGCTCGTTGGCGATCGCGAGCCGTACCGGCAGACCCTGCTGCACGCGCTGGCTGAGGTCGGCGACGGTGCGCGCGCCGGTGCCAGGCTCGGTAGTGCTGCATGCGCCGAGCAGTGCACTGCCCCCCAGCGCGGCCGCTCCCGCAGCGGAGTAGCGGAGCACGTTGCGCCGAGAGATCTGCGTAGCGGGCACGAAGAACTCCGTTCCTTCAGCGGGGCGCCTTCTCGCGGAACTCGCGCACCGCCCCGGCGATGGCGTCGGTGTCGAGAACGTCGACCATCAGGCCCACCTGCTCCTCCCACACGTCGGCGGGGATTGCGGCGCGTGGCTCGTCTTCGAGGATGTGGTAAACGGGGAGGCCCAACTGGGCCCCGGCCAGGGCTCCTGCCCAACTCGGGTCACCGAGTACCAGGGTCTCCGCGGCGATCCCGGCGCTCTCGGCGTCCGGGGCGCCGAGCAGCGCCAGCAGCGTGTCGCTGCCGTGCTCGTCGGCCAGCCGCTTGATCGTCTCCTGGGTGGACAGGTCCATGGCTCCGGCAGCCGTTCAAACGAAGCATTCGGTGGCGACGTAAACCACCGAGCCGCCGGCCGCCTCGGCACAGGCGGCGATTGCCGGCCCCGCGACGCCGTCACGTTCGCCGATCACGATGACCTGCTTGCCGTCGAACATCACTCCTCCTTTCCTTGTCACTGGCCCAGCTCGGTGGCCAGCCACTCATCGAGCTTCTCCGCTCCGAGAGCGGGGTCGGTAATCCGCGCCACCTCCTTGCCGTCACGAAACAGCAGGAAGGTGGGCAGGCCGCTGACCTGGTGTGTCATACACAGCCGCCGCGCCTTGCTCGCGTCCAGCTTGACCACGGCCAACTCGGGGTTCGTGGCGGCGATCTCCGCCACGTGCGGTGCCAGCGCCACGCAGGGGTGGCAGGACTGCGCCCACACGTCGACGAGCACGAGGCCGGACGCGATGAGCTCGTCGAACGTCTCCGGTGTCGCGTCCACCACCGCGTTCGTTTCTGGGCTCGTATCTGCGCCCATTGTCAACCTCCGTTGCGTTCCAGCAGGACACTCATACCGTCGGAGCGCTGGCTCATCCGCCCGAGGAACAGGCTGCCCTTGGCGAGCAGCAAGACCCTGGTGGCCGTTCCCGCCTGCAACCTCGTCAGGGCATGGGGCAGGTAACACAGCGCCGAGGCGATGTGGCCCTGGGTGGGGGCGTAACCGGGCATGCCGCGCGCAGCCACGAAGCTGTCGATCTCCTCCCGGCTGATCTCGCCGCGGCGGGCTGCCAGCGCCGCGATCGTGCGATAGTTGCGCGCTGCGACGTCCCCCGAGCCCTGCGGCTCGGTGATCTCGGGGTCGTGCAGCTCGGTGGCGTAGTCGTCGACGTCCACCATGCGCAGGCCCGTCGCCTCCAGCGGCCGCACCGCCAGGTCGTGCAGGATCTGCGCATTGGAGCCGCCCGAGGACACCCGGTGGTGCCCGACGGCGTCGAGCCTGATCCGGGGGGAGACGCCGTCATCGGCGGTCACCAGCAGCGCGGCCCCGCCGATCACGTCCTCCAGCACGGGCAGGTCGTGGCGCAGGTGGCCTTCGAACTTCATCCCGACCTTGGGTAGCGACCCGCCGGCGAGGACCACGACCTGCCGGAACACCCCCGAGACCACCAGACTGGCGGCGATCACCAGCGCCGGGATCGGCGCTGCGCAGAAGTCCTTGACATCCGCCCCGGACGAGGCCTCGAGGCCCGCCACCGCGGCGATCGACTTGCCCATGTTGCCCCCGCCGCGCTGGTAGCGGTCGCCGACGGCTTCCTCGGAGCAGGAGATCGTGTAGTCGACGGCGCCGGGGTCGAGGTCGTGATCGTGCAGCAGGTGCAGCAGCGCCAGGGTGCCGGTGGCCTTGCAGGCCAGGTTCTCCAGCAGCACGGGGGCGGCCAGCGCCTCGTCCTCGGCGTGCGCGCCGCGTAGCGCCCCGGCCAGCGAGTCCGGCGCCAGGTGCAGCGGTAGGGCGTCCTGCCCCACAGCGGCGGCGACGTCCCCGCCTGCGGCCCGGACCCGGTCGGAGTCCAGGTGCTTGCCCAGCGGGTGGTCGGCCAGCAGCCCGGCCGCGCGCTCGGCGATCTGCGGCGCCAGCACAAGGAGGTCGAACTCGTCGACCGCGGCGAGCAGCCCGAGGAACTCCTCTTCCGGCATCAGCTCCCCGAACGGCGGAAAGCGTGTCGCGCCGTCGTGCGCAGTGCCGACTCGGGGGCGCGGCGGCAGGTCGCGGGGGTGGCAGGCACCCAGGAACGCCTGGTGCGGAGGGTAGGCGACCGCGTCGGGGAATCCGCGCAGGCTGGCCAGGAAGCGGTTGGTCAACTCGGGGTCGCCCGCCAGCGCCCGCGCGGGCTTGGAGCCGTGCCGGGCCAGACCCGGGGTGTGGGCGAGGACGAGGCTGGCCGCGCGGACGACCGCGGCGTCAGGCATTGGCGTGCTCCTCGGCTGTGATCTCGAAGACTGTCGGGCGCTCGACCGGGGTGGCGACGGCCTCCAGCGCGCGCTCCAGCAGCCGCCGCCGCCCGGCGCGCTCGGCCTGCGGCGGCAGGTCCGGATCGCCCGCCGGGTAGGGGATGCCCCGGCCCGGCACGATGCGCGGCGCGCCGACCTGCTCGGCGATCCCCACCAGGTTGGCGATCAGCGCGGTGGGGATGCCGGCCCGTTCCAGCTCCTTCGCTAGCGTTGACCCGCAACGCGTCCCCGTTCCTCAAGTCGCGGTGAGGATCGCCGCCTGCACACCCGCCTTGCGCAGCTCCGCGGCCCACTCCACGCCGAACCGCCGCGCGGTGGCCACGAGGGTTCCGTTGCCGATCGTGACCAGGAACTCGCCGTGCAGCCGGCCGATCGTGCCGTCCCGCTCGAGCGCGCGGGCCGCATCGAGGGGCACCAGCCGGTTCGGGTCGGCGTTGGCGGCCACGGTTGCGAAGCCCCCGTCCACCGACTCCCACGCCCCGGCATCGAGTGTGTCGACCCCCTCGATCGGGTAACGCAGCCAGCGGGTCGCGCGGGCGGACTCGAGCTGGTCGGGGTTACCGTCGGGCACCAGCGCGCCTTCGGTCAGCAAGGCGACCGACGCGTTGGCCGCCTTGTCCACCGGCGCCGCCGGAGTGACCATGTCGAAGCCCCCGACCGGGATCTCGGTGGCGTCCGAGTCACCGCCGAACCGGCGCAGCACGAGGTCGACCGCTCGCTGCGCCGCGCTGCGCTCGACCAGCCGGCCAGTGCGCGCGGCCCGGCCCACGCGGCCGTCCGCCACGGTCAGCGCCGCGCCGGTGGCGACCTTGCCGGCCGCGGTGGCCAGGCGCTCCAGCGATGGCCGCATCTCTCTGGCGCCCGCCCCGGCCGCGACAACCGGTGCGCCGCCCGCTTCCGCGAAGCCGGGGTTGTCCGGGTGCATCGAGGCCAGCGCCGGCAGGCCTGCCGCCGACGCGGCGGCGACCAGCCGGGCACACACCAGCCCGTAGCGGCCACTGCCGAACGCGGGCCCGGCGACCAGCAGCTCGGCGCCGGCCGCGCGGGCCATCTCCAGCAGCTCATCGGCGATGGCAGGCGACGACGCCGCGTGGTTGTCGCCGCAGGTGATCGTGGCCACGAGCTGGTGCTCGTCAGGCAGCAGCTGTGACAGCAGGCGGCCGGGGCCGACGGGCCCGTCGAGCACGCGCGGACCGTCGTCGGCCGCTTCCTCCCCGCCGAGCCCGGCGTAGAACTGGTTGATGTAGTGCACGAGGCGCATCAGGCCACTTCCTCCTCCCGGCAGGTCAGCCGTCCGGCGCCCAGCGGGCTGAGCGCGCCCAAGATCGCGGCGACGGGGACCTCGACCGCGGCGGTCGCCTCTGCGTGGGCGATGCCGAGACGGGTGCCCCCCAGGGCATGCTCGACCGCCGGCAGCTTCATCCGCTGGTCGTAGTTGCCGGTGCTGACCACCGCGCCGCGGCGTGGGGCGGCAACCAGGGGTGGGCCGGTACCGTCGGCTCCGGACAGCTCGGCGTAGAGGGCCACGGCCGACAGGCCGGAGGCCTCCAGGGCGTCGACCTTGAGCGCCAGGTCGTTGTCGGCGTTGCCGCCACCCTCCTTGGTCACGATCACCGCATCGAAGCCGGCGGCCCGGCACAGCCAGGCGGCGTGCGCGGAGACCAGCTCCTTGTCGGCCGCCTGCACTGGCTCCGGGGACAGCACCAGTCCCGCGAAGTGCAGGTCACGGCCGTCGCGAGCGCGCAGCTCGGCGATCACCGGGTGGTTCTGGTGCAGGTAGGTGGGGTTGCGCAGCGCCGGGTGACCGTACTGGCCGCTGACCACGGCCCCATCCTCGAGCTCGGCCGGGTCGAACAAGGTCGGCAGGCAGCCCGCCATGCTGCGCCCGTAGACGAACACATCCTTGAACGCCCCCTGGGTCTGCAGGTTGGTGATCACACCCACCCGGGGGAGCCCGTCGTCAGGCGCGCCCGGCCGGTGCGGCTCGGCGAGCTCCTCCACCGCGTCGGGCGCCGCGTCGACGGCGGCGTCCGCCAGGTGTGCGGCCAGCCGCAGCAGCCCGTGGCGCAGCGCCGCGTCCACCTCCGGCCAGGAGGCGTCGCCGGCGGGTTCGAACTCGACCACCACGTTGTGCGTCCGGCTGAACGGCGACAGCTCGGCGGCCGGACCGGCCATGTCGACCAGCCCCTCCTGGTTGCGGGGCAGGTACCCGGCAGCGAGCACGCTCACCCCCCGCAAGACGTGCGTATCGGGTCCACGCGCACGGTTGGCAGGCGCCACCATGCCGGGGAAGACCCCGCCACCCCCAGGCCCCTTCGTGCGCGGCTCGACCACGTCGAGCGGGGCGACGATCCGGACCTGGTCTCCCGGCGCGGCGACGTGCAAGCGCACCGACGCCACGGCGGCATCGCGGAACAGCGCCTCGGCCTGCTCCCGCCCCACCACCAGACGGTGCTGCTCGTAACCGGTGACGGCGTCGAGCTCGACAGCGCGGACCTCATGGAGGATGCGCCGGAGTGCAGGCACGACCTACCTCCCTCGGCGCTGGGCGTCGGTCATCTCGTCGACGGTAACCCAACCAGGCACGCACGTCGCGGCGAACGCCTCGCCTCGGGATGAGTCGCCCGGTGCTTGGTGGTTTGGTCGGTCGTACCGCGGAGGGGTTGACGGCCGCTGGTCGGCGGTCGCCTCGTGTCCGGATCGGACCTGGGCCGGTCGGCACGTATCGCCCCGGTTCGGGTTCGGCGTTCGCAATTGTGAACTCTTCGCCGTCGGGTCGCGATGAGGCCCGGTTCTGTCGGTGGTCGC
>JBOHGT010000305.1:0-4771 GCA_050700385.1 Pseudonocardiaceae bacterium | reverse complement strand
CTCGGCGTCCCCCGCGGGTGGATGCGGCTGGCCTACGCTGAAGACGTAGCGTCGAACACGGCCCCAGACGACGTGGGGCAGACCCCGCAGGAGGTGGCCGACGCCATGAAACGGCGCACCGTGGTGGTCACCGGGTCGGTCGCGGTCTTCGGCGGGGCCATGGCCGGGTACGGCGACCAGGGCGAGCTGCCCGCGCCGACCTACCCGCAACCGGAAGAGCCGCTGCCGTCGCGGCTGGGCATGAGCGACGTGGCCCGCCTGGAGCAGGAGACTACACAGCTGTGGGCACGATACCGCCGCCACGGCGGGTGCGCGGATATCGTCGGTACTGCCGCGAGCCAACGGACGCCGCTACTGATCGTGCCCGCCGCCGAGGAGGTCAAGGCTCGGCTGGGCTCCGCGCTGGCCCACCGGCATCGCCTGGCCGGGGCATGCTGGTTCGACGACGGTCTCGACGACGCGGCCCTGCACCACTGCACCCGGGCTGTGCAAATCGCCGCGGAGGCCGGTGACGGCTACCAGGTGGCCTACGCGCTGTGGCAGGCCGGTGTGCTGTTCCTGGAGCGTGGGCATCCCAACGACGCGCTGAAGTGCTTCCAGCTCGGGCAGACCCGGCTGCTGAACATGGCCCCGGTCAAGAACACCGTCGATGACCCGCGTGCACCGGTGCTGGTCGCGCGGCTTTCCGCTCTGGAGGCGATGGCCTACGCAGACCTCGAGCGGCCGGACCTGGCGCGGCGCGAGCTGTCCCAGGCACACGACGGGTGGGCGCCGCCGGGCACCTACGAGCAGGCGGACATGGACTACGCGACCGCTCAGGTCGCGGTACGTCTTGGTCAGCTGGATGCCGCAGAGTCGTTTGCCGCGTTCTCGGTGCGAGGCTGGGGCGAGGGTGAGCGACTCGGCGCCGTTCAGGCAGGGATCGTGCTGGCCACCCTCCACGTGCAAGCCGGGGAGACCGACGGGTTGGTGCTGGCCCGCACGGCGATCGACGGGGTGGCCTCGCTGGAATCCGGGCTGGCCCGCGACCGGCTCCAACCGCTCCAGCTCGCCCTCGCCGGGCGCCGCGACGCCGACTCCCAAGAGCTGGCCAGGGCGGCGCGACGGGTGGCTGCGGCACGGCCGTAGCACCGCGCGATCGCGCTGACCTCGTCCGAGCAGAAGCGTCGCCAGGACGCGCCGTAGGGCACGGGTTCACACGAGGGGTAACGGCCAGCAGTGCTGAGCGGAAAACGGTCGCGGGTGCTCATGATCGAACCTTGCCCACCATTATGCCCATTGCTAACCATTGACTTCCTTCTTCCTCTCGTCCGGAGTCAGCTGGCGGTGACGAGAACCCGAGCACATAATCGGCGGTCGTGTTGCCGTAATCGACTAGTTCAGATGGTCGATGTCGACTGCGGTGCAGGCTCTCGAGTGGATACTGTGGTGATCAGGTCGCGGTACAGTACTTGGCGTCGAACTCGCGGACAGCAGTCGAGCTGGCGTAGGGGTTGGCGGCGCGGCGGAAGTCGATGAGGAGTTGCTGTACACGTGGGGACTCGAGCCTCCTGATGGTGGCGGCCGCTTCGCTCGCGGTCACACGCTCGCTCGACAGCGCCCGCGCCGACCCGGGCGATAGCGAGCCGGCAGAGCCACTCGGCTCGCTCTCGGGTCATGCCGGGATCGAGCAGCATGACGGCGTCCCGCAGATGAGATTCGGCTTGCTTGGGCCGGTCCAGCGCCAGCAGCGACTGACCCGCGATGCCGTGCGCGTGCCGCTCAGTGAAGTAGTAGATCCAGGGTGGCTCGTTCTCGGGAACCGACCGTGCCAGCAGGTCGAAAGCCCGGTCCTGGGAGCGCTGCCAGGTCGCGGCGTCACCGGCGTAGGCGGCCCCGCGAGCCATGCGGGCATGAAGCGACGCCTGCACCGCGAGCGTCAACTCGCGGGCGGCGGTCAGGGCCGACTCGGCGAGCATCACCGCATCCTTCGGACTGCTCGAATTGGCCGCTTGGATGCTCATGAAGCCGAGGATGTTCGCGCCCACCCCGCGGTTGCCGCTGACGTGCGCGGCCCGCAGCGCCGCCAGGAAGTAGCGCTGGGCCAGCGCCGGCTGGTCGGAGTCGTAGGCCAGCCATCCCGCCAGCCGGCTGAACTCGGCCGCCACCGCGTGCAGCCGCCGACCCACCTCCTCGGTGTAGGCGGAGTTGCGCAGCATCGCCACCACCAGCCGCAAGTCCTCGCGCACCGCCGGCAGCAGGCTGCCCCCACCCAGGGTGTCATCCATCCGCCGCCGCGCCTCGGCCACCCGCTCCAGATCATCCACCAGGCCAGGGTCGACCCGCTTGCCCGCCACCGCGGCCGCTACCCGGGCGGGGTCGAACAGCCACTGGTGGGCCACGCGGTCAAGGTGAGCCCGGTCATCGTCACGAAGTGGCGTCGTTCCATGCTGTCAGCCTCCACGACCTCACCCAGGGCCGCCATAGCCCCCGGGGAGTCCCACGCCTGGCGGCCCACATCGACCACTGTCCGTTGTCGTCAGGCGTTCAGCAGTGACCACGGAGGTTGACGACGGTGAGCAGCAACGACCAGTCGATCGCATCGAACTCGATGACGAGGAGGACTACAGTCGCACCGTCACACCCAGGACACAACGCGCAGCGGAGAGAGACGCACTCGTGACGGAAGGCTCGCCCACGCCCGGCCGGAAACAACCTCCGGATATCGACACCAGCGTGTCGCACTCGGCCCGGGTCTGGAACTACTGGCTGGGTGGCAAGGACAACTACCCGGCCGACCGGGAGGCCGGTGAGCAGATCCTTGCCTTCGCACCTGGCTGGGCCGTCACCGCCCGTGCCGTCCGGGGATTCCTGGTCCGCGCCGTCCAGCACCTGGCCGGCGAGGTCGGTATCCGCCAGTTCCTCGACATCGGCACCGGCCTGCCCACCGCCAACAACACCCATGAAGCCGCCCAGGTGACCGCGCCGCAGTGCCGCATCGTCTACGTCGACAACGACCCCCTCGTCCTGGCGCACGCCCGCGCCCTGCTCACCAGCAGTCCGCAAGGTGTCACCGACTACATCGACGCCGACCTGCGCGACACCGGCACCATCGTGCGGGAAGCCGCCCGGACGCTGGACTTCACCCAGCCCATCGCGCTCATGCTGCTGGGGATCATCAACCACATCCTGGACAACGACGAGGCGTACGCGATCGTGAACCGGCTGCTGGACGCACTGCCCGCAGGCAGCTACCTGGTGCTGTCGCACCCCACCACAGAAGTCGACCGCGAGGCGATGGAAGAGTCCGTGCGGCTCTGGAACGAGCGCGGAACCCCCCTGATAACGTTCCGCAGCCGCCAGGAACTCCTCCGGTTCTTCGACCGCCTGGAGCTGCTGGAGCCTGGCGTGGTCTCGTGTTCGCGGTGGCGGCCCGACCCCAGCGATCTCGGTGCCCCTGCCGATGTGTACGAGTTCGGCGGGGTCGGGCGAAAGCCCTGACTCATCCGGGCTGGACGGTTGCCACCCGCACCGTGGCCGCTCCGGCGCTCGCTGGCGCCGGACGCTGACGCGGCTGTCCGGCTGCAACGGTTCTCCCGAGTCGGCCGCCCGGGGGTGGTGCGACACGCCGTGCCACGGGTACCCGCCCGGACACTCCCGTCACCGCGCGTTAGTCGGCGGTGTGACGTGCTCCAAGACTGGGGTCTGACTGGCTGAGTGAGTGAGGGGTGCCGACGATGGAGAAAGGATTCGTTATTGCTACGTTTTGCAGCTTCTCGATGGGGGCACGGTCCAGCTACATGGTCGGCGGATCGGAGTCATGCAGGACAGTCGCAGCGAAAAGCTCGAGTTGTTCGTCATCGCACATGCCGAAAGGAATTCCGAAGGCGCAAACGATGTGCGTGACACCGAGATCGTGCCACATGGAGATCCGGTGGCGAATCTCATCGGGTGCGCCGATCAGTCCACGCTGCCGCCACGTGTCGAAGCGGACCTTATCGAGATGAGCGCCGGGTGCCCACCGACGCAGTTTGATCCACCGTAGCAACAGGTCTTCCTCGTCCGTGCCGAGCAACGTGGTGAGCCCGATGGAACGGCTAATCTGAGACCCGTCACGGCCTACCTCAATGGCTGCCCTCTCGAGCAATTCGGATCGTTGCAGGTAGGTTGCCGGAGTTGGATCCCACGCGAGGTTCCATCCATCGGCGACGCGGCCGGCGACCGCCAGGATGCCGCTGCGTTTTCCTCCGAGCCAGATTGGCGGGGTGGTCGCACGGAGGGTGGATCGAACGGCGTGAACGGTTCGCTCCACGGCAGCGAGACGCTCGTGAGTCGACGGAAATCGAATTCCGTTTTCGGTGAACTCCGGTGCGTGCCACCCTGCGCCGAGCCCGACATCCAGCCGTCCGCTGGCCAAGTCTCAGACCTCCGGAAGTTGATTCAAGATCACAGTTGAGGTTCAGTCAGGCTGTGTTGATCGTGTAGGTGATGGGTCTGGGGTCGCCGGGGATGTGGGGTGGTGTGGTGTTGAGTTCGTCGAGGAGCAGGCGGAGCGCTCGGGTGATCTTGGGGGTGGCCGGGGTGTGGAGGGTGACGGTGATCCCGGTGGTGGTGTAGGTGATCTGGCCGCTGGTGGGCCCCGGGTTTTCCGGATAGCTTCCTGGCGGCTATTTCATGCTGTTTGCTGCCGGTTCAGGTACTCGGTGTGGGCCTCCTGTGGGGTCTTGTAGCCGAGTCCCGAGTGCAGACGTCGAGTATTGTATCGGAGTTCGATGTACCGCGCAATGTCGGC
>JBOHGT010000304.1:0-9053 GCA_050700385.1 Pseudonocardiaceae bacterium | reverse complement strand
CGCGCCGAGACCCGTTCCGAGGCCGCCGCGCGGACACGTCGTCGCACCGATTCCGAGCCCGGCGAGACCGTCCTCGGGCGCAACCCCGTGCTGGAGTGCCTCCGCGCCGGGGTGCCCGCCACGGCGCTACACGTCGCGCTCGGGACCGACACCGACGACCGGCTCACCGAGTCGGTGCGGCTGGCGGCCGATCTCGGCGTCTCCATCCTCGAGGTGCCTCGTGGTGACCTCGACCGTATTGCCGGCGGCGCGCTGCACCAGGGGCTCGCGCTGCAGGTGCCGCCCTACGCCTACGCGCAGCCCGAGGACGTGCTGACCACGGCGCAGGACTCCGGGGTGCCGCCGCTGCTGGTCGCGCTGGATGGCGTGACCGACCCGCGCAACCTCGGTGCCGTGGTGCGCTCGGCGGCCGCTTTCGGCGCGCACGGGGTGTTGCTGCCGCAGCGCCGCGCCGCCGGGATGACCGCGGTGGCCTGGCGCACGTCGGCCGGTACCGCCGCCCGGCTGCCGGTGGCCCGCGCCACCAACCTGGTGCGCACGCTCAAGGACTGCGCGGCCGCAGGGTTGATGGTGGTCGGGCTGGACGCCGAGGGCGCGACCTCGCTGGACGCCTTCGAGCTCGCCACCGGACCGCTGGTGGTGGTGATCGGCTCGGAGGGTCGGGGGCTGTCCCGGTTGGTGGGCGAGACCTGCGACGCCACCGTCTCGATCCCCATGGCAGGCCCCGTCGAGTCGCTCAACGCCTCGGTCGCCGCCGGCGTCGTGCTCGCCGAGGTGGCGCGGCTGCGCCGCGCTGTGAGTGCGTAACAGTGTTCCGGCGCCCCACGCCACTCACGAGCGCTGAGCTGCGCGAACCGGCCCACCGCTGCTGGTGGGCTCGCTAGGCTCCGACGTCAGCCATGTCCTTCGCCAGCCCGTTGTTCCTGTGGTACTTCATGCCGGCTGTGCTCGCGGCCGTGCTCATCGCGCCGCGCAGCTGGCGCAACGGGATCATCGCCGTCGCGAGCCTGATCTTCTACGCCGCCGGAGCGGGGGCGACCACGCTGCTGCTGATCGGCGCGATGGTCGTCAACTACCTCGTCGGGCCGGCGCTGGAGCCCGACGAGTGGGACCTCGCGCCGGGACGGCGACGGCGGCTGCTGGTCGGGATCATCAGCTTCGACGTCGCGGTGCTCGTGGTGTGGAAGTACGCCGGATTCGCCAGCGCGCAGGCCGCCGGGCTCGCGTCGTTCACCGGCCTGGACTTGCCGGTGGTGCAGCTCGCGCTGCCCATCGGCATTTCCTTCTACACCTTCCACCACATCTCCTACGTGGTGGACATCTACCGCGGTGAACGGCCCGCGCTGCGCAAGCCCGTCTCGTTCGCCACGTACATCTCGATGTTCCCGCAACTGGTGGCCGGGCCGATCGTGCGCTACCGCGAGATCGCCGACCAGCTGCCGCAACTGCGCAGCCACCGGCTCGACGACGTTGCGGCCGGGTTCCCCCGCTTCGCCCTCGGGCTGACCAAGAAGGTGGTGATCGCAGACTCGCTGGCCCCGATGGTCGACGCGTGCTTCGCCACGCCGGCCGATCAGATGACCACGGCGATCGCGTGGCTCGGCGCGATCGGGTACACCCTGCAGCTCTACTTCGACTTCTCCGGTTACTCCGACATGGCGATCGGGCTCGGGCGGATGCTCGGGTTCCGGCTTCCCGAGAACTTCGCGCGGCCCTACTCCTCGGCCACCATCACCGAGTTCTGGCGGCGCTGGCACATGTCGCTGTCGCGCTGGTTCCGCGACTACGTCTACATCCCGCTCGGCGGTAACCGTCGCGGCGCCGCCGCCACCTACCGCAACCTGACGATCGTCTTCGTGCTCGTCGGCTTCTGGCACGGTGCCAACTGGACGTTCCTGGTCTGGGGGCTCTATCACGGAGTGCTGCTGGTGATCGAACGCCGGCAGGGCTGGGGGATGGCGAAGGCGGAGCCGGGACGGTGGGTGGCGCGCCGGGCGCTGACCCTGCTGCTGGTGATGGTGGGCTGGGTGATCTTCCGGTCGCCCGACCTGGGCACCGGCCTGATGATCCTGCAGCACATGGTGATCCCCGACTTCCGCGGCCTGTCCGACGTGGTCGACGCGGCGCTGACCAACCAGCGGCTGCTGATCCTGCTGTTCGCCGCGGGGGTGTTCCTGCTGCCGGCCCGTCCGGTCGCCGGGCCCTACCTGGAGTCGGTGCGCTCCCGCCCGGCGACCGTGCTGCGCGTCGGGGTGATGACGGCCGGACTCGCCTACTCCGCGCTGCTCGTCGCCACCGGAACCTTCAGCCCCTTCCTCTACTACCAGTTCTAAGCTGCTACCCATCCTGACCTGCATCGTTGGGTGTCTCCGTGGCGCTGGGACCGTCTGTGGACCGTCCGAGTGTGCGGAAGCGCTGGTCGACGAGCTCGCGCGTCCGCTGGTGGCTCGACGGCATCAGGTGAGTGTAGATGCGCAGGGTGAATCCCGGGTCGGCGTGGCCGAGGTACTCCGACACGGCCTTGATGGACTCGCCGCCGTCCAGCAGCGTCGAGGCGTAGTAGTGGCGCAGCGCGTGCGTGCCGTCCGCCCGAGTCGGGTCGACGACCCGGGCGGTCGCGAGCGCGGGTTGCCACACGGTGCTGTTGAACGTCTGCCGCCACCACGCCCGGCCCTGCTCATCGGTGACGACCAGCCGCGCGGTGACCAGCTCGCCGGCGGGTTCGCCCCACGGGAGCGTGACGGCGACGGGAGAGTGAGCCGCGATGTGCGCGTCCAGCTGCTCGAGGACACCAGCGGGCAGCGGCACCTGTCGTTCCTTGTCGCCCTTGGGGAGGCAGTAGACGAGCGTGTTGTCGACTTGCTGCACCTGGCGTCGGATGCACACCACGTCGGCTTGCCGGTCGATGTCGCCGGCAGCGAGGCCGAACATCTCACCCTGCCGCAACCCGCAGCCGGCGCCGAGCGGTATCACGATGCGAGACCGGGCGGCAAGGGCGTGCCACACATCTTCAACCCGCTGATCGGTCCACGGGACAATCTTCTTCCGCTCGTTCTGTGGTTTGGTCACGCTTCGCGCACCACACGGGTTCGTCGCAATGAGGCTGTCGTCAACCGCCGCGGTCAGAATCGAGGACACGTGCACGAAGCACACCCGACGGTAGCTCGGCGCGGTCTTGTTGTCGTGCATCCACCGCAGCCACGACCGGATCACCGTAGGTGTGATCGACCGCAGTGGCCTGTCACCGAGGAACGGGTACGCTTGGCTCTTCAGCCTCGACGGGACGTTGCTTCGCGTCGTGCCTTTGAACGTCTGGCTGGCGAGCCACTTCTGGGCGTAGTCCCTGAACACGACTTCACCACCGCGGACGTCACGGTACGTACCAGCGATCTTGTCGGTCTCGACCTTGTGGAGGAAGTCTTCGGCGGCCTTCTTCTGCTTGTTGTCGAAGCTGACGTTTTGCTCTACCCCGTCCAGGTCGAAGTAGCGCACCTGGTAGCGCTTCCCCGTGCCGTAACGAGGGGTGCGTACCCGTCGCTTTGTTCCTGTGCTCGGGTCTGTCTCCGTCGTGTACCATCGATCGCGAATGTGACCCATCCCGTGGCCTCACGCTATGTCGTTACTGTGTCGAGTGATTCGAACCACGCTCGAACCTGATCCGGGTCATACCGCACGTGCTTGCCGACCTTGCGGCCTTTCGGTCCGTATCCGCGATAGCGCCACTGATAGAGCGTCTTGACCGGAATATCAAGGTACGTGGCGACGTCGTCGACACCCCACAAGCGAGGGTGGTCGACACTGGTCGTGTCGGGCTTCTGGTGGGGGGTGGTCATGGCCGGTGCCCCGTTCTGCTCGACGTGGTGGGTTCGGGGGTGCGGGTGGGTGTGGGTGGGTGTGCCGTCCCAGCCGTCCCAGCCGTCCCGTTGCTGGTCAGGCTGGGACGGGTTGGGGTGCTGGGACGGATGGATCCGTCCCAGGGGTGTGTGCCGTCCCGCGTTGACCTGGGGTGGGACGGATGGGACGGCTGGGACGGCACACCGGCGGGGTTGTGGTGGTCGGGGTCGTCGGGTGGGGGGCTGTAGCGGTTCCAGGCGTCGGTGAAGTCGGCGCGTTGGTAGCCCTTGGTCTGGGTGGCGTCGGGGAAGCGGATGTTGCCGGAGGTGATGTCGTAGTCGCGGAGCAGCGTTCCGAGTTTGCGGGCGGTGAGGCCGGTGGGGCCGTGTTCGGCCCAGGGGGCTTCGGGGTCGGCTTTGAGCCGGTCGAGGAGCATGGTGGTGGGCAGCGCGTCGTCGGCGGCGAAGGCGGTGCGGCAGTCGGTGAGGAGCCGCACCCCGAGGGAGGCTTGGGTGGCGCCGGCGTGTTGGGCGGTCAGCGCGGTGGCGGCGTGGCGGGCGCGCTCAGGCCAGGCGTGGCCGGCGTGGTCGGCGACGGCGATCAGCGGTTCCCAGGTGTCGGCGGCGCGGTCTTCGAGGGGCATGGCGGGTTGGGCGTCTTGCAGTTGGGTCAGGGCGCCGCGTAGCCACGTGTTGAGCTGGTCGGCGAGGGTGCGCAGGGCGGGGTTGTCGCGGCGGTGGCGGTAGGGGTGCACGGTTTCGCCGGGGGCGCGGCGGCGCATCCGGATGACCACGGCGCGGTCTTCGATGGTGTCGGGCATGGCGCCGATCCCGGCGAGGGCGGCCATGGCGAAGGTGGAGATGCGTTCCAGCCGCCGGGCGCCGGCGTCCCAGCGGATGGCGGGGCGGTTGCGTTGGTGGCCGGCGTTGAGCAGCCCGCGGAGGTCTTCGTTGGTGTCGCCGGCCTTGGCGCCGAACAGGGTGTCCGCCTCGTCGACCAGCACGGTCGGGGGGTCGTCACCAGAGATGGCCCGGTACACCGCGGCGGCCGAGGCGTTGACGGTGATCAGCGGGTTGTGGCAGGTCGCCTCCACCACATCCAGCAGCCGCGACTTGCCGCACCGTTTCTCGGGGCCGCGGATGACCAGCCGGGGGGCATGCGCCCAGGCGGGTTGGGCGTGGCTGGCCGCGATCCACAGGCACACCGCGTCGGTGGCCTCGCCGCTGGGCAACACGAGGTAGCGGCACACCGCGGCCCGCAACGCATCCAGCAGCTGCGCCCCGTCGACCTCCTCGGCGGCCTGGTGGTCGCGGTCGCGGTGGTTGGTGGCCGTCATGCGGTCGCTCCCCTGCTGCGTGGTGGTGGCTCGGTGTGCGGGACCTGTCGGGCCACCGCGGCCCCGCCGGTCGGGGCGGGTGTGCTGGGTCATCAGGCGACCTCCCGGGGGTTTGTGGCGGTGGGGCCGGTGGCGTCGTCGTGGTCCCAGCACCGCAGCGCCGACCGGCCCGGTTGGGTGGGGTCGGCGCGGGTGGTGAAGGTGCGGGCGCAGCCCGGCTGGGCGCAGCGCACCGTGACGGTGGGTGGGGCGGTGGCCCGGCGGCGTTGCAGCTCGGCGTGGCTGGGACCCGGCCGTGACCAGTCGGCCGCGCCGGACAGGTCGAGGCTCATCTGGCGTAGCCGCTCGGCCAGCGCCCGGTCGGGGTCGTTGACGATCCACGCCACGGCGGCGATCAGGAGCGCGGCGAGCCGCACGTCGGCGGGCGCGGCCCACCAGCCGCAGGTGCCGACGCCGGGCACCGACCCGTGGGCCTGGCAGGCGCGGCGCACGGCCTGGTCGACCAGGTCGTACGCGGCGGTGTGCAGCGCCGCGGTGTCCCGGGTGCACTCCAGGTGGGTGCGGTGGGTGCACGGCAGGTGGGTGCCCGGTGGGGTAGTAGTGCTCACCGCGCGTCCCCCTGCAGCTGGGTCAGGGCGTGGTCGAGCTGGCGGGCGATGAGGGTGGTCTCGCGGCTGGTGGGCACGGTGGTGTGGGCGCGGCGGCAGAAGGCGGCGACGGCTTCCCACCCGGTGCTGAGGTGGGCGTGGCCGGTGGGCGAGTCCAGCTCGATGACCAGCTGGGTGGGGTTGCCGTGGGTGGGGGTGGTCCACAGCCGGATGTCGCCGTCGCCGACCGGGACTCTGGTGTGGAGGCCGGCGTGCAGCAGGTCGCGGGCGAAGATCCAGCAGACCGGTTCGGGGGAGCGGATGTGCAGCGCCACGGCCAGCGGGTCGGCGGGGTCGTAGGCCCAGACGGCGGGTAGCTGCTGGCCGGTGGGGGTGTGCAGGCGGGCGGTTGTCGAGAACGGGCGTGCGGTTGGCATGCTGGGGGTCTCCTCACTGCGATTTCGTGGTGTGGGAGAGGCCCGGCCCGGCGGGGGTGCTTGGCTGGCGGTGCCCGCCGGGCCCGGGGGTCTCAGAACGGGGACTCGTCGTCGTCGGTCTGGTAAGCGAGGGCGTCGAGCCAGCCCAGGGCCACCGCGGCGAGGGCGGTCAGCGCGGGGTGTAGCCGGGCGGGGTCGGGTCGGCGGTTTCGTCCGCGGCAGCCGGCCAGGGCGGCGCCGAGTTCGCCGAGCGCGGTGGCCAGGGCGGCGAGGCGGTCGGGGTGGGGCGCCCACGTTCCGGTGGGGTCGTGGTCGCCGTGTTCGGTGGCCAGGGTGGCGCGGGTGTCGCCGACCGCGGCCAGCGTGGCGGGGGTGGCGGCACGGTGGTGTTGGCCGGTGGTGAGCAGCTCGAGCAGCGCGGCGCGCACATCGACGCTGGTCGGGGTTGTGGTGGTGGTGGTCATGGCTGGTCCTTCCTGGTGTGGGTGGTGTCGCGGTGCAGTCGGCGGAGGTGGTTGTAGGCGCGGCGGCCGGCTCGCAGGCGCAGCCCGGTGCCGCGGCAGCGGGGGCAGTGGCGCAGGCTGCGGCCCAGTGGGGAGCGGAGTTTGCCGGCGCCCGAGCAGCGTCGGCAGGGCTTGTAGGGCCAGATGGTGCACGCCAGGGCGTAACCCAGTGTGAGCAGCAGTAGGAGGGTGGACAGGGCGCTAGCGGGGTCGGGCAGGGGGGTCACGGGGGGCCTCCGGGCGGTTTCGGGCACAGGACGGCCGGGCGCCGCTAGGTGCTAGGGCGCTGGGCAGGGGCGGGGTGGGGTGCTAGCGGTGCCGCTAGGTCTAGCGGGGGCCGGTGCTAGACCTAGCGGCCCGCGTCGGGCTACCCGGACTCCCCCTTGCGGTCACGCTCCGCGATCGCTTCGGTGAGGTGGGCGCGGACGACGCCGCGCCGGTTGGCTGGTTTGCCGCCGTCGTCGGGGGCGGCCCAGACCTGCTCGGTGCGCACGCCGTGGGGTTTCAGCGCGGCGGCCAGCTGCTCGGGTTTCCACCCGCCGTAGGTCTCGGGCTGGTGGGCGGCCAGGCGGGCCACGGCGTTTTCCGACCAGGTCTTGTCCTCCCCGGTGGGCAGCACCGCGAGCAGGTCGACCAGCAGCGTGTCCGCGGCCGCGGTGGCGGCCAGGGTGTCGATGCCGGTCGCGTGCCCCGTCAGGCGCCCGGCGGCCTCGCGGAGCGCGCGGGCCCGCTGCCCGATGCGTTCGGCGGCCGGCGCGTCGATGTAGTCCGACTTCACGATCTGCGGATCGTCGGCGGCGCCGACGAGGTAGCTGATGCCCTTGTCCTTGGGGCCGAAGGTGGTGGCCCGGATCCCGTTGCGGTAGGCCGAGGTGCCCAGCACCATGTCGTTTTCCAGCTGCCCCATCACCCGCAGGCACAACCGGATCCCGACGTTGGCCGACACCCCCGTCGGGAGGGACTTGGAGTCGGGGCGCTGGGTGGCCAGCACGAGGATGATGCCCAGCGCCGGCCCGCGTTTGATGATGCGGACGCACAACTCCGCGGCCCGGGGCCCGTGTTCGGGGTGGGTGAACAGTTCCTGGCATTCGTCGAGGAACGCCCCGATGGGGTGCAGCCGCAGATCCCGCCGGGCGGCGAGCTGGGGGGTGACCTTGTTCTCCGGGCACACCGCCGGGGGTAGGCCGCGGATCACCCGCGCGCGGCGTTCCAGCTCGCCGTCCAGCTCCTCCAGCGAGGCCACGCAGGCGGCGATGGTGTCGTCATCGGGCCCGGAGGCGTAGTGGTGGCAGCAGCCCTCGACTGCGGAGAGGTCCCCGGTGCCCTTGAGTTCGAACACCCGCAACTCGGCGAGCACGTCGAGCGCGGCGGCCAGCACGAGGACGCGCATGGCGAAGGTCTTGCCGAAGCGGGGCATGGCGCCGATGAGGACATTGGCGAACATCAGCAGCACCGTCACCGGGCGGCCGCGCTGGTCGGTGCCGAACGGGACCGGCTTGAACAGGTCCGCGGTGCCGCGCTTGGCGAGGGGCCAGGGGGCGGGCTTGGCCGCGGCCATGTCCTGCTCACCGACCCACAGCACGAGCCGGCCGGCGTGTTCGTCGTGGACGGGTTCGGGCCACACGCACCCCAGCGGGCGGCGTAGTCCGGAGGCGAGCTTGTCGCGGCGTTCGATCACATCCGTCGCGGTCACGCCCAGGGGCAGGTCGACTTCGGCGCGCCAGCCGGGGCCGTCGCGGACGATCGGCGACGGGAAGGTGATCCCACCCCGGCCCCGGGTCGCCTGGTTGATCTGTGCGATGCCCAGCGATTGCAGCGCCTGGGTGACGATCTCACTGGTCAGCTTCGCGACCCGGGTGGCCACGACCGCGGTGTCGAGCAGCCGGCGCCGGTCCCCCGGCGCCCCGACCACCCCGGCCAGGACCACCAGCAGGCCCAGCACGGCCCACGCCGCCCAGCCCGGGGACGGGGGGCCGGGCAGAAACCGCGCCCCACCCCACACCAGCCCCAGCACGGCCAGGACGGCCGCGGGGATCGCGAGCAGGGCCCGCGAGCGGACCCGCATGTCACGTTGCCGGCACAGTTTGAGGTACATCTCGGGTTCCTCCTTGCGGACGGCGGCCAGCCGGATCGGCAGGCCCTCCAGGTCGAAGACCCACCGGCCCACACCGGCCAGGGCCCGGGCCACGCCGCGGGGGGCCCGCCACGCCAGCAGTGCGGCGTACTTCGGGGTGCGCAGCGCGTGGTAGGCGCCCACGTGGGCGTGGTGGGCGGCCACCCACCGCCCCGTGGCGACCAGCTCGGCGCGGGAGCGGGCCCAGGCGGGCAGCAGCGGGCGGCGTCGCTGGCCGCGGAG
>JBOHGT010000303.1:0-4577 GCA_050700385.1 Pseudonocardiaceae bacterium | reverse complement strand
TGCGAGGCCAGCCGGGCCGGGTCGGCCGCGGCGGCGTCGGCGAGTTCGAGCAGCTTGGGGTGGCCCTGGACCAGGGTGAGCACCCGGCGGCCCAGCGCCGGATCCGCCACACCGGGGCCCCGGACCGGCTCGGTCTCGTGGTGCAGCAGCGCGCGCAGGTTGGGCAGTTCCCGGGCCAGCAGCACCGACTCGTCGCGAGACAGCGCGTGCACCGGCCGGACCAGCACCCGGTCCGGATCCAACCCCGCGGGCAGAATCCGGCTGGTCAAGATCACCCGGGACTCGCCGTCGTGGCCGATCAGCGCGGCCATCAGCGGACCCCAGCGGGGGTCACGCCACCCACCCTCGGGAGTGAGCAGGGTCTCCAGGTTGTCCAGCACCAGCAGCAACCCGCGGTCGCGCAGCAGGGCACGCAGCCGCGGCAGAAACCTCTCCAACTGAGCTGGGGTGGCGATCTTGTCGACCATCGCGAACCCGTGGTCGCCGAGCTGCGTCTCCCACGCCACCGCCAGCAGCCGCAGCGCGTCACCGAACTGGTCGGGGTCGGTGGGCGCAGACCAGAACGCCGGCGCGGCGAAGGCCCACTGGTGGCGGTAGGCCAGCTCCAGCGCGCACGCCGTCTTCCCGGCACCGGCCATGCCGTGCAACACCACCGCCGTGCGCCCGGATTCCGGGGCCAGCGCGGCGCTGGCCGCGGCCATCGGCTCGGCGCGGCCCACGAACCGGGGCGGCTCCGGCGGAAACCACGCCATCCCCCGGCCCGCGGGATCGAGATCGGGCCTGCCCGCAGGAGCCACCAGCAGCAACCCGGCCGCCGAGGCCCCGAAGATCGCCGCAGTGGCCACCGAGATCGCCGGGCGGGCCGCCGACGGCACCGGTCCCGCCACGGCGGGCACCACCGCCGCGACGGCCCGATCCAGGGCCTGGCCCTGGCGGAACAGCCGGTCATAGAGCGCGTCGGCGAACCCGACCGCGAAGTCGTCGAGCACCGGGTAACGCATCGCGACCACCGCGCACCCCAGCTCGGCCACCAGCGCCCGCGCCACCCCCGCCGGAACCGCCGCGGTCTCCCGGGCCGCCTGGGCCTCCAGCTCGGCGGCCGGGTCGTCCAACCCCAGCCAACGCAGCGTCTCCGCGGTGGTCGCCGCCGCCGACTGGCACGCCGAGACCACCGCCAGCTTGACCCGCGCCCGCGCCGGGCGCAGCAACCCGACCAGCTCCGCGGCCGACACCGCATCCGCCGAGCCGTCCGCGCGTTCCAGCAGGAACTGCCCCGCCCCGCCGTGCCCGGACAGGTGCAGCACATCCCAGCCGCCCCCATCCTCGGCCACGTCCGCCAGCACCTGCCGGGTCACCCCGTACTGGGCGACCCGCAACTCCACCCGCCGCCCGCCCCAGGCCGCGACCCGGCGCACCAGCCGGGACAGCTCGTAGCGTTCCCGGCGCAACGCCAACACCGACGTCGCGGTGGGCAGGCTGAACACCGCCAACATCCGCAGCGCCTCGGCCACCGGCGCCTTGGGCGCACCGTTCGCACCGGCAAGGTCATAGACCAGGGCCACATCGCCGCGCGCGGCCAACGGCACCCCGCCCACGTGGGCCAGCTCCCACGGCCGAAACGCCAGGAACTGCGCCCCGTCGGGCACCGCCACCCGCACCGTCACCGGCGCCGCCGCCACGATCGCCCGCCCGATCCGCTCCCCCAGCACCTCAGAGCCGACCCACGCCCCCACCCGGGCGGCCAGCTCCGCCTCGCTGGCCACCCGGCGATCCGGCTCCGCCCGCCACCGCAGAAACCGGTACAGATCCTCGAACGCCTCCGTCTCGACGGCCTTCGGGTCCAGCTCCACCCGGTGATCGGCCAGCGGCGCCCCCGAAGACTCATCGACCAGCAGCCACCGCCACCGATGACGCCCGGCCACCTCGACCGCCCGCAGCACCAACCCCACCAGAACACCACCCACCAGTCGACACCCGGACACCGCGCACACACGCAGTATCGCCCCGTTCCCCCCAGGCGAGGACCGGACTCGGCAAACTGTGCGCCATCGCCACTGACAAGCAGAGCCGCGCAGCGCGCAGCGGCGGGGGATTCCAGGCCGGTCGGACGATCGAATGCCCCGGCATCGCGATCACCAACCGGCCCGTCGCCGAAGCGGATGCGGTGCCGTGGCGGATGGCGGCGCAGCACTACATGGCGGCGGCCGGTCCGGCCCGGCTCGGGCCGGTGGGCACCGCGCTCGAGGCCGGCGTGAGACACCGAGCCGGGGACAGCGCCGTCCCGCCGTTCGGATCTCGCGCCAAGCAAGCGCCTGCAGGCATGTCTCGCGGATCCGCGGACATTCCTCACGGCATACCGCAAGCCGCTGACTCGACCTATTGGGAGGTGCTCGCCGACCGTGTCTTCGAGACCGAGGTCGTCACGGGCTGCTGACCACTGCCTGGACATGCGTAAGGCCAGGCTCCCGGTATGCCCCAGGTCACCTGGCCTTGCGTCTCGCCCGGCACCCGCGGTGCCCGGCTCCCTGTGAGAATAGCCGATTAGGGATGACCCGTCCGACCGGGGTTCCGTTACGAGTGATCGTGAATGACTCGCCATGTTCGACCGCGCGCATGATGGTCCCGGAGTCATTGCGGAGTTCCCGCTGGGTGATCGCGCGTGGGGTCTGCCTGGTCATATCAGGCGGGTAAGCCCTACGAATTCCTACAGCGCGCGGCGCAGGGCGCGGGTCTGCTCAGCGCGTGCGGCGAGCTGATCGTCGTCGGGGTAGTCCACGCCGACCAGCGTGAGGCCGTGTGCGGGGGCCACCGTCACCCCACTGGCGCGGACGGTGCTGCGGAGCAGGTCGGCGGGCCAGTCCTGGGGGCGGCGGCCCTCCCCCACCGCCAGCAGGGCGCCCACGAGGCTGCGCACCATCGAGTGGCAGAACGCGTCGGCCGCGACATGCGCGACCAGCAGGTGCGGCTCGTCGCGGGTCCACTCCAGGCGCTGCAGCGCACGGACAGTGGTGGCGCCCTCGCGGCTGCGGCAGAACGCGGCGAAGTCGTGCTCGCCGAGCAGCGCTGTGCTCGCCTCGTTCATCACAGCCTCGTCGAGCCGGCGGTGGTGGGCGAGGGTGTCGTAGCGACGCAGCGGATCGACCCCCCATGGCGCATCGCAGACCCGGTACCGGTAGTGCCTGCGCAGGGCGGAGAAACGCGCATCGAAACTGGCGGGCATTTCCCGTACCGCGGGCACCCGGACATCGGCAGGCAGCAGCCGGGCCAACCGCCGGGCCAGCTCGTCGGGGGACAGCACACCGGACGGCACGTCGAGATGGACCACCTGGCCGGTGGCGTGCACCCCGGCGTCGGTGCGCCCGGCGACGGTAAGCACCACCGGAATCCGCAGCAACGTGCCCAGCGCGTGCTCGAGCACCCCCTGGACGGTGCGCCGTCCCGGCTGGGCAGCCCATCCGGAGAAGCCGGCGCCGTCGTAGCGGATGTCGACCCGGTAGCGCAGGAACCCGCCGTCCCCGGTGGGGGCAGCGGGCTCCTGCGGTGTACTCCTCGGGGTCAGGACTCGCTCTTCCCCGGGGACGCCTCGGGCTGCGAGCCGTCTTCCGGAGCAGCCGCCGCAGCCGCGGCTGCCGGGGCGGTCGGCTGCCGCGGCCGGTCCCTGGCGAACCGGGTACTGCGGGCCTGCTCGGCCTCGGCGGTGGCGGTGCGCTCGGCAATCAGCTCGATGACGGCCATCGGAGCGTTGTCGCCCTTGCGCGGCATCGTCTTCACGATCCGCGTGTAGCCACCCGGCCGCCCCACGAAGTGCGGGCCGATCTCAGCGACCAACTTGTGCACGACGTCCTTGTCGCGGATCACCTTCATGATCTCGCGCCGGTTGTGCAGATCGCCCTTGCGCGCCTTGGTGATCAGCCGCTCGGCGAACGGTCGCAGCCGCTTGGCCCTGGTCTCAGTGGTGGTGATCCGGCCGTGGGTGAACAGCGACGTGGCCAGGTTGGCCAGCATCAGCCGCTCGTGGGCCGGCGACCCACCGAGCCGGGCGCCCTTGGTCGGGGTCGGCATTACAGCTGCTCCGTTTCTGCGTAGTCCTGGCCCTCGTCGCTGCCGTTGTCGGCGCCGTTCTCACTCGCCTCGCTCCAGCCGTCGATGGAGTATTCCGCGGCAGCGGCGGACGGGTCGAACCCGGGCGGGCTGTCCTTGAGCTGCAGGCCCAACCCGACCAGCTTCAGCTTGACCTCGTCGATCGACTTGGCACCGAAGTTGCGGATGTCGAGCAGGTCGGCCTCGCTGCGGCTGACCAGTTCGCCCACGGTGTGGATGCCCTCGCGCTTGAGGCAGTTGTAGGAGCGCACCGTGAGGTCGAGGTCCTCGATCGGCATCGCGAACGCCGCGATGGTGTCCGCCTCGGCGGGCGAGGGCCCGATCTCGATGCCCTCGGACTCTATGTTGAGCTCTCGCGCGAGCCCGAACAGCTCCACCAGGGTGCGGCCGGCCGACGCCAGCGCGTCCCGCGGGGTGATCGACGGCTTGGTCTCGACGTCGAGCACCAGCTTGTCGAAGTCGGTGCGCTGCTCGAC
>JBOHGT010000302.1:0-4407 GCA_050700385.1 Pseudonocardiaceae bacterium | reverse complement strand
AAGCGCTTCAGCTTCGACGCGGCGCACATCCTGCGCGGCCTCCCCGCCGGGCATAAGTGCGCGCGGTTACACGGTCACACCTACACCGTGGAAATCGAACTCAGCGGACGACGGCTGGCCGCACCAGGATTCGTCACCGACTTCGGCGCCCTTGCCGCCTTCCAATCGTATCTCGATGAGAATTTCGACCACAGGCTGCTCAACGATGCCCTCGACGTCGAACCAACGTCGGAACTTCTGGCCGAGCACTTCTTCTCTTGGTGCGTCGCCCACCTGGAGCCGGTCGTCGGAGGCCGGTTCACGGCGGTACGGGTATCGGAGACGCCGTCGAGCTGGGCCGAGTTTCGGGGGGAGTCGTGACGGGCGGTCAAGGTCTGCGGGTCACGGAGATGTTCGGCCCGACGTTTCAGGGTGAAGGGCCTTCGTGCGGACAACGTGCTGTTTTCGTGCGTCTCGCGGGCTGCCCGTTGGCGTGCGTCTGGTGTGACACGCCCTACAGTTGGGACTGGTCGTTGTTCGACCGAGAGGTCGAGAGCCGGAAGCTCACCGTCGACCAGGTCGTGGGATGGGTCCAGAGCCATCCAAGCCAACTGGTCATCATCACCGGGGGCGAGCCGCTGGCGCAACGGTCACTGGCGGAGCTGTGCACCGCGCTGACAGCCCTGGGCGTGCGGGTGGAGATCGAGACGAGTGGCGTCATTCCTCCTTCTGACGCTCTCACCGCTGCTGTCGCGCTTTTCGTCGTGTCCCCGAAGCTGGCGCATAGCGGCATGGTGCAATCTCGACGTATCCGACCCAGCGCACTGCGCTCCTTCGCGGAGACCGGCAAGGCGGCCTTCAAATTCGTTGCGCAGGTGGGAGGCGACCTGGATGAGGTTGCCGAATTGGAGAGCGCCTACGGCCTCACCCCGATTTGGATCATGCCTGAGGGGACGAGCGAGGACCGGGTGCTCGCTGGGATGCGCTCTCTCGCCGATCCCGTCCTGGCCCGTGGCTGGCACCTGACGAGTCGCCTGCACATTCTGGTCTGGGGTGATCGCCGTGGCCGCTGACCCGTCACCGCTGAACCCTCGCTATCGCCGTCCTCTCGTGAGGGTCTTCGACCATGCCCGGCTCTGGGCAGCATCAGAGGTCGGTGTCTCCGAGGCGACCCGCCTGCTTGCCTCAGCAGCCCGAACCGGCTTCGGACCGATCGGGCACGTGATCGGCATCGCCGAAGGCGGGCAGACGCCAGCGGCCTTGATCGCGGCCCACCTCGACGTGCCTATCCGCATCGTGCAAGCGCGTCACAACCCGACGGAGGCCCCCTACACCCAGGCCACGGGGAAGGTGACCTGCGACATCGGGAGCATCCCTGCGGGCAGCATGCGGGGACGAGTGCTCCTCGTCGACGACATCTGTGGCACCGGCGCCACCCTGTGCACTGTCACCGACGCTCTCGCCACTCCCGACCTTCGGTTGATCAGCTGTGTGTTGTGCCTGAACGCCGGAGCACCCATGACTCCTGACCTCTGGGTCTGGGAAGTCCGGGACTGGGTGGTCTTCCCTTGGGAAGCCGTCCCGGATACGTCACTCACGCGGGTCGACCTACCGATACCGACCGAGGTGCGCGTCCGATGAGCTTCGATTTTCGGACCAGTGGTGTCCGGAAGACTCGGGTGAGCACCCCTCCCGAGACTCAGGTCAGCGCAGCGCTGCATCGTCGTCCGCCGTCGCACTCGCTGATGCCCTGGGTATGGGAACAACGCCGGCTTCGGACAGCGGCCCGCCACTGCATGCGCCGAGGTTCCAGCCCCGGCCCAGACGGCGTCACCTGGGCGCAGTACCGGGTCGAACTCGCCGACCGGCTGAGTGACTTGTCCATAAGGCTGCGGGCAGGAGCCTGGAAGGCAGGGGAAGTCCGGTACGTTCCGATCCAGACGTTCAGCGGCACACCATTCGACATCGCCGTCTCTCCCGTCGAGGACCGGATCGTGCACCGCGCGATGGGCAATGCCCTCCAGTCGATCCTTGACGCTACGGTGCTACGCGATTTCGTCTCCGGCGGCCGTCCGGCCCGGAGCAGGCTCACCGCTGTTCGCCAGGCCGCCCGGCACCTCGCCGATGGCTTCCCCTGGGTCACCGACGTTGACGTCCGGTCCGCCGCCTCCGGGCGCACCGTCGACGAAGTGATCGACTGGACGGCGCAGTGGGTGGCCGACGGCTCCTATCTCCGTCTGCTGCGATGTGCCCTCGATCCCCTCCCGTCGGCGATGCACCCCGGAGCGGCGCTGCTCCCCCAGATGCTGCACCTGATGCTCGTGCCCATAGACGAAACAGTCAGGCATCTGCGCGTCGTGCGCTTCTACGATAACTATTGCGTGTTCAGTCGCACCCAGACCGATGCCCAAGGTGCATACGATCTTCTTGTCACCGGGCTGGCGGCACGTCGATTAGCACCGTCGCCAGCGAAGAGCGGAATCCGGGATGCACCGAATCCTGAAGATCTGTTTCTGAGCGGGTGAACGGAGTGTAGATCGTGTCCTGGGCATCAGTCGCCAGCGGTATCTGCTCGTATGGGGACTCACCCCGACCGTGTCACGTGCCGCCTCTGGCATGGACGAGAACGCCAGTGACCTGGTCGCAATGTGGTCGAACCCCACCACCAGGCATCTCCCCGACCGCGCCAGTCACCGGCCTCACCTATCAGGAAGCCGCAGTCCTGGCGGTGGAGATCGGCGGAAGACTGCCCACGAGTGTGGAATGGGAATGGATGGCGATCGGCCCCTCCCATCGTCGCTACCCCTGGGGCGACGAGGAGTGGACACCGGCGCGGGCGAACCTCCGAGGCTCCTGTCGTGGCCAACCCACTTCAGTAAATCTTCATCCAGCCGGCGCTACCCCGGACGGCCTCCACGATGTCGCGGGCAACGTGTGGGAATGGACCTCTACCCAGGTCATCGGCAACGGATCGATCATTCGTGGCGGCTCCTACAATTCGCTGCCGCTCTACGCTCGCGGAAAGTTCCGCAACGCCGCGCCTCACGAACTCGCATCGAGGAGCATAGGAGTCAGAGTGGTCCGCGATCTATGACACCCCAGATTGCGGACCGGTCGCGCCAGCGGATCGGGCTGGTGTTCGCCCCCTACCGGCTCGACGAGCCAGCCGGGATCGAACGCAGCATTGCCGCTCTTGCCGATGGTCTGGAGACATTGGGCCAGGACGTCAGCATCATCGCCGCTGGGCCGACACGGTACCCTGACGACGCTCGGGTCGTACGGCTGCGCAGCCTGCAACTGCCCCCGTTGCTCCACCCGGACTCCTTCGGCGTCGCGCTCGCGGGAGCGTCCGGGCTGGCTGGCGAACTCGACACCATCGCCCACCAGCGGCGTTTCGACATCGTCTGCTGGATGGACGCGCTGTGGGGGCTCGGGCTCCTCGGACGGCCCGACGCTCCTCGGACGGGGCTCATGGTGCACGTGCTGACCGGCTGTGAACCGCAGATCTGTGCCGCCCTGCGACGGAAGCCGCACGTCGTCCTCGCACCCAGCGAAACGGTGATCGAGCAGGCGGTGGAACACGGTCTTGCTGCTGGGCGGTGGCGTGTCGTACCGAACGCGCTGCTCCACGCCGGCTCACCGGCCACCGCGCCGCCGCGAGACGCCCGCGAGGTCCTACGCAGCAGCGGCCCAGTCCGTGTTCTGGCCCGGCTTGCACCGGACAAAGGGGTCCTGCCGCTTCTCGAACAGGTCCCCACCTGGTGGCAGCGGCCGATCGAGCCAGCGCTCGCCGAAGCCGGTTTCGAGTATTACCCCGGTATGCATGCCGACCTGTGGCGCTCCTATCACTCGACTGCGGGCAGATCACCAGTGGTACGGATCGTTCCACCTCGGCGGTGGGCCCAGGTCCACCCTTTCCTCGCCGACGCTGCGGTGGTTATCGTCCCGTCGCTCGCCGAGAGCTTCGGACTGGTCGCTCTCGAAGCGCTCAGTGTCGGCACGCCGGTTGTCGCCTTCGCCGTGGGAAATCTGCCGGCCCTCGTGCAGGGCGCCGGCGTTCTCGTGCCTACGGCAGACGGCCCTCGCGGCCTGTGGCTGGCCGCCGAGCGGCTCTTAGCTGATGCGGACGTCTACCACGCAGCCGCCACCGAAGGACCGCGACGCGCGGCGCCGTTCACGCCGACCGCTGTCGCGCAGAGGTGGTTAGCCAGCTTCGACGGCGCCAGCGCCCACCCTGACGACCATCGCGCGAGCGGCGGCGCAGTGTGAACGCGATCATCGTCGGCTGTTCCCACCGTAAGGCCGGGCGGGGCGAGTATGCCGCTCTGGACCTGTACGAGGGTGGTTGCGTGCCTCAGCTCCGCGACCGGGTTCACGCCCACCCATCGCTGAGAAACCGAATCTTCGTTCTCTCCGCGCGCTACGGAC